>DATEEA010000183.1:0-8143 GCA_035281445.1 Candidatus Polarisedimenticolia bacterium
GCAGGGCCGCCAGGCACACGTCGATGGCGTGGGCGGCCGCGCTCACCTGGGAGAGGACCTCGTGGACCTCGAAGGCCCGGGCCTGCTTCCAGCCCCAGGGGCGGGACGCAGGTCCGGCATCGGAGCCGGCGTCCTGGCGGAGAAACCCGCACGATTCGGGTTGACCCGATGTATGCAACGGCCGGGCGGAATTGTCAAGATCGATCAATTGAATGCTTTACAATTGGCCCACTGTGTTGTGGAAATGAGGGACGAGCGTTGTGGAGAAGGGCGCCGCCAGGAGATCACCCCGCCGCCGGCACGCTGAACGCCGGCCCACCACGGCGGACTGCGTGTCCGATAGAATCAGCCGCATGCGTCCGACGCTCCGACCTCCACTCCGGGTCCCGGGTCCCGCCGGCGGCGCCCGATGACCGGGCCGCTCGACGGCGACTCGCTTCGTCTCCTCGCCACCGCCCTGGAGCGGCTGCAGGAAGGGTTCGCCCACCTGCCTCCTTCCTCCCAGCAATGCGATGCGGAGGGGACGGCCCGTGTGCTGCTGGAAGCCGCCGAAAGGATGCGCGACAACTTCCCCTACTTCCATCCTCTCTATGCCGGCCAGATGCTCAAGCCGCCGCATCCGGTGGCCCGGCTGGCCTACGCCCTGTCGCTCTGGATCAATCCCAACAACCACGCTCTGGACGGCGGCCGGGCCAGCTCGGCCATGGAGAAGGAGGCGGTGGCGGAGCTGGCGCGAATGTTCGGATGGCGCGAGCACCTCGGGCACCTGTGCGGAGGCGGGACCATGGCCAGCCTGGAAGCCTTGTGGGCGGCCGGCCGGCTGCGCCCCGACGGCGCCGTGGCCGCCTCCAGCCAGGCCCACTACACGCACGCCAGGATCAGCGCGGCGCTGCGCATCCCGTTCGAGGAGATCCCGTGCGACGCTCGCGGCCGGATGGATCCCGCGGCTCTGGCCGCCCGCCTGGAGCGCGGCGGCATTGCAACGGTGGTGGCCACGCTCGGCACGACGGCGGCCGGGGCGGTCGATCCGCTCCATGAAGTCCTGGCGCTGCGCGAGCGCCATGGCTTCCGGCTTCACGTGGACGCGGCCTACGGCGGCTACTTCACCCTGGCGGGGAGCCTGGCCCCGGAGACCCGCGCGGCGTTCGACAGGATGGCAGAGGCGGACTCGATCGTGATCGACCCCCACAAGCACGGCCTTCAGCCGTACGGCTGCGGCTGCGTCCTGTTCCGCGACCCGGCCGTGGGCGCGCTCTACCGGCACGACTCTCCCTACACCTACTTCACGTCCCGAGAGCTGCACCTGGGAGAGATCAGCCTGGAATGCTCGCGGCCTGGCGCGGCCGCGGTGGCCCTGTGGGCGACCCAGAGGCTGCTCCCCCTGGTCCCAGCCGGCGCCTTCGCCCGCGGTCTGGACGCGGGCCGGCGGGCCGCCCTGGAGCTGCACCGCTGGCTGGCGGCCGACCCGCGGTTCGCACCGGGCCCTCCGCCGGAGCTCGACATCGTCACCTGGATCCCGCACGCCGGGGACCTCGCGGCGGTGTCGGCCCTCTCCCGCCGCCTCTTCGAGGAGGCCGCCGCGCGCGGGCTGCACCTGGCGCTGGCGCAGCTCCCGGCGGCGCTCTTCCCGGGCGCGCCGCGGCCGCCCGGGAAAAGCGCGGCCACGGTCACATGCCTCCGCTCGGTGCTGATGAAGCCCGAGCACGCGGAGTGGCTCGATCGGATCGAGGCCATCCTGGACCAGGCCGCCGGCGCCGCAGGCGTGCATCCCCCCGGCCCGGCGCGGCGATGACCGGCTGGCTCCTGCGGGCGCTGCTGAGCGGTGGGTGGGCCCCGGCCGGCGTCTTCCTGGGGCACCTGGCGGCCATGCGCCTGGGAGCCTACGCCCGATACGAAGGGTTCGATCGGCCGGTGCACGTCGCGGGAGGAGCCGCGATCGCCTGGTTCTTCCTGCGGGCCTGCGCCGAGGCGCGGCGCGCGGGGATCCTGGGGAACCCGGCGACGGCCGTGGAGACGCTCCTGATCTTCGCCCTCACCACGACGGCGGCGGTGGTCTGGGAGTTCGCCGAGTACGTGTCCGATCGATGGATGGGCACGCGGCTCCAGGGAGGGCTCCCCGACACGCTGACCGACCTGGCCCTGGGGATGGCGGGAGGCGCGGCGCTGCTGGCACTGCGCTCGGCCGCATCCTGGCCGCGTGACCGCCGGCGGCGCTAGGGTGCGGGACGGGCCGACCAGGAGGCGTGCCCGGTGGCTCCCGTCCAGAGGTCCCCGGTCATGGTTCGATCGGGATGGACGAGTCCGACCACCAGCACCGCGCGCTGCCCGTCGAACCGCGACAGGCGCATGACGCCGTCACGGACGTCCCCTTCCATCACCCCCGCGGCCTCCTCCCCCGCCTCCAGGGAGCCGATCAACGCCTTCCCCTCGCGGCGCAGCCGCGCCGTGCCGGGACGGCTCCCGCGCTCGTCCACAAGAAGGAGGTCCCACTCCCCGGCCGGATCCACTCCCGGATCCCCCCGGCGGCCCGGCGGCAGCGGGCCGAAGCGGCCCGCCTCGCGGCGCGCGGCCACGATCATCCGCTCGGGAAGAAGCCCCCGGCGGATCTCCCAGATGCCGAGGATTCTCCCCTCGCCGTCCATGCTCCACGTCATCTCCGACCGCGGGCCGAGCCTCGCCACCCAGCGATCACCGCGCACCTCGACGGGGAAAGGGGGCGTGCGCTCCCCGCCGTTGACCAGGCTGGCCGAAAGACCGCCGGCGGCTTCCTCGATCTCCAGGCCGAAGGGGAGATCCCCGCCGGGAGAGCCCAGGATTCCCCGCCAGAGGCCGGCCGCGTCCGCCGGCGCCGGCGGCTGGCGCGAGCACGCCATGGCCATCGCCACCACCGCCGCGGCCGCCGGCCATCCTCCGCGGAGCCGTCGCATCAGGAGACCAGGCTGGCCAGGACCAGGCTGCCGTTGTAGCCGAGGTGCCCGGCGATGCAAAGAGTCAGGTTGCGGCGCCTCTCCATGATCCGGGCCAGCGCCACCGCCAGGAGGGTGATGCCGGCCAGCGGCGGCCAGTAGGTGCCGGTCTCGGCCATGTGCGGCGCGACGAACAGCACGGTGACCAGGGTCCCGGCCGCCCCGGGGCCGAGTCTCCTGCGGGCGCCCAGGTAGGCGTACCCTCGGAACAGGACCTCCTCCACCAGAGGCGACACCACCACGGCCAGCACGATCCAGGCCGCGTAGCCGAGACCCCCTTCCGACGCCAGCCGGGTGAGAGGGCCGCCCAGCTCCTCCATCTCGTCGGGAGGGAACGCGGCGATGAGGACCAGCCCGCCCAGGGCGATGACGCTCCCCAGGGCCGCGTGGCGCCAGGCCGAGCCGGCGGAGACCGGCCGCAGCCCGATCCCCTCGGCCAGCGTGAGCCTGTGCACGCGCGACACCGACCAGTGAACCAGAGCCAGGGTGAAGGCGGCGTAGGCGGCCATGGCCGGCAGGAGCGAGACCGTCTGCACGGCCTCGGCCAGATCGGAAGGATGCTCGGCCAGATTCGGCTCCAGGCGCAGCAGCACCACGGAGGCGAGCGCGCCGATCAGGGCGAAGAACCCGAGCTGGCCGGCGAAGGCCGCCGCCGGTAGGGCCAGCGCCCCGGCCAGCCCCCATGGCCCGGGATGCCCAGGCTCCTGCCCGTTCCCTCCGGCCGGGGCCTCCTCACCCGCGGTCATGGGCCCTTCGGCGGGCCGGCCGCCTCGCGGGGCGCAGGAAGCAGCCGCGCTGGTGCGGCGCCGGCAGGCGGCCGATCGACTGCAGATAGGACTCCGCCACCAGCGGTCCCATGAACTCGAGCTCCCGCCGCAGCGCGGCGAAGAGCGCCTCCCGATCGCGGCCCGCCTCGTCCAGCCACCGATCCACGCTGCCGTGGAGGCGCGCCAGCTCCAGCACCCGGCGCGCGTTGCGGATGGTGGCCTCGATCTTCATCCTGTTGCGCACGATGCCCGGGTCGCTCATCAGCCGGTCCACGTCCCGGCGGGTGAAGCGCGCCACCCTGGCCGGCTGGAAGCGGGCGAACGCCCTCCGCAAGGCGCTCCTCTTGGCCAGGATGAGCCGCCAGCTCAGCCCGGCCTGGAAGACCTCCAAGGAGATCCTCTCCAGATGGGCGCGCGACGTGCGCACCGGGACCCCCCACTCCCTGTCGTGGTACCGGGCCAGCCGCGGGTCCCCGTCCGCCCACGCGCAGCGCGACGGCATCAGTACTGCACCAGGGTCCCGTCGCGGCGGGCCCCCCTCAAGGCGGCCCGGAACACGAAGAGCCCCAGCGGCAGCAGGACCGCGGCGAAGACGAACAGCACCTGGATGTGAGGCAGCAGCGCCGGGATCCCCTCGCCCGTCAGCAGCGCCCGTCGCACCCCGTCGGTGGTGTAGGAGATCGGGAGCAGCCGCGAGAAGGGCTGGATGGAGTCGGGGAGCGCCCCGGTGGGGAAGAAGACCCCTCCCAGCAGCCCGGAGGCGCTGCTGATGAGCGTGACCAGGACCTCCCCCTTCTTGAAGTACATGACGAACGCGGCGGCCATGATGCCGATGCCCACCGACGTGGCGACCATGAGCGTGAAGATGAGGATGGCGGCGCCGGCCCCCTCCCAGTGCAGGACGATGGGCCGCGCCGTGAAGCGCGAGAAGACGATCCCCACCAGGACGTACAGCACCACGCGGAACGAGGTGAACAGGAAGTCGAACAGCGCCGACCCGAAGATCACCAGGGGGGTGCGGGTGGGACAGACCAGCATCGCCTCCAGAGTCCCCGTGACCTGCTCCTCGCGGAAACGGTGGCCGAACGCGGTGAGGGAGACCTGCTGGTAGGAGTAGGGGGCCACGCCGAACAGGATGAAGGCGAACAGGTTGCCACCGGTCAGCGCGTCCATGCTCTCCTTGAGGTTCTCCTGGAGGAACCCCGAGAAGAAGAACCACAGCCCCACGGAGAAGATCACCCCTCCCAGGTGCAGGATGAAGGCCGACTTGTACGACACCTCGATGAGGAAGTCCTTCCAGACGAAAGCCCAGGCCTTGCGCGCCGCCCCCGCCGTCACGCCGTCCCCTCCGGGCCGCCCACGGTCAGGTCGAAGATCTCCTGGAGACTCGCCTCGTGGCGCGAGCACGACACGATGAGGGCCCCCCGGGCGCGCAGGCCGTCGATCAGCCTGGTCAGGGCCGGGCCCCCCGGCTCCAGCTCGGCGCGCACCGTGACCAGGCCGTCGCCCGCGCCGCGGTCCACCGTCACCCGGCCGCCGTCGAGCTCCTCGGCCGCCACCGCCCCGTTGAGCCCCGACACCTCCAGCACGTAGCGCTCCCGCGCCAGGGCCCAGGAGCGCGCCTCGGCCAGCGTGCCCAGACGCCGCAGACGGCCCCGGTGGAGGATGGCGATGCGCGAGCAGAGCTCCTCGGCTTCGGCCAGGTTGTGGGTGGCCAGGAGGATGGTCTTTCCTTCGCCGCGGTTGAGGCGCCCCTGGATCAGCGCGCGCAGGTGCTTGGCGGCCACCGGATCGAGGGAACGCGTCGGCTCGTCCATGCACAGCACCGGTGGGTCGTGCAGCAGCGCCCGGGCCACCGCCATCCGTTGCTTCATCCCCGAGGAGTAGTTCATGAAGGGGTGGTCGGCCTTGTCGGTCAGCTCGAGCCGCTCCAGCAGATCCTGGCAGCGGTCCTTCACCCGCCCCGCCTGAAGGTTGCAGAGCCTCGCGAAGAAGTGCAGGTTCTCGCGCCCCGACAACCGCCAGTAGAAGGACCGCTCGTCGGAGGTGACGAAGCCGATGCTGGACTTGACCCGCAGCTCGGCGTGGCGGGTGTCGTGCCCATGAACCAGCGCCCGGCCGCGGCTCTGGATCACCAGGCAGGCCAAGACTTTCAGCAGAGTGGTCTTGCCGGCGCCGTTGGGCCCGAGCAGCCCGAAGATCTCCCCCGGGGCGACCGTGAACGAGACCTCATCCAGCGCCGTCACCCGCTCGGCGGGGACCCACGGGCGGGTGAGCATGTCGCGCAGGGATCGGCGCTTGATGAACGTCTTGCCCAGGTCTTCGACGGTGACCGCGTCGGGCATCCGTAACTCGTTGGGAAAGTTGGGAGAATGCCACCGAACGGCGGGCCGGTCAAGGAGCGGTGGCGGGCTGGAGCGGGCGGTGCTCGCGGATGACGTCGCACAAGGTGCCGGCTGCCTGCGCCTTGGTGATGTAGGCGGCGGCGCCGGCCTCGCTCATCGCGCGCAGCAGCTCCTGGTCCTCGTGGACCGAGAGCCCGATCACCTGGACGTCGGGCTGCTCCTCCTTGATGCGGCGCGTGGCCTGGATGCCGTCCATCATCGGCATGTTGACGTCCATCACGATGACGTCGGGCCTCAGGCGCCGGGCCATGGCCAGGGCCTCGATCCCGCTGGAGGCCTCCCCCACCGCCTCCATGTCCCCCGAGTCGCGAAGCAGCGAGACGAGCCCTTCCCGGACCATCTTGTGGTCCTCGGCCACGAGCACCTTCACGCGGCGGGGGCCGGAGGCAGCGGCCTGCCCGGCGGCGGCCGGCCTGGGCGCTCCCGGCTCGACCGATCGCGGCACGTGCAGGGTGATGCGGGAGCCGCGGCCTGCGGCGGAGCCGGCCTCGGCGCGCCCGCCGAGCCGCTCCAGCCTCTCGCCGAGCTCGGGCGGGAGCGAGGCGGCGGCCTCGCCGGTCTCGATGACCGCGCGGACCTTCCCCGAGTCGGCGGCGAGCCTCAGCGTGGCCGCTCTGGCTTCGCCGCGCCGGGCCAGGTGCTCCAGCACGTCGCGCACCGCGTCGAAGACGATGGCCGGGAGCCGCTCTCCCTCCGATGCGGCCGCCGCTCCAGGCCCGAAGTCGAGCATCACGGAAAGCCCTTCGCGGCGGTTCAGGCGCGCCGCCAGCCACTCCAGCGCCCTGGGGAGCCCCCGGCCGGCCAACCCTCCCGAGGAAAGATCCTGGGCCAGATCCTCCCACGACAAGGCGGCCTGGTCGAGCAGCCGCGCCGCGGAGGCGGCGCCTTGCTCGCCGCGCTCCAGGACCTGTCTGGCGGAGGCGAGCTGTGGCAGCAGCTCGCTCCGCAGCCGGGCGGCCAGCGCCCGCCGCTCGAGGTGCGCGGCGAAGGCGGCTTCGGCCGCGCGACGTCTTGCCTCCATCGCCCACTGCGCGGCCAGCGCGGCCCGGTCGTGGGCGCCGGACTGAAGGCCGTTCCTGAGCTGCGCCACCTCGGCCTCGGCGCGCACCAGGCTGGTGCGGTCCACGGCGGCCACCACTCCGGCGTCGGCGCGCCCCGGAAGAAGGGCCAGCGTCAGCTCCAGGGACGTCTGCCGGCCGGCGGCCGCCGGAAGCGTGCGCTCGTAGGAGACGACGCGCCTCATGCCGCGCACCAGCGCCTGCACCGCCGCCTCGTCCACGAGCCCCCGGGAGGCGGACGCACCCTGGCCCATCCATCCGGCCGACCCGGCGGCGATCTCGTCGCCGGAGACGCCGGTCAGATCGCGCCACGCCTTGTTGGCGTGGGTGATCCTGCCGTCGGTCGTCCACTCCGCCATGGGCAGGAGCCCGGCCTCGTCCAGCGCGGCGAGCCGGAGACCGTCCCCCGCGCGCCGCTCCAGCCCGGCCACCGCCCGGTCGCGTTCGTCGCCCGCGCGCAAGGCCCGGAGCGTCTGTCCGGCAACGAGCGCCGCCGCGTCCATCCAGAGCCGATCCTCGTGGCGCCGGCGCCGCTCCGACGCGGTGTGGGCGAACAGGACCATGGGAGGCCATCCGGGCGCCTCGATCGCGGCGGCCATCCCGCTGCGAGCGCCCCGCTCCAGCAGAAAGGCGGGCCAGGAGGCGGGATCCGCCGAGTCCAGCCTGGCCGACAGCGCGGCTGCGTCCTGTCCCGGTAGAACCAGGCCGGCCGTCTCCGCTGAGCCGTCCTTCCATCCGCTCCCCGCGATCGCCCACGGACGGACCTCCTGCCCCTCCACCACCAGGACGCCGCACAGCTCGCACTCCAGCTCCGCCGACGCGGCCCGAGCCAGCCTGCGCGCCAGGTCGGCGGCGCCGGATCCGTCGCCGGCGTCGAGCAGGGATTTCAGCGGTTGCATGGAAGGGGATCGCCGGCGCGGAGCGCGCCCGGCCCTGGCCGCGAGCCA
>DATEEA010000184.1:0-6395 GCA_035281445.1 Candidatus Polarisedimenticolia bacterium
TGCGCTGCGGCCGGCCCGGGCGCCGCGCCGGGCTGGGGGGAGGATGCGGCGGTCGCGGCCGGCTCGCGCGGGGCCACGTCCGCGCCCTTCACGATCCCTCCCTTGCGAGGCGCCTGGCTGCGGGCGTGGCTGCTGCGCACCGCTCCCACCATGCTGAGCGCGGCGAACACCGAGCAGACGAAGTAGTCGGGAAGGGCGGTGAGCGAGCAGATCTGGGCGATCGATCTCTTGCCGTCGATCAGCCGGAGGACCGACTGGAACTCGCCGGGCAGGGCGAGCCCCGGCTCCTCCAGGACGGGCCGCTTCACCACGTACACGGTGTCGAGCGATCCGATCTCCTCGAGGATGAGGGCGCGGTCGCCTCCCTCCAGCACCCCCTTGAGGATGAGCCCCCGCGGGTCGATCTTCAGGTTCGGGGTCCCCGGCGAGAGCTGCCGCTCCCGGACCCGGTACTCCCCTTGATCGGCGCTGAACAGCGCCAGGACGATCTCTTCGGCGCGGCCGCGCTCGATCTGCGTGAGCTCGTTGGAGGCCACCAGCCCGAGCTCGACCATGGCCTGGCGCAGGGTCGTCTCGCGCGCCTTCTCCTCGGCCTCCAGCCACTGCGCCTCGGTCACCGCGCCGTTGCGCAGCAGGTACGATCGCAGACTCTCCTCGGGCGAAGTGGAGATGGCCCAGGCCACCGAGCCGTCCTGGAAGTGGATCTCGCGGGTGACCTCCGGCTCCGACCCCTCCGCGCGCACCGTCGCCTGGAACACGCCGGTGAAGTCATCCTCGCGCAGCGCCGCCAGGAGGCGGGGGAAGCGGAGGTCCTTGAGGTCGCCGTGCAGGTGGAACAGGGAGAGGGCCATGAGAAGGCTCGATGATCTCCGGCCGGACCACACGAAGGCGCGAGGCGGCTGGATTATAGGCGGGGCCGCTCCGGAGTGTCAAACAACCGCCGTGTTATAATCGCGACCATTCACCCGTCGAGCCATGGAGCAGACATCATGCCCGAGGACGTCCGTCAGAAGAACGAAGACGAGTGGTTCGCGCGGCACGAGGCCGAGATGCTCCGGCAGGCGCGCCGCGAGCACGAGACCCGGATGAGCGAGCTGTCCGAGCGACAGCGCGAAGGGGAGGAGCGGCGGCTCAAGGAGCTGCACTTCCTCAAGTGCCCCAAGTGCGGGCACGACATGTCCATCAAGCACGTCGAGGGGATCGAGGTGGAGGAGTGCGGCACCTGCCGCGGCCTCTTCTTCGACAACGGCGAGCTGGACTCCCTCCTCCTGAAGCGCTCCGATGAGCGCAAGGGTTTCTTCCGGAAGCTGAGGGGTCTCTAAGGGCCCGCATGTCCCTGTTGAGGTCCTCGGACCTCGCCTCCTGCGCCGATCGGCGCCACGATGTCGTCGTGGTGGGAAGCGGTGTGGCGGGGCTGCGCGCCGCCATCGAGGCGGCGGAGCACGGGCTCACCGTCGCGCTGCTGGCCAAGGATTCCACGCACGACAGCAGCACCGACGCCGCCCAGGGCGGCGTGGCCGTGGCGCTCTCCGACGAGGATCAAGTCGGCCTGCACCACCACGACACCATCGCGGCGGGTGACGGCCTGTGCGACGAGGCGGCGGTGCGGGTGCTGGTGGGGGAAGGGCCGGCCTGCATCACCCGGCTCATCGACTGGGGCGCGCGCTTCGATCGCGAGGGGACGCGCCTGGCCTTTACCCGCGAGGCCGCCCACAGCGCGCGACGCATCCTGCACGCGCAGGGGGACTCCACCGGCCGGGAGATCCTCCGGGCGCTCTGGGTGAAGGCGGCCTCGCTGGACGGCATCCGGTTCTTCCCCCACACCTACTCCGTGGACCTGCTCATGGACGACGGCTCGTGCAGCGGCCTGCGCGTGCTGCACGAACCGTCCGGGACGGTTCTCGACCTGGCGTCCAGGGGCGTGGTGCTGGCCACGGGCGGCCTGGGCCAGATCTACCGCGAGACCACCAACCCTCCCCAGTCCACCGGCGACGGGATCGCCATCGCCTGGCGCGCCGGGGCGACGCTGCGGGACCTGGAGTTCGTGCAGTTCCACCCGACGTCGCTGCACGTGCCGGGCGCGCCCCGCTTCCTGCTCTCCGAGGCCCTCAGGGGGGAGGGGGGGGTGCTGCGCGCGCTGGACGGCCGGCGCTTCATGCCCGACCTGGACCCGCGCGCCGAGCTGGCGCCGCGCGACATCGTGGCCCGCGCCATCGTGCGCGAGATCGAGCGGACCGGCGGCGGGCACGTCCTGCTGGACCTGACCCATCTGGGCGACGCGTTCCTGCGGGGCCGCTTCCCGCGCATCCACGCCACCTGCCTGGCCTACGGGCTGGACATGGCCCGTTCGCCGGTGCCGGTCGCCCCCGCGGCGCACTACGTCATGGGCGGAGTGGCCACCGACCTGCACGGGCGCTCCTCGGTGCCGTGGCTCTACGCCGCCGGAGAGGCGGCGTGCACGGGCGTGCACGGAGCCAACCGGCTGGCCAGCAACTCGCTGCTCGAGGGGCTGGTGTTCGGCTCCAGGGCCGGCGCCGCCGTGGTGCGGGACGCCGCCTCGCGCCGCGCCGGGGCGGCGGGGAGGGCGGCGGGCCACGCTCCGTCCAGTCCCTCCGACCGGGAAGGGGAGGATGCCCAGCGGGTGAAGGGGCTGGCCTGGCGTCGGCTGGGGATCGTGAGGGACGGAGCGGGCGTGGCCGAGGCGGCGGGGGAGCTGGAGAGGCTGCTGGCCTCGATGGACCGGAGCCGCGGCCGGGGGGAGCCGCAGCCGGTGCCGTCCAGGCCCGGGCTCGAGTCGGCCAACATGGCCACGGTGGCGCTGCTGGTGGCCCTGTCCGCGGGCGCCCGCGAGGAGAGCCGGGGAGCCCACTTCAGGAGGGATCACCCGGCCCGCGACGACGTCCGCTTCGGCCGATCGTCGTTCATCCCCGGGGGAGGGACGCGGGTGGTGGCCGGCGTGGCGCCGGAAGCGTGGCGCTGAGGGGGCTCAGACGATGAAGCGCAGACAGCGGCCGTAGCGGGACTTCGAGAAGAAGTGCACCACCTTGTCGGCGATGCTCTTGACGCGGTCGATGGGGCTCGTCCTGACCCAGTTGTTCTCCTCGCCCCGGAACGACCACCAGATGATGAACGCCTTGCCCTTGATGTTCTCCCGAGGGACGGTCCCCCAGTTCCGGCTGTCCTTGGAGTTGTCCCTGTTGTCCCCCATGCAGAAATAGTGTCCCTCGGGGATCAGCACCTCCTTGAAGTCGTCGTTGAAGGCGCGCGAGCGCCGGGGCGGCGGAAGGTCCTCGCCGGGAGGAGGCCTCTCCCCCTCGGTCACCTTGCGCCACGACGCGTCGTCCATGTCGTTGGCGTGGACCTTGTAGTCCTCCTCCAGCGGGACGCCGTTGATGTACACGGTGTTGTCGCGGACCTCCAGGAACTCCCCCGGCAGGCCGATCACGCGCTTGATGTAGTCCTTCTCCGGCTCCTCGGGGTACTTGAACACCACGATGTCCCCGCGCCGGATGTCGCGCAGGGGCAGCAGCGACGACTCCAGGCCGCCGCTGGACGGAGCGTAGATGAACTTGTTGACCATGATGTAGTCGCCGACCAGCAGGGTGGGGATCATGGAGCCGGTGGGGATCTTGGACTGCTGGAAGACGAAGGCGCGGGCGAAGATGACGAAGATGACGCAGATCACGATCGTCTCGAAGTAGTCCCGGACGATCCCCTTGGTCGATTCCTGGGACTCGGCCACCGTCTTGGCGGTCGCACCGGCGGGGAGCACGTTCTCGATGCTGTCGCTCATGCTGTGCGGATGCGCCTCATGAAGGAGACGGCCTCCTCAGGGCTGGAGGCCACCGACGTGATCGCGAGCTCGTCCCTGTCCACGATGTCCAGCGCGTCGAGCTGCTCGAGAAAGCGCGGCCAGGCGCCTCCCAGCAGCACGATGGGGCGATCGCTGAGAAGCCGCGCCCTGTGCATGGCCCAGAGGAATGTGAGCTCCGCAAGCGTCCCGGCTTTGCCGGGCAGGATTATATAACCCGCGCTGCGGCCGATCAATTCGCGGGTCCGCTCGAACAGCCCCTCCTCCTCCAGGTGGCGGCTCAGCCAGGGGTTGGGGCCGGCACGCAGGGGAGCCAGCGCCCGCGTGGTGATCCCCAGGGCCACTCCTCCTTCCTCGCGGGCCCCGCGGGAGGCCGCCTCCATCACGCCGCCGTAACCCCCCGTCACCACCATGAAACCCTCCCTGGCCAGCAGCCTGCCGACCAGGCGGGCGGTCTCGTAGAGCGGCGTCCCTTCCAGGGGCTCCGACGAGCCGAACACCGCCACTCCGGGCAGGGCGATCCCGGCGTCACTCCCCACGCGCCACTCCGTACCGCCGCGGATCGGAGGCGCCCAGGATCCATCCCTGGTCCCGGTCCACGAGGATCGCCTGCACATCGCCGCGGGGGGCGCGCTCGACGACGTGGTGCCCGCGCCGCCGCAGCGCCTCGATCACGTCGGCCGGGAACGCTCCCTCGTCGAGGGCGATCTGGTCGGGGAGCCACTGATGGTGGAACCGCGGGGCATCCACCGCCGCCTGGAGCTCCATGCGGAAGTCCACCACGTTGAGGATGGCCTGGAGCACCGAGGTGATGATGGCCGGGCCTCCCGGGGAGCCCAGGACCATGGCCACCCCCGGCCGGCGGCCGGCTTCCTTCTCCAGAAGGATGGTGGGGCACATGGAGGAGAGCATCCGCTTTCCCGGGGCGATGGCGTTGGCCTCGCTCCCCACCAGGCCGAACAGGTTGGGCGTGCCGGGGGCTGCGCTGAAATCATCCATCTCGTCGTTGAGCAGGTAGCCCAGCCGGCCGGCCACGGCCCCGCTGCCGAACAGCTCGTTGAGGGTGACGGTGGTGGACACCGCGCCGCCGTGGCGGTCGAGCACCGAGAAGTGAGTGGTCGCCCCGGGCTCCGCCCCTTCCGGATCCCCGTGCCGGATCGACGAGGAGAGGGTGGCCCGCGAGGGGTCGAAATCGCGCAGGCGCGACGCGGCGTACGCCGGGGAGACCAGGCCGGGAAGGGGAATGGTGGTGAAGGCCGGATCACCCAGCCAGTGCGCCCGGTCGGCGAAGGCGCGCCTGAGGGCCTCGCTGACCAGGTGGATGGTGGCGGAGGAGTTGTGCCCCAGCGGGGCGATCGGGCGCCCGCCGAGCATGGCCAGCGTCTGCAGCAGCACGACGCCGCCCGAGCTGGAAGGGGGGACGGTCAGCACGGTGAACCCCCGGTACTCTCCCCGCAGAGGGGGGCGCTCGATCGCCCTGTAGCCCGCCAGATCCTCCTCGTCGATCAGGCCGCCGTGGGCCCGCATGTCCGCGGCCAGCGCCCTGGCCGGCGCGCCGCGGTAGAAGGCGTCCGGCCCCTCCAGCGCCAGCGTCTCCAGCGTCGCCGCCAGGTCGGGCTGCGCCAGGATCTCCCCCTCGCGCACCGGCCTGCCGTCCTTGAAGAAGACGGCGCGAGAGGCGGGCCATCGCTCCAGCCTCGGGGCGTGATCGAGCAGGTCCTCCTCCAGGCCGCGGGGGACGGCGAACCCCCGGCGGGCCGCCCGGATGGCCGGCTCGATGGCGTCGCGCCAGGACCGGGACCCTCCCTTGCGCAGCGCGAGGGCGAGCCCGGCCACCGTCCCCGGCACCCCTGATCCCTTGTATGTGTCCAGGCTCAGCCGGGGGACGACCCGGCCTTCGGCGTCGAGGAACATCCCGCGCTCGGCGGCCGCGGGGGCGGTCTCCCTGAAGTCGACCACGTAGGGCTCCCCGCGCGCCGGGCTCACCAGCATGTAGCCGCCCCCCCCCAGGTTGCCCGCCTGCGGGTAGGTGACGGCCAGGACGAAGGCCATGGTGACCGCGGCGTCCACGGCGTTGCCGCCGGCGCCCAGGACGCGCAGCCCCTCCTCCACCGCGACCGGCTCGGGGCCGGCGATCATGGCATGGCGTGCGCGCTCGGCGGGGCGGCTGGCGGGCCACGCGGCCGGGGCGCACAGCGCGGCGGCCCCGCATGCGGCGAGCAGCGCGCCCACACGGAGGCGAGCCCTCACCGGCCCCGTCCGGGGGGCGGGGCGGACCCGGACTGGAGCGAGCGCAGGTAGCGCACCAGGATCCAGATCTCGGTCTCGGTGAGGCGCTTGCCGCCGGCGAACCCTGGCATCGGATCGCGCCCCGTGGCGATCTTCCAGCGGATCGCGCCGTCGGTCTCCCCGGCCGCCTCTCCCGACGCCGTCAGATCGCCCGCGGAGAAGCCCATCCTGCGGGCGACCGGACCGTGTCCCTTGCCGTCCTCCCCATGGCAGGCGCGGCAGTTGTCGGCGTACAGCCGGGCCCCTTCGGCCAGAGAGTCCTTCCCGGGCGGGACAGGGTTCGTGCGGCTCCTCT
>DATEEA010000185.1:0-27183 GCA_035281445.1 Candidatus Polarisedimenticolia bacterium
GGCCGCCTCCGGGCGGAGCTAGGGAACGGAGGGGCCGGCCCGCGGGCCGGCCCCCTCTGCCGGCCGGGCCGCCGACGCGAGGCGCCGGCGCGCGCTGCTGCTAACATGGACCGGGCGGCGGGAGGCGCCCGGTCCGGATGAGGGTGGTGTGGCCCGTCGGGGAGGACTTCTGGTGGGAGGTGGCCCGCGCGTGCCCGGAGGCCACCTTCTTCCACACGCCGCTATGGCACCGTCTGATCGAAAGATCCCTGCCTCCCTGCCGGGACGCCACGGCCGGCTTCGTCCTGGAGGGAGGCTTGCGCGCGGTGCTGCCGCTGCTGGAGGTGGCGAGGCCGATCCGGGGGATCTTCCGCGAGCTCGTCTCGACCTTCGGCGGCTGCTACGGCGGAGTGATCGCCGAGGGGGCCCCTTCCGCCGTGGCGCTGGAGCAGGCCTGGAAGGCGGTCCTGGGAAGCGGGCGCCTGGCCCGCCTGCAGCTCGCGGGCAATCCCCTCTCCGCCGGGCGCTCTCCCTGGGAGGACCAGGGTTCCACCGATGATTTCACCCAGATGATCGATCTGACGCCGGGCTTCGACGCGGTGGAGCGGGGGTTCTCCGAGAGCTGCCGGCGGCACGCGCGCAAGGCGCGCGAAGCGGGCGTCGTCGTGGAGGCCGCGCGCGACGAGGGATCGTACCGTTCGTACTACGAGGTGTACGAGGACTCCCTGAAGCGCTGGGGCGCGGGAGCCACCAGCCGCTACCCTTGGCGCCTGCTGGAGGCGGGACGCGGACTCTCCCTGGATCATCCCGGCACCATGGAGCTCTGGACGGCGAGACAGGATGGCCGCATGGCCGCCGGCGCCTGGGTCTTCTACTGGAACCGCCACGCCGTCTACTGGCACGGGGCCACGCGGGCCGACGCTCTGGCCCTCTCGCCGGGGCACCTGCTGCACGCGCGGATCATCGAGGACGCCTGCGCGCGCGGACTGGCCTGGTACGATTTCAACCCCAGCGGCGGGCACGAGGGGGTGGCCCGGTTCAAGAGCGGGTTCGGGGCGCGCCCGCACCGTGTGGCCCGCCGGGAGGTCACCGGCAGGCTCTACTCCGGGGCCAGCGCGCTGGTGCGGGCGCTGCGAGGATGAGGGGGGACCTGTTCGTCCTGTTCTGCAACGACGGGTACGGCCTGCCGTTCGAGGCGGCGTTGCGCGGCTGGTGCGCCCGGGGCCCATCCCGCCGCTTCCTGGTGGTCAAGAGCCTGAGGCACGGGACGGCTCCAGGGGACGGCGGGTCCCTGGCGCGGCTCAGGCTGGCCGTCTCCAACCGGCTGCGGATCCTCGGCGGCGAGCGCACCGTGCTCTCGGAGAACATCAACGACCCCCGCTTCGCCGGATCGTTCCTCCGGGCGCGCGGCCGCCTGTTCGGCGTCGTGGCGGGGTTCAACCAGATCGCGCGCCCCGAGACCATCCGCCGGTTCACCGCCCTCTACAACTTTCATCCGTCGCTGCTTCCGTACTATCGCGGTCCGGTCCCTTCCTACTGGTGCATCCGCAACAAGGAGGCCTGCTCCGGGATCACCCTGCACGAAGTCACCTCCGAGATCGACCGCGGGGAGATCGTGTGGCAGGAGTCGCTCCCCATCGAGACCACCGATCCGGAGGCGCTGGATCGGGCTCTTTCCGGGCTGGGCGCCGCCTTCCTCCCGCTCCTGCTGGACTCGCTGGAAGAAGGCCGAGCGCTCCCGGGCCGCCGCTTGCAGGCCGAGACCATCTACAGGACTCTGGTGGACTACGCCTCCTTCCCCGGACCGCGGGAGGAGGCGTCGCGATGAGCCTGGTGCGGGCCGCCCTGCTCGCGGCCTCGCGCTCCCCGGTGCTGGCGCAGCGGGCCACCCGGTGGAGGTTCGTGAAGCGGGCGGTGAAGCGTTTCATGCCGGGCGAAAGGCTGGACGACGCGCTGGGCGCCGCGGAGTCCCTGCGGCAGGAAGGGCTCCCGTCGATCCTGACCAGCCTGGGGGAGAACGTCGTCGACGCCGCGGCCGCAGCGGCCGTCGCCTCCCACTACATCGAAGCGCTCGATCGCTGCTCCGGCCGCTCGCTGGACGCCGAGGTGTCGGTGAAGCTGACCCACCTCGGCCTGGATCTCGATCCTTCGATGGCCTCGGCCCACGTGGCGCGCATCGCCGGCCATGCGGAACGGCTCGGGCGGCGGGTGTGGATCGACATGGAAGACTCCACCTACACCGACGCCACCCTGTCCCTGTACCGGGAGCTGCGTCCGCGCCACCCTCTGCTGGGAGTGGCCTTGCAGTCCTACCTGCGCCGGACCCCCGGGGACCTGGAGCGCCTTCTCCCTCTGGGCCCCGCCGTCCGCCTGGTGAAGGGCGCCTACCGCGAGCCCCCCGACGCGGCCTTCCCCCGCAAGCAGGACGTGGACGAGGGCTTCTTCCGGCTGGCCCTGCGGCTGCTGGGACCGGAGGGGCGCGAGGCGGGGGCCTGGGCGGTCCTCGGGACGCACGACGAGGCGCTGATCCGGAGGATCCTGGCCGCGGCGGGCGCCGAGGGCGCGCCCCCCGCCGGCTTCGAGATCGCCATGCTGTACGGCATCCGGAGGGATCTCCAGCGCTCGCTGGCCCGCGGCGGCCGGCGCGTGCGGGTGCTGATCAGCTACGGCCCGTCGTGGTTCCCGTGGTACATGCGGCGCCTGGCCGAGAGGCCGGCCAACCTGTGGTTCGTCGCGCGGAGCGTGATGCGGAGGTGAACCCCGCCGCGGCGGGAGGGCGGGGGCCCTCCCGCCGCGGACGGTGATCGAGGATCAGTAGCAGAGCGCGTTCTCTCCGGCGTTCTCGTCGGATCCCTTGTTCTTGTTCTCGCACACGCCGAAGCTGGGGTACATCAGCGACGACGGCTGATTCACGTGGCACAGCCCGATCACGTGGCCGAACTCGTGCTCGGAGACGCCGTCCACGTAGAAGGCCGAGCCCGCGGCACAGGGGCACTGCCCGCCGCCGCTCGTCCAGCGCCACGCCGTGCCGATCCGCACGTCCGATTCGTACAGGTTGGCGAAGAGGTTGCCGTCGCACGGCACCGTGCGCTGCCGGTCGTACTTCAGGAAGTTGGTCACCCCCAGCGTCTGACCGCCCAGGTTGGCCCATCCCACCACGTTGAAGCCGTCACGCTTGTTGGCGGTGCGGGTGGTGTTGCCCGCCGAGCGGATGGCCGACCACGGCGTGATCCCCGAGAGGACCGCGCTGTCCATCTGCGAAGCGCTGATGCACTGGCCGCTGGTCACCTTCCCGTTGGGGTTGTAGAAGATGTCCGCGGTGCTCGGCCAGCGCACGCCGATCAGGCAGTAGGCCGACGCGTCGGCCGCCGGCAGCAGCAAGGCCAGGGCAAGACCGGCCACGATGGTTCCCGTCCGTCTCGATCTCATGGCGTCACTTCCTCCCCTGGCCGATGCGGGCGTTCAGCATCTCGTTGTCGAAGCGCGGATTCCTGGCCGCGTAGGCCACCCGCGACCTCATCTCCTCGTAGGTCAGCGGACCATGCTCCACCACCTCGCCGCCGACGATGGTCAGGTCGTCGCGCACGGCGCGCGTGAAGTGCTGGGCCCCCCTGGCGTCCTCGTGGACGTCCCACGCGCCCATGGAAAGACCCAGGTTGTACAGTCTGCCTTCGACCTCTTCGATGAACACGAGCGCCCGCTGGCCCTTGCGGAACGTGGCCTCGCCGACCGCCTCCGACACCTCGCCGTCCATCTCCCCGCCGCGGGTGTGGAAGGTGATGGCCTGACCCCGGCGGGCATCACCCTTCAGCACGTCGGTGATCCGCAGGGTCACCGCCGTCTCCAGGCCGTTGACCTCGTGATGCACCCCCCTCTGGCCGACTACCTCGCCGACGACGACCACCTTCGAGAGCCTCGCCTGGTCCTCGATCGACAGGCCGACGACCGTGCTCGCCGCGGCGGCCCCCGCCGCCAGGACGAGGACCACCAAGCCCCATGCGATGTCCCTTCGTCTCATGCGCTCCCCTCCTCAGGAGATGGGAAGAATGCTCCGCCGCTTATACCTCAGCCGGCCGGGTGGAGACAAGAGTCCATGCAAAGGCGCGCCGGGCGGCCGCCGTCCTTCACTCCGCGCTGTAGCCGCCGGCGTGGCGCTGCCGGGGGCTGGCCAGCTCGAAGGGATCGAGCCGAGGGTCGTAGGTGCGCAGGAGACGCTCGCGGTACGGCTCCAAAGATGCGGCCAGCGGCCCGGGGATGGCTCCGCTCCACGGGATCCTGGAGGGGTCCTCTTCCAGCGCGGCGACCTCGGCGGCCAGGCTGTCGCGCCACTCGGGGTCCGCTCCATCGGGAAGCGCGGCGAGCTGGTTGCGCAGCATCTGGAGAAGCTGCCCGCGGAGCCGCGCCTGGACGCCGGCTCCCAGGAGGTGGAACTCGGCGCCGCCTTCCGCACCGCCCTCTCCGAATGAGGGGACCGTGGCCGGGGAGGGACCGGGGCCGCCGGAAGAGCTCCTCCCCAGCCAGGACCAGTAGGCCATCGCGTAGATGTAGCCGTACTCCCCCATCCCCATCTCCGCATCGAGCAGCGCCTGGCTCCTGGCGCGGAAGAACTCCCCCATCCCCGATCCGAAATCGACCGCCACGCGGCCGACCGACAGAATCGTCCAGAACTTGTCGAGTCCCGACTTCTTCTCCAGATCCTGAATCTGGGCCGGGGTGGAAGGAAGCTTGCGGAAGGCCTCCGCCAGCGTCACGCGCACCGGCCCCATCGCCTCG
The DNA here is from genome assembly GCA_035281445.1 of Candidatus Polarisedimenticolia bacterium. Classification (GTDB taxonomy): domain Bacteria; phylum Acidobacteriota; class Polarisedimenticolia; order JACPZX01; family DASXTC01; genus DATEEA01. Next base: position 4,753 of record DATEEA010000185.1, read on the forward strand.
CGCACGCTCAGGAAGGCCTCCATCCGCTCCGCGGGGATGGAACCGTCGGCGGATGGGGTGAAGGTCTCCGGGGCGCCATGGCGCTGTTCGAGGCTCGAGGCGTCCTTGACCGCCTGGTCGAATCCGCTGGTGAGGCGCTTGAAGTAGAAGCCGGCGGCGGCGCCCATCACCACCAGCAGCAGCACGAGCAGCCCGCAGCCCGCGCCGCACCCCCACAGCCAGACCGACGCCTTCTTCCCCGCCACGATCGCTCCCCTGCGCGCCGCCGCGGCGGCGGCGCGGCGGGCAGTCTACCTCAACCTGCCCGCTCTGGTACTCTCTGCGCCGTGACGCAGCCTTCCGCGCCCGGGAGAGGGTCGCCGGCGGCCTCCGCGGCCCAGCCGGCGCTGCGGCGGGTGGTCCCCCGCTGGCCGATCCTGGGCATGGCCCTCAACGACGTCGTGGGGAGCGGCGTCTACCTGCTGCCCGCCGCCGCGGCCGCGCTGCTCGGGCCGGCCAGCCTGTGGGCCGTCTTTCTGGCCGGCGCGGCGGTCCTGCTCATCGTCCTGTGCTTCGCCGAGGCGTCCAGCCGCTTCGATCAGCCGGGGAGCGCCTACCTGTACGCGCGCACGGCCTTCGGCGGCCTGGCCGGCACCGAGGTGGGTCTGATGAGCTGGCTCACCAGGGTGGCCTCCATCGCGTCGCTGTCTGCCGGCTTCGCGCAGGCGGTCTCGTATCTGTGGCCCGGGGCCGCCGAGGGCTGGTGGCGCGCGGCGGTCATCGCCCTGCCGTTGACCGCTCTCACCGCCGTCAACGTGGTGGGGGTGGCGGCCGGGGTCTCCGCGGCGATGGCGCTGCTCGCCGGGAAGCTCCTCCCTCTGCTCTTCTTCCTGGCGGCGGGACTCCCCCGCGCCCGCTGGGAGACGTTCGCCGCCCAGCCGGAGGGCGAGGGACGCATCGGGGAAGCGGCGCTCCTGCTGCTGTTCGCCTACGCCGGATTCGAGAACACTCCGGCTGCCGCCGGGGAGTACCGCAACCCGCGGCGCGACGTCCCCTTCGCGCTGATGGCCAACATCGTCATCGTCACCCTGCTCTACGCGGGGACGCAGTGGGTGGCGCTGGGCGTCCTGCCCTCGGCCTCCTCCTCGGACACGCCGCTCGCGGATGCCGCCGAGAGGTTCGCCGGCCGGTGGGCCGGGGTGCTGATGACCGTCGGAGCGGGGCTCTCCATCCTCGGGACCAACAGCAACTCGGTGCTGACCGGGCCCCGGTACCTGCTGGCGCTGGCGCGCGACGGCGTCGGGCCGGCGGCTCTGGCCGCCGTCCATCCCCGCTTCAGGACGCCGGTGACGGCCATCCTGCTCCAGGGAGCGATCACACTCCCGCTGGCGCTGACCGGCACCTTCACCGGGCTCGCCGCGCTGTCGGTGGTGGCGCGGCTGGCCTCGTACCTGGCCACCGCGGCCGCGGTCCCGGTGCTGCGCCGGAAGCTCGGAGACCGGCCGGGAACGCTGCGCCTCCCCCTCGGGCCGGCGATCCCTCTGGCCGCGGCGGCCGTGACCCTGGCACTGGCCGCCAGCGCCACCGGGCGCCATCTGCTGACCGCGGGGCTGGTGCTCCTCGCCGGCGCGCTGCTCCACCTCCTGCGCCGCCGCTGATCTTCCCTCTCCGCCGCCCCCGCCAGAACGTCGGCCGGCACCGACTTGAGCCCGACCCTGGACTGCTGCATCCCGCGGACGTAGGCGTGGGCGTCGCCGATGCGCTTGAGGCTGGCGGTGTCGGTGTCGCGGAGGCAGCGCAGGATCGCCCAGGCGGTGCCGCCGATCTGTGCAGCCTTGATGCTGGCGTCGTCGGGAAAGTCCGCGGTGAACAAGGAGAGAGTCGTCCCGCCCCGAGGGCCGGCCGGCGAAATCCCGCGCCCCACGCGCCTAAACAACGAACCCCGGTCGGCTTCCCGGCTGGGGCGTGGCTCGGATGCCTTGGCTCCCCAGATCTCCGGAGTCACGCACTATCTTCCATCTCGTACCTTCGTGTACCTGGACCCCAGGGGATCCGAGTCACGAGTATTCGGGCATCTCGTGACCACATGTACGTGCACACCAGGTGATATCACGAGTCCTTGGGTAGCTTCAGAACAGGTTCAGGGCTTTTCACTCACCGTGTGCATGGTATTCATACGCACTTCCGATTAACCTGGCAAACTCCACCACGCTAGATTCTACGACCGATTCTGATATGTGAATGGGACCTCCAGCATCGTACCACTCCAACACTACACGGTCCTCTGTGTAGCCAACTATGTGGTCAGCAAAACCGCCCTCTGGCATCTCCAGCGCAATATCTGTGAGTTTCCTCAGGTTGTCCTGACTGACGGTAATGTGATACTTCTCAGTCCGAGGCCACACTGTCCCCTCCTGCACCTTCCGTCTCGCGGTGGTGTGTACTTCTTGGAGCACGTATCGTGCTTTCGGAACCGGCCTTTGAATCTCGATGTACAGCATTGCCCCTGGGAGCACAATCGAACAGGCCCTCAAGAATGACGCGACGCTTATCGGTGGTAGAACTGTCCAGTGAGCTCCATCACTCACGTACCGATACCGACCTGGAAGGGCTTGCCGCTTCCAGAGCTTGTCGAACATCCCCATCTTTAGACCCTCTCCGCTATGGCCCCATCCACCACTTTGCTACCGCCCGCCACCAGTCATATACCTTATGCGGCACCGGAGCCCTGAGGGCGTAGCTTAGGAGCTTGATCGAAATTAATCTACCAACTTCCGAGGTCGAAGCTCATAGTTCCATTCGCCATGGAATCGATTGGGGACGAGGACGAGAGTCTTCATCTCTGTCCGCGTGACGGTGATACCTGTTGCGTATCTTCGATTGTCGAGCTTGGCTCGCACACGCAGCCCGGCCTCTGTTCGCGTATTGCCAATGAGCTCAACAAGGGTTTCGAGCGTCGCCAACGGCTTCCCCCGCCAGTTCTGCGTGATGTGGCAGAACAGACGGTGCTCGATCTTGTTCCACTTGCTGGTGCCGGGTGGAAAGTGACTGACCCGAATACGCAGGTTGGTCTCGTCGGCGAACTTCTGAAGTTCGAGCTTCCAGGCTTTCGATCGATATCCATTGCTGCCACCGGAGTCAGCGGTGATGAAGAGCTTCCTCCCACTCGGATAGGCCTTCCGGCCCATCGACCTCCACCACTGTCGTATCGAAGCGACGGCGAAGGCCGGCGTCTCGTGATGACGCCCGATGCTCACCCACCCCTCGTTGCGCGCCATGTCGTAGATGCCGTAGGGAATCGCCTTGGCGGTGGCGTCGCTTGGGAAGTCGTGAACGAGCACTTCCTCGGGCGTTCCCATCGGCTGCCATTCCCGGCCCGCGTTCCTGAAATTCCCAACCAGCTCCTTCTTCTTCGTGTCGACCGAGATCACCGGTTGCCCCTGCCGAAGGAACGTCTCGGCGGTCGCGTTGATGTGCTCGAACTGAGCGTTGCGATCAGGATGCGATTCTCCCTCGCGCCCCTTGCGCACCGACTGCAGCCGGTAGCCGAGTTCCCACGACAAACGCCCCACAGTGGTCGAGCTGATCGTCCAGCCCTGCTTCGTCAGAGCCGCCGCCAGCTTCGCCCGGCTCTTGCATGTCCAGCGCAGCGGAGACGTCGGGTCACCCCGCGCCAGCGGATCGACCAGACGTTCCAGAGCTTCTCTCACTCCTGGCTGCGTCGATTGAAGCGTCGGCCGGCCCGCGCCGGGACGCCTCACGCGACCCTTGAGGTCGACTCCTTGCTCAATCTCGCGCCGGCCGTTGCGGATCGTCTGGCGGGCCAAGCCCGTGGCCGCGGACACCACCGCATCTCCTCCATACCCGATTGCGCGCGATTCCGCCGCGGCCCACAAACGGCGGCCGCGCTCATTGAGCGCCGACGCCACCGCCGTGTACTTCGCCACCAGAACCTCTTCCATCGTGATGTCACGTCTCATGGCGCGATTGAATCACAATCGCCCCTAAGATGGCAAGATAATTCTGCCTTGATTCCTTAGCTTTTACGGCATCGTTTCCAAAGACCCTGTTACCCTGCTTGATGGCCTGTGCATCCCGGCACTGCAGGCTGGGATCGTAGACTTCCGATCGGCGCGATGCGACTGGGCCCGTGTTTTCGGGCGCCGGCGGCGGTGGCGCAGCTGTGAGCACATCGAACCAGACGGGCGCGGTCCATGCGCGGTCGTCATGCCCATGCTCTTGCACCACCTTCAGCAGAAGGTAGCTCCGCCGTTGTAGCGCACATCCTGGACTACGTTCGGGCCGTTACCCGTGCCCCCCTCCTGCCGGGCAAGAGCGCTTACCTTCGGAGAGGGACGTAAACCACTCGGCTTTGAGACGCCAGAATGAAAGCCTCGTACGAGAGGCTCTCCATGATCGCGGACAATGGCTTGGATGTCAGCACTCGTGACTCAGGACACTGGGTGGAGTCGAATGAGTCATAAGATACTCGGGAAAACACCACCACATCCCTGTCGGGAACCGACGTGGGATAGTCATCCTTAGCCTGGCCCCCAGTCAGCTGGTCCTCAGCGCCAGTCGAGACTGAGACCTTCCATAGGTGCCGTGCTGAGTACTCCGCCGAGCACCTCTTCCACCTGGAGACAGGATCTCCTCGACTAAAGACTATTGTCGATTCATCGACCCATTCGGGAGAGGAGTCGGTCGTTCCCTTTGTAAGGACTCTGGGAGCAGACGACTGATTCCAGGCATCGGCGAGCCATATCGTCTTGTCTCCATCAGGGTCGCCAACTCGTGTTCCGGCAAACGCAAGTCGGCCTCGTTGAGAAGCCGATATGATTTCGAGATCCGGATCCACACCGAATGTGGCAAGGTTGATTGTAGACACCAATTGGCTTGATTGACTGTCGTAAACGAGGATCGACTCTCCCGCACCTACGACGAGACGATTTGTGTCTGATAACCATGCAAGACCGCCCTCTGGGCTCCCCGCAGTAAGTGGGATCGAGCGCAATAGTTCGCCCTGTACTGAGAAGATGCCCACGCTTCCCCGTCCGTCTGCGGAACCGAGAGCCGCCAAGGCACCACCTCCTGGGTGCCATGCGATGTCAGACGCCCACTTCACTTTCTCAAGGAGGACGCGCGCCGGCGAAGTACGCTCGCCCCTTGCCTGCAACCTCATGCTGAGACTATCACCTCGATCCTCATACGTGAAATAGGCCACCCACCGACCATCGGGGCTAACCCTCGGCTTCAGATACCCGGACCCCTCCAGGAACATACGCGGACACTCAGACGCAACGGTCGAATACCAGCCTAAAGACAGAACGCTGAACACAACAAATGTGATGCATTGGATGGTGCCGCAGGTGTGAGCGTTGGCCATCCTCACGGCGTCATCTCCTTCTTCTGTACAACGCGACCGCCCCACGTCTGTAACGCCGGCAGCCGGCCCCTCACGCGAAGTACCTCAAGCACAACAACCGTGGCACACAGAAGGCGACTCGAGAAATGAAGCCATGATAACCGGCTTGTGGCGACGATGACAACAGCCATGAGCGGTCCCAGATAAACAAACAACCGATTCCAGTACTCGGCATGTCGGCCACGCCTTCCCTCGGGCGACTCCGATTGTAGAAAGCGACGAATCGAAAGATCTGCCGTTGTCATTATTTCCTCGCGCTCACAACCTACTCTTCTTTGGCTTAGGGTCAGGCGGCACAGTAGGCGCTGCCCCCTCCTTGCGGTCCTTGTGCTGCTTTTCCAATTTCTCCTTCACCTTCTTGAAGCCTCTATTCTTGGAATTGCCGAAAAGGCTAGAACCTATCGCACATTCTCTTTAGAAAAACCGCGATAGATGCAAGCTGAACGAGGCCCAGAAAATTGTCCGCGTAGAACTCCCAACGGACGAGCAGGCGTCTTTGCCACTGGATCCAGGCCCAGAACCGTTCGACCAAGCAGCGGCGTTCGTACCGGCGTAGCCGCCGGCCGTCTTGCGTCTTTCGCTTCTTCCGGTTCGACCTATGAGGGGAGATCATCTCGATGCCCTCATCTTTCAACTCGTCGTCCAGCTTGTCGCTGTCGTAGGCGCGGTCACCGATCGATTCTCTGGCTTGGCTTCGATCATGTAAAACTCGAAGGTCAACTGAACGAGCGTGACTTCATGATGATTCGCTGCATGCGTGCTGACCGCGAGCGGCAGTCCGTTACGATCGACGATCCCCATGATCTTCACACCCTTGCCGCGTTTCGTGGGCCCGATGCCTTTGCCTCCACCCTTGGCGGAGGCAAACGTCGCATCGATGAAGCTCTCACGTTCGTCGATGATGCCTTCGTCCCGCAGGGTGTTGGCAAGGTCCGTCAGCACGTTGCGCAGGACTTTGTTGCGGCCCCCAGCATACGCGCCACCTCCTGGTAATCCTCGCCCGCACCGGACATCGTGAGCACGATCGCAGCGGGGTCGATGGCTAGGATCTCGCGCACCGCCTGCCTTCTCCGGCATCATGATGTCCACGATGGTCACGGCCGGCCGGTGCTTGCGGAATAGGGACACACCCTCGGGGCCGGCGGCGGCCACGGTGACGCGGTGGCTCTCCGATTCGAGGGCGAGGCGGAGGACCTTGCGGACGGGGGCGGAGTCGTCGATGAGGAGGATGGTCGTCAGAGTCTTTAACCTTCCTTCTGACCGGTCCTGCTGGCACTACCTCAGGTTCCAGTCAATGATCACCGTCAGATAAGCCTTGACCGGCCGACCATGGCGCCTCGCGGGAGCGTATCTCCATTGCGAGACTGCTAGGAACGCTGCGGCCATGAGATCCTCGCCGCCGGTCTGCTTCAGCAGCCGCATGTCGCTGACTGTCCCTTCCCGATTCACCACGATCTCGAGGATCGACTTGCCGCCCCGCGAACCGACGCGGGCCGTATCCGGGTAGACGGGCGCCACGAAGTGAGTTCGCCGGGGGGGCGTGACGTCATCCGCAAGGTAGTCTGCCTCCTCGTCCGGTGAGGTGTCCTCGATCGTCGAGAGCCGCGACCGATCCAGGATGAGGAACAGAGTCTCTGGTACGAGGGGGTCGGTCAACCGTCCGGGTGTGGCCAAAGAGGTCGCCAGAACCGCCGATGCCGCGGCGGTGCATTCCGTCGACGCCGCTGTGCTGAGCAGAACAACCTTCGAAGGCCGTCCCTGAAGGTCGAACGTCACGAGAGACTTGAGTAGTGAGGGGCGTTCCGGAAGCCGGCAGCCGGCGCCTTCGATTACCGACTTGACAAAACCCTGAGGATATCCCGAGGCCATTCGGATGGGGGGTGGAGACTGGAGCGGGCCCGCGGCGGCCAGATCGATCGCCGGCGGACGTTTGTCGAACAGATGCTGCGACTTCGTCCCAGGAAAGCGGCGATGGAGCCTCTTTCGCAGGCGTTGCTTCTCCGTGTCGGTCAGGAACGGGATAAGATCCCGTGCGACATCTAGTTCGTCCATTCTGATGCGTTCGGCGGTACGCACCTGCTCAAGCCACGCGTCGTCGGGAGTCGGTTCTCGGCTGAGCACTCGGGCGAGAACCTCATGTCCGAAGCGTGCGTCGGGATCTAGTGGCGCGGAGGTTTGGTCCTGAGCCGTACTAATCGCCGCCAGAAGGCTTGCGGCGTCTCCGGGACGAGCCTTGGCGAATATCCTGGCTCCCTGCCAAGCGGCTGGCACCGCAATCGCTGCATCCGGATGCTTGAGGGCTTCAGCCAGCAACTTCTCCTCGATCCGCATCCTCGACTCGCGCGCCACATCCAAGAGCGCCGCCCAGCCCTCACCGTCTACGGCCTCCAGCAGGCGCACTCCAATAGCATTCAGCGTGGAGGTGTCCTTGCGGGACGACAGACGGAAGAAGGAGGATCTCAGAGCACGCGAGAAGGGCAAGCCGGCAAGATCATTGAAGTAGATGTCAACGGCTGCCGGGCCCATTACCCGCGCGAACTGCAACGCGAGCCGCCCCTGGATAGCGCCGCCGAGCCGGCGCCCCATGTCTGCTATCCGCTGGATATCTTCCGAGGTCCCTACGGAGAGCAAGGCCGCCGAAAGCTCAGCCGCTACCCACGGCTCTTTCTCCACGAGCAGCGCCTGCCGTAATTCTTCGAGCACCCCCGATGTGCGTGTCGTATTGATCACGCGGCCCGCAGCGGCACGAGTCTCTGGACTCGACTCCTTCAGTCCCTGGCGCAGTGTTTGAACTGATTCGGGTTTCTTGGCATCGCGGATCACCTGGGCGATTTCGGAGGTGGTGACTGACGTCGCGGCGGCCGGAGGCCCTATTGCCATGCAAAGGACCAACGTGGCAAGCCTTCGGAGGTGCAAGGGCACTCTCATCCATCCGGTGGGGGCCGACTCTGCTGATCGGCCAACCAAGTCTTTATAGCTGCGAGCCAGACCGCAGTCAACGCCCAAGTCTTCGAGGAAATCTCTCACTGGAACGTTGAGTAGACGAGGAATCCGCCCTGCTGACATTCTGGCAGCGCCGCCACGTTCCTCCCATGGTGCCGCCTATCATACTCCTCCCGGCCCGGATCTGCGCCCCGTGCCTCACGGCAGCGGCGCCTACCGGCCGTCGCCTGCCGCAGGCGTCGGGAGCGTATTCCACCCCCCTGCTACGGGAGCCGGCAGACTTCCGGCAGTATATGAGATCGGCTGGAGTCAGTTCCATCATGTGGACGACAGTGGCACAGGAAGCATGAAGCACAACCGCAGAACCCAACAACGCCGTGACGTGCCTGCCAATGCGGTAAACAGATTGCAAGCGAAATCACCCTCCGGCTGTTTACCGCGGTAAACAGGAGCCGAGAGCGCAGAGAGTCTTCCGAGAGGTTCGCGGAGTTGTCGGCGTCGGCGTCACGAACGTGGTAAACAGGCAGAGAGTCGTCGCATCGAACCCGGTGACCCGCTAAACGTCGCGCACCACGCGCACATACACGAAGCCCCGGCCAGCAATCGACCGGGGCTCGTCTTAATCAACCACGCGACCGCGTGGCTGAGATGCGTTGGCTCCCCAGGCGATCCTTGTCACGAGTCACTTTCCGGACTCGGGACTCGATCATTTGGACCCCAGGCGATCGGAGGTACGAACCTGGCTAACTGCTGATCGAGCTGTGGCTTATCGCCAGCCGGCGGCGTCGTTGATGTCGGCTGAGCAAGCAGCGTCGCTATCTCATGCTCGACCTTGCCAAGCTGGAGATCGTCCCGAAGGCAGCCCGTAAGACGAGCCAGCGGGCCCGAGCCGCCGCTCGGTCGCTGTCAAGAAGAATGGCACCGCAATCGGGACCAGTCTGGTGACCACAGCCTGCAAGATCCGCCCTACCGGCCTGCGTTCACCCTGCCTCGTGAAGGGTTTTCCTCTACAGCTTCCAGTTGAGATCGTGCCAGATTGCAAACTGCACCTGCCTCAGCCACTCTCCACCGGAACGGGAGAGATACGCTGTACCATCCAAAAGAAGCTCGCCTGAGGGCGAGGCATGCATTTCAAAGAGCTTTCGGTCCTGGTCTAAAAACTCTACCTTGTACCTGAGATCCAGCGTCTCTTGTGAACCACGGACATCAAACGCTGTCGCCGATATCACTTCGGCCAACCGTTTGCATAAACCTGGATCGCGTATTTGAATAAGATAGTCTGGTCCTGGATCCTTCAGAACACCTTCAAAGCGTTGAAGGTCTACGTTTGTATAGAACAATCTCCACGGAGAGATCACGTGCACAACGAGAAGCGGTCGTTCAGATTTAAGGAATCCTGCGATCTGCGCCTGGAGTGTTTCTCCACTCGGCCTGTCGATCGGAATAACACCAAATGACAACAGGCAGGATAGCATGCTTGAGCCGGCGAGAAGCCGGAACATCGTGATCGTATCCGGTACCACAACTTCCCTCCTTCCTCAGATCATCGAAGTGCCCTTCGAGACATAGCGGCAGTCCGGGTCCGTCAAGGAACGGTGCGTCTCGTTGCTTCGCTTCTCCCCCCTGAAGTTGACCGCTCGGTTGCAGGGATCCTGAGGTTCATCATCATCTTTATCCTGAGAGCGCACCTTCTTCCTGCACTCCTCAGGGTCCATCGCCAGCTCGATGGCCACGAAGCTCTTGAAGCTCCCGTTGGCCCTCATCAGGTGCCGTCGGCCGAAACGTCACGGCTCACCAGGCCCTCTTCGAGCGCCCGTTTCACCGGCTGGTCGAACAGCCACTCCAGCGTTCCATCCTTGTCGAACCTCCGGCGCCGCTTCTGGCTGAAGGTCGAATGGTCCCAGGCGTCCTGGTCCAGGTTCAATCCGACGAACCACCTCAGCGACATGTTGCACGGAAGCTCCATCATCAACCGGCGCTCGCTCGTGATGCCCAGCAGGTAACCTCCCAGCAGCGCCAGAAACCTCTGCTCGGAGGGTATGGAAGGCCGGCCCGTGTGCGAGTAAAGCGGCCGGCAGTGCCTGCGGATCGCCTCGACGTCCACCAGCGGGTGATCCTTCGGCATGATGGTCTCGAGCGAGATGTTGCAGTAGAAGGTCAACTGAGAATCCGTATCGCCCATCATCCGACGGCTCCTCCTCGAAGGATCCATACCCGTCCGGATGGGCACTTTGATCAATCAGGCCCCAGGATCGAAGGCTTTGTCAACAGGCTGTTACTGCTTTCCGTATGTCAATCGGAAGATCCTTAATACAACCGTCACTTCCTGGGATCTATTTGAACGTCGTACGTACCATCGCTCTTCAACACTACCTTAATTCTAGATAACGAGTCGATACGATATCGATCATGCACATCCACGACAAACGACTCGTTGCCCGATTCATCGCGTAGCACCGAAATGTCTGTTACAAATACCCCTTCTGAGCTGTTTGTTTGCTCGACTCCCTTAGTCTCTACAACAACTAGTTCGTCACGACTGATAACTTGCAGCTTCTGCAAGTATAATAAACTGACACTATGCTCCGACAGTGGACTCAATACGATCAGCCGGAAGTAGCCATACGCACTGCCGGTCTGCCAAAATCCGGCTCGCCGCACATGATCGACGTCTGGATCAATCCTCTCAATCACCGCACTAGGTCTCAAGTCAACGGTTTCGTTCGAAGCACTCGAGGTGATCGCAACTCCAGCCATCGAAAGTCCGAACAACATCACCCATCCCATTCCGACACTCCTTTAATCGATTCGGCAGTAAGGCCGATTACCGCCGAAGGGTAGCTGATACTGCCCTAGGACCGTTCACACCTCGCTGCGCGTTCGCTTCCTCCAGGACACCAGCTCTCAGCCACTTACCCACTTTCATGAGACACCTTACCGTACACGCTTCTGGCTACTAGGTGCTCCCGGGTCAATCATTTTGTCAATGAGGCCCTGGAGTACGATGCCATACTCAGTAACAGTGTACTCCTCGTCCCAACCTTTCTCTTGGAATCTATCCATGCAAGCCTCTGCGACCACTTCCCACTCATCAGAAGACAAGTCGTAGCCACCAGACTCTCTCAGGATTCTCATTATTGTCTCAGGCAACTCGAGGCCCTCAAGAACTATGAGCTCAGTACTGCTCAATGCGATAATCATGGCCCCGGTTTCCTCTTGTTCCATAGTGTGATCATTTTTTCCGATCTCGGGATTCTGAACTAAGACGGAAGTCCCTCCATGGATTCTTTGGAATGCCTGACGTGGCCCGAACCCAGTCTATCGGAATGCGCGAGCCGTGGAAGCCACTTGGCCAGCGGCTTTCGGCGATCCCGCGCTCGGGAGGGATTTGCGGGCCGGTCCCCGGACCGGGGGATCAGGTCGGCCCCAGGCCGGGGGACGCCTCCCGGGACGCCAGCCGATCGCACTCGCTCACCAGCAGATGGAACAACTCGTCCATGTGCTGGAGGCGCGTGCGGAAGTTCACCGGGTTGATCCTGAACCATGTCCGCTCCTTCAGACGGGTGGTGGAGATCCAGAACCTCCCCGATTCCTGCACGCGGCGGGCCACCTCGACGTGCAGCGCGGCCGAGGCGCCGGCGGAAAGCCCTTCCCGCGCGTAGCGGATGCAGACAGCCGACATCGCCGGGCGCACCGCGGGCTCGAACCGCGGGTGCGCCGCCGCCAGATCGTGCAGCCGGAGCGCCTGGTCCACGTTGGCGTCGATCCAGTCTCCGATCTGGTCGGCCCCGTAGCGCTTGAAGCTCATCCACACCTTCAGGGCGCGGAACCGCCTCGACTGCTCCAGACCGTGGACGTAGTAGTTGTAGCGCCTCCCCTCGGGATCCGCGGGATCCTTGAGATACGGCGGCTCCAGCCCGAACGATTCGGTCAGTCGCCGTCCGTCTCTGACCAGGATGGCGCCCACGTCGAGCGGAGCATAGAACCACTTGTGCGGATCGATGGTGACCGAGTCGGCGAGATGGAGCCCCTGCAAGCGGTCCGGGTGGCGTCGGGACAGGAGCATCCCGCCGCCGTAGGCGGCGTCCACGTGCAGCCACATCCCTTCCCGGTCGGCGATCCGCCGCAGCGCGGGGAGCGGATCGACCGCCCCCGTGTTCGTGCTCCCTCCCATGGCCACGATGCACAGGGGGCGGACGCCGGCACGGCGATCGCCGGCGACGGCCCTCTCCAGCGCTTCGATGTCCAGCCGGAAGGACGCGTCGGTGGGGAGCACGCGCAGGCCCTCCCTGCCTATGCCGACCATGTCGAAGGACTTGTCCACCGAGACGTGCCGCTCCTCGGACGTGTAGGCGGCCCACCGGCCCTCCACTCCCCGGCGCTGCGCCGTGTCCTGCGACACGGCGTCGCGGGCCAGCTTGGCGCCGATCAGGTTGGCCACCATCCCACCGCTGGTCAGGTTGCCGCCGGCCTCGCCGCCCCAGCCGATCATCCCTGCCAGCCAGGAGACGGTCCTGCGCTCCAGCGCCACGGCCGAGGGGCCGATGGTCCAGGCGCCGACGTTCTGGTTGAGCGCGCTGGCCATCAGGTCCCCCAGGATGCCGGCTGGTGCGGGGCTGGGGGTGATCAGGCCGAAATATCCGGGGTGTCCGACGTGCGTGCAGTACGGAAGGAGCTTGCGCTCCAGCTCCTCCACGACCTGCGCCAGGGGCGTGCCGTGCCGTGGGACCGGCTCGTCGAACAGCCGCTCCAGCTCGTCCGGATCGGCCCCCGGGAACAGAGGCCGCTCGCCGATGCCCTCCAGGTAGGCGGCGAGCCGATCCACCAGGCTGTGGCCGACGTCCCTGAACTCCGCCGGATCGAGCGGCCCGCCATCCTTCCGATCGCTCACCGCGCCGTCCCCGGCCCGATGGCCACCAGGTGCCCTCGGGTCCGGAAGTAGAGGACCCCTTCGGACACCGCGGGGGTGGCCATGGCCACCTCTCCCAGGTCGTTGTCGCCGATCGGCTCGGGGACCGCGCCCGCCCGCAGCACGTGCACCCGGCCCGTCTCCGCCGTGTAGTAGAGCTTGCCGTCGCCGGCCACGGCCGAAGCGGTGAACCCGGCCACGCCGTCTCCCAGCCTGCCGGTGTGGGTGACCGATCCGGTGGCCGCCTCGTGGACCGTCAGGACTCCGTTGTCGCGGCAGACGTAGAGATGGCCCCTGTAGGCCAGCGGCGTCTGCATGTAGGCGCCTCCCCGCGGCGCCATCCACGCGATGTGAGGGCTGGCCGGAGCGTCCTCTCCGGTGACGATCTCGCCGGTCGCGCCGGCGCGTATCGCGTAGATCGGCGAAGGTCCGCCGTGCGCGTTGGTGATGAACACCAGTCCGTCGTAGACGATCGGCGTGGGAACGGGGATGTCTCCTCCCCCCTTCATCCGCCAGATCTCCGCGCCGGTGGCCGCGTCGTATCCTCCGATGTGCTTCCACCCGTTGACCACCACGACGGCCTCGTCCCCCTGCGTGTGGACCGTGGGCGTGCTCCAGGTGGGCACGTCGGCCCGCGGCGTCCTCCACAGCTCGGCGCCGTCGGACAGCCGGAATGCGGCCAGGAAGCCTCCTCCCTGCACGTCGCACTGCACGATGACACGGTCGCCGTGGATGACCGGGCTGCTGCCGAAGCCCCACTGCGCCGCAGGGACCATCCAGTACCCGGTGTCCAGCGCACCGAGGTCCTTCTTCCAGATCAGCCGCCCGTCGAGATCGTAGAGGTACAGCCCCTCCGAGCCGAAGAAGACGGCGAGGTGCCTGCCGTCGGTGGCCGGCGTGGGGTTGGCGTGGGTGGACTTGGTGTGGCGCTTGAACCGCGGCGGGCCGGCGTGGGCCGTGCGCTCCCAGAGGATGGCGCCCGTCCGCTTGTCCAGGGCATAGACGTTGAAGCGGTGCTCCCCTTCGTCGGGCACCGGCGCGATGGCACCGTACAGGCCGACCTTGAGCTGGGCGTCATCGGGGCCCAGGGCGCTGGTGACGAAGACGACATCGCCCCAGATCACCGGGCTGGAGTGAGCCAGTCCCGGGATCGCCGTCTTCCAGAGGACGTTCGTCGCGGCCGCGACGTCCCAGCGCTCGGCGAGAGGCCGCCCCTCGGAGATCCCGCCGGCCATGACTCCGCGGAACGAGGGCCAGTCGACCCCGGGCCTGGGAGAGCCCGGCTCCGGCGCAGCCGGGGCCGGAGCCGGGGCGGTCTCCGCCGCGCGGCCCGGAGAGTAAGAGCCCGCGCACGCGGCGAGCGACAGGCCCGCGGCCAGGGCGAGAGCCGCCCGGGCGGTCGGGTGACCGGGAACACCGATGCGGGGGTGGCGGATCCTCTCTGCTGGCACGGCGCGGCCTCTCAGGCCGGCTATCCTGCCACCGCCCCGGCGCCGGCGCAAGGGCCGCCTCAGCGAGGCGCCGCGATGGCGGCCACCAGCCTCTCGAAGCGCTCGTCGCCTCGCAGCGGATCGGCCAGCGGCTCCACCGGCAGGAACGGGAGGATCCAGGCATCCCGCCGGCGGTAGGCCTGCTCCAGGTCGTCGAGGGCGGCCGACCGGGACCCCGTCGCCATCCTGAGCAGCGCGAGGTCCGCGGCCGACTGCCGGCCCCGACCCGCCTGCCCTCCGGCGCGGGCGAGCTCCCGGCGCCAGTAGGCGTCGAGGACCGGCTCCTCGTCCCCGGACGGGACCTCCTCTCCTGCTTCCCGCATCTCCTCGGCCGCCTGGCGCGCGGCCGACCGCCTGTCCCCCTTCATGAGGCTGGCGAAGAGAATGCAGCGCCGCGCCCAATGGAACCCCGGCCGCATCGCCAGCGTCCGTCTCGACTCCCGGATCGCGTCGTCGTAGCGCCGGGCCCAGTAGTGGTGCCAGCCGACGTCGCTGGAGATCATCGGATCGAGCGGATCGAGCGCGAGCGCGCGGCGCACGGCTTCGAGGGCCTCCTCGTGGCGGCCGGCCACCGAGTGGCAGGCGGCCAGCCCGTGCCATGCGGCTGCGTGGGCCGGGTTGATCCGGATCGCCCTTTCGTACTCCCGCCGCGCGGCCCGGCTGTCCAGGTCGTGGTAGAAGAGGATGCCCGCCATCATGACGTGGGCCTCGGCCAGGCCGTCGTCCAGGGCCAGGGCCTGCTCCAGCGCCGCGCGCGACTCTCGGCCGCGCTGCCTGTCGAAGGGCGGACCCGCCCGCAGGGCGGAGGCGAGCCCGGCGTAGGCGGGCGCGAACGACGGATCCTCCTTCACGCAGCGGCGGAAGAGCGCGATCGCCTCCTCCACGTCGCGCGACGCCAGCCGGGTGCGGCCCCGGAGATAGGCCTCGTACACCTCCGGCCGGGTGCGGGCGGCGGGGAGCGACGAGGCGCCGGCAGGCAGCAGGTTGACGGCGAGCGCCCGGGCGATCCGTTGGGCCAGATCCGCCTGCACTCCAGCCAGGTCCGCGGCGGCCGGCTCGTAGCGTGCCGACCAGAGAGGGGTCTGGGTGGAGGCCTTGAGCAGCCGGGCGGTCACCTTGATGCCTTCGGTGGTCTCCTGCACGCTCCCCTCGAGCAGGTGCGAGGCCCCCAGCTCCCGGCCGATGGTGCGGGCGTCCTTGGCGGTCGCCTTGTAGGCCATCGAGGAGGTCCGCGCGATCACGTCGAGGCGCCCGCCGTACGAGCTTCCCAGGATGCCGATCAGCTCCTCGGTGAGGGCGTCGCCAAGGCCGGGGCCGGCCTCCCCGCCCCCGCCCATGTGCACGAACGGCAGGACGGCCAGCACGGGCCGCCCCGCGTTTTGCGGCCCCCGTCCCCACGCCGCCAGCCCCAGCAGCATCGCTCCGGCGGCGAGCAGCGGCACGGCCGCCCTCAGGCCTCCCCGCCTCGCGAGCCGCGGCCCGGGCCGGCCCTCCGCCGCGGCGCCCTGCCGCCCGAACGGGCCGTTTGCGTCTCGAGCGCCTGGCGATGTCTCCGTCCGCTCCGGCCGCTCCACGGGTCCCAGGAAACGGTATCCCAGCCTGGGGATCGTCTCCAGGTAGCGGGGCGCGGCCGCGTCGTCGCCCAGAGCGCTCCGGAGCTGCCGGACGCAGTGGTTGATCCCTTGCTCGAAGTCCACGAAGGTGCCGTGGCCCCAGATCGCCTGCCGGATCTCGTCGCGGGTGACCAGGTCGCCGGCGCGGCCCGCCAGGAGCGCCAGCAGCCTGGCCGGCTGGGCCTGCAGCCGGACCGGCCGCCCCGCCTTGCGCAGCTCCAGCGACCCGGCATCGAGCTCGAAAGGCCCGAACCGGATGCGGGCGCTTTCAGGCTCTCGATCAAGACCTTTGATGTCAGTCAATTCCGGTCTCAGACGCGGCTCATCCCCATCTCATCCCCGGACCATCGATCCGGCGGCGCCCCCTCCGTATCGTTGCGCCGCCTCACCGATCCGGCCCGCCGCGGGACTCTCCTTGGACACCCGCCGCGCCCGGATCGTTGACGCACATCACCCGGCGCACGAGGCCCGGGGCTCCCGGGCGGAGGGAAAGGACCATGATCCTGGCAGCAAACGGCAGGAGGCTGGCGGTGCTGGCCGCCGCGGCGGCCGCGGGCATCGCGCCGGCGGCGGCGCAGTTCGTGGAACCGGACGTTTCCGTGCTCTACACCCTCACCAGCGACCAACCAGGCGACGGCTTCGGTTTCGTGGCCGAGGCGATCGGCGACCTCGACGGCGACGGGGCCTCCGAGATCGCCATCGGAGCCCCCCGCAACAGCTCCGGAGGTCCCCAGGCGGGGAAGGTCTTCGTGCACTCGGGGCGCGACGGCTCTCTGCTGCACACCGTCGCCGGAGCCCCGTTCAACCGCCTCGGGCACGGCGTGACCGGACTGGGGGACGTGGACGCCGACGGGGTGCCCGACTACGCCGTCTCGGGACCGGGGTCGTTCGGCGGGCCTTTCCCGCAGCTCGGCAGGGTGATGATGATCTCCGGCGCCACCCACTCCGTGCTCGCCGACAGGTCGGGCCCGTCCCATTTCTCGTTCTTCGGCTACGACATCGGCCGGGCGGGCGACGTGGATCAGGATGGCCGTCCCGATCTCATCGTGGGCGCGCCCTTCCACAGCGCGGCGGGCCAGTTCTCGGGGAGCATCCATCTGATCTCCGGCAGGGACGGCTCCACGCTGCGCACGCACCCCGGATCCGGGCCGCAGGTCTTCTTCGGCACCGGAGTGTCGCGCGTGGCCGATCAGGACGGTGACGGGCGCGACGAGCACGCGGTGGGCGCATCCGGCGGGGGCACCTTCCGCACGGGAGAGGCCTACATCCTCTCCGGGAGCGACGGGTCCATCCAGCGCGTGCTGAAGGCCAAGCAGCAGACCGGCTTCGCCTTCGGCGACTTCTTCGTGCACGACGCGGGGGACATCGACGCCGACGGCAAAGGGGACATTTACGTGGGGGACTACGCCGACGCCAACGGAGCGGGCCTCGGCTACGTCTTCTATGGAGGAAGGGACGACCGGCGTCTCTTCCCGCCGGAGAGCGCGACGGACGGCCTGGGCCCCGGCCGCGGCGCCGGGGACGTGGACGGCGATGGGCATGACGATCTGGTCATCGCCGCCTTCACCAGCGGCGCCGGCGCGCCGGGAGCCGGGAAGATGTTCGTCTTCTCCGGCCGCAACGGCAAGGTCATCCGCACCATGACCGGAACGGCCGCCGGCGAGCTGCTGGGGTTCGATGCCCTGGCCGTCGGCGACGTCAATGGAGATGGACGGATCGACTTCCTGATCACGGGGACGACGACCGCGCACCTGATCCTGGGCAACCCCTAGGGGCCCGGGGGGTCCGGCGCCGGTCCGGCCGGGGCCGGCGCCGGACCCGCAGCGCGCCCCGGAGGGCGCCTCCCGCCCGGCGAGCCGGCCGGGTTGACAGCGACCGACGGCGGTACGAGATTCCGCCCCGTGCCGGCTCCCCGGCCGGGAGGTGCTGCGTGAGCAAGGAGTACTGCGTCCCCAAGTCCACCGCGCGCGTCCGCCTCCTCCTGGTGACAGGCGAGTCCTTCAGCTTCGACCTCTACCTGGGCCGCCAGGCGGAATCCCACGCCGGAGAGGAGCGGCCGAGCGACGTCTTCAACGGCGACCGGCACTTCATCCCGCTGTCCGGACCGGACGGCCGGCTGGCGATCGTGCGCCGGGACGCGGTCATGGTGGCTTCGGTGGCCGCCGAGCACGAGACGGGACCGGCCTGCGGCGAGCTGACCGCCGCCCGGGTCGAGGTGACCATCGAGAACGGGACGGCGCTGCGGGGAACGGTGACCTACATGATGCCGGAGGGAGAGCGCCGCATCCAGGATCACCTCAACGCCCCGGGCCGGTTCCTCGCTCTGACCGAGGGAGCGATGGTGCACCTCATCAACAAGGCCAGGATCGTGAGGCTCTCGGCCATGGAGTCGGCCGAGGCCGCCGCCTCGCGCTGAGGCCGATCCCGCGGGCGGCCGGGAGGCGGCCCGCCTCTCAGTCCAGGCGCTTGCGGAACCTCAGCGCGGCCATGCCCAGCGCCGCAGCCCCGAATCCCGCCAGGAAGAGCGCCTCGGGCCACAGGACCTCGAGCCCCGACCCCTTCAGGAAGATCCCCCTGATGACGTTGCTGTAGTAGCGAAGCGGGATGGCGTGGGTGGCGAGCTGGATCGGAGCCGGCATGTTCTCGATCGGGAAGATGAGTCCCGAAAGGTAGAGCATGGGGACCATCAGCAGGAAGGTGGACGCCACCATCGCCTGCTGCTGCGTCCGCACCATGGCCGAGACCAGGAGCCCCAGCCCGAGGGTCGTGGACAGGAACAGCAGCGTCAGGGCGGCCAGCAGGACGAAGGAGCCTCGAAGGGGGACGCCGAACAGGAACACCACCAGCCCGGACACCAGCAGCAGGTCCAGGAGCCCCACCAGCACGAAGGGGAAGAGCTTGCCGGCGATGACCTGCCAGGGTTTCAGAGGGGTCACGATGAGCTGCTCCATCGTCCCGGCCTCCTTCTCCCGCACCACGGCCATGGACGGGAGGATCATCGTCGTCAGCATCAGAGTGAGCGCCAGGATGGCAGGCACGTAGTACCAGCGGCTGCGCAGGTCGGGGTTGTACCAGACGCGCGGCTCCACCTCCACCCCGGGGCGCTCCCGGCCCGCGCCGGGCGCCATGTCGGCGGCCGCTGCGGAGAGGATCCGGGACGCGTAGCCCATCCCCACCACCGCCGAGCTGGCGTCGCTGCCGTCCACCAGCAGCTGCACCGCGCCCGGCCGCCCCGCCGCGGTGCGCTCTCCGAAGCCGGGGGCCACGACCAGGGCGACCTGCGCGCTCCCCTCGACGAGCCACCGCTCCACGAGGGCGGGGACCGGCTCGGTTCCGGCCAGCACGAAGCTGCCCGACGAGAGGAACCGGTCCACCAGAGCCCGGCTGGCGGAGGAGCGATCCTGATCCACCAGCACCATGGGGATCCCGGTCACGTCGCTGTTGGCCGCGTATCCCAGGGCCAGGAGCTGCACCACCGGGCCGACGATCATGGCGGGCAGGAGGCGGCGGTCCTGCCGGAGCTGGATGAGCTCCTTGACGATGACGTGCAGCAGCGTCCCCATCAGGCCTCTCTCCTGGTGAGCCTGGCCCAGGCCAGGCCCATCATCAGCGCCGCGTTGGCCACGAGGAAGAGCATGTCCGGCCAGTAGGGGGCGATCCCCGCGCCCTTCAGGATGATGCCCCGCACGATCACCAGGAAGTAGCGGGCCGGGACCAGGTAGGTGACGGCCTGCAAGGCGGCGGGCATGGATCGGATGGGGAAGATGAAGCCGGACAGGAAGATGGCCGGGAGCATGGAGATCAGCGCCCCCACCTGGAAGGCCATGGACTGGGAATGCGAGACGCTGGACACCAGCAGCCCGAGGCCGAGGGCGCCGATCAGGTAGACCAGCACCACCAGGAACAGATGGAGGTAGGGACCCTTGACCACCACGTCGAACAGCAGGCGGGCCGCGGCCAGGATGACCGCGGTGGCGGCCAGGGAGATGGCCAGATAGGGGAGCATCTTCCCGGCGATCAGCTCCCCCGGCCTGAGGGAGGTGACCAGGAGCTGTTCCATCGTCCCCCGTTCCTTCTCACGGACCACCGACAGAGCCGTGGAGAGGACCGCCGTGAGCATCAGGATGAAGCCGATGAGCCCCGGCACGATGAACTGGGTGGACTCCAGCTCCGGGTTGAACCAGACCCGCGGCCGGTAGTCCACCAGAGGCTCCCGCGGCTCCGTCCCGGCCAGGCCCGGAGCCAGGGAGGCATTGAAGCGATCGGCCAGAGCCGAGGCGTATCCCAGCACCGTGCTGGCGGTGCCGGCGTCGGTGCCGTCCAGGATGAGCTGCACCACCGCGCGGCGGCCGGCCTCGAGATCCCCGGAGAACGACTCGGGGATGACCAGGATGGCCTTGGCCTGCCGTCTCTCGGTCAGGGTCTCCAGGTCGGCTCCCGCCGGAAGGGCCGCGGCCAGATCGAAGTGCGTGCTGTTGAGGAAGGACGCCACCAGATCGCGGCTGGCGGCGCTGTGGCTGAGGTCCTGCACGGCCAGCCGCACGTGGCGCACGTCGAAGTTGAGGGCGTACCCGTACAGCAGGAGCATGAAGGTGGGGATGCCGAGCAGCATCAACAGGCTGAAGGGATCGCGGGCCGCCTGCCGGAGGTCCTTGACGGCGACCGCCCAGATGCGTCTCATGTCTCCCCTCCCCGGCCGCCGGCCGTCTCCACGTAGTGGATGAAGACGTCCTCCAGGGAGGGGACGATCCTCTCGATCGCCATAGGGACGTTCCCCGAGGCGGCCAGTGCGGCTTCGATGCGGCCGCGCGCCCGGCCGGGATCCGCCACCACCACGTGGAGCCGGTCGCCGAACGGAGAGACCTCGCCCACCCCTTCCAGCGTCTCCAGCCGCCGCATCGCCTCCAGCCACCGGGGGCAGGAGACCTCCAGGACGGCCCGCCCGGCGAAGACCTCCTTCAGCTCGGCCACCGATCCGAGCGCCACGACCCGGCCGGCGTGCATCAAGGCGATCCGCCCGCAGTGCTCCGCTTCGTCCAGGGAATGGGTGGTGACCAGGATGGTGACCCCTTCCGCCGCCATGCGCTCGATCAGCTCCCAGAACCGGCGGCGGGATATCGGGTCCACGCCGCCGGTCGGCTCGTCCAGGAGCAGCAGGCGCGGACGATGGAGCACCGAGCAGGCCAGGGCGAGCCGCTGGCGCCAGCCGCCGGGCAGCCCGCGCGCCAGAGCGTCTTCGCGTCCCTCCAGCCCGGCCATGGCCACCGCCCACCCGGCGCGCTCCCGCAGCGCCGGCCCGCGCAGCCCGTACACCCCGCCGAAGAAGGTGAGGTTCTGCCGCACGGTGAGGTCCTCGTACAGGCTGAACCGCTGGGTCATGTACCCCAGCCCCCGCTTGACCTCCTCGGGCCGTGCGGCCACGTCCACGCCCAGCACGCGGGCCTCTCCCGCGGTGGGCCGCATCAGCCCGCAGAGCATCCGGATCACCGTGGACTTGCCCGCGCCGTTGCTGCCGAGAAGTCCGAACACCTCTCCCGGCTGCACTTCGAAGGAGACGTCGTCCACGGCGGTGAAGGAGCCGAAGCGCCTGGTGAGCCCCTGGATGCGGATCGCGGGGCCCACGATCAGCGACCCAGCGCCCTCTGGAGCGCCGCCTCGGCGAGCCGCACGCCGGCCCGCGCTTCCGTCCTGTCCAGTCCGGCCCTCAGGACGGCGGCTTCGGCGTCGAGCCTCTCGGACGATGGAGCCACTCCCGCGCGGTGCCTGTCGGCGGCCACGCGCGCGTTCTCCCGCGCCGACTCCAGGGAGCGCTCGGCCACCGACAGCGACGCCGCCGCTGTGGAGACCTCCGTCAGCCCGCGGACCACCTCCAGGCGGATGGAGCGATCCAGCTCCTGGAGGGACTGGCGGGCCGCCTCCGCGAGGGCCGAGGCCTGCGCGGTCTCCGCCGCGGCGCGGCCGCCATCGTAGAGGCTCAGCTCCAGCATCACGGCCGCGTCCCACGTCCCCTTCCAGTCCGGCTCCGGCGGCAGGATCTCCCGGTTGGGGTTCGCCAGATCGAAGCCGGCCACG
>DATEEA010000186.1:0-8702 GCA_035281445.1 Candidatus Polarisedimenticolia bacterium
GTGCCATGCAGCCCCAGCCAGAACCACACCCACAGCCACAGCGGCGGCACGGCGGGAAGCGCCCTCGCCAGCCCGGCCGAGGCCAGAGCGACGGCGGCGGAGAGGCAGGCGCTGGCGGCGGCGCTCCACAGGAAGGAAGCGGCCCCCGTGGCGGTCTCGCTGGCAAGCCACTCGGCCGCCCCCATCGTCAGGCCGGCCGCCGTGGCCGCGGCCAGGATGGGCGCCGTCCCCGGACGATCGATCGCTTCGTGTACCGAGTCGATGGCCCTCGCTCCGCAGGGGTGAGACGCGGGGCGTGGCGGGCCCCGCGGCGCGCTGATCATCCAGAACAAGCCCCCTTCCGTCAAGAGGGGGCCGTCCCCGCGGAGGCAGCCCCAAAGCCCGCTCGCGGCGCGGCGTTATTGCCTATACTGCCGCGGGAGGTCTCGGGGACTTTGGGATCGGAGTACTGGCGGCGGCGCAGGGTCTGCGTGACGGGCGGGGCGGGATTCCTGGGCCGCCACGTCGTGGAGGCGCTGCGCGAGGCCGGGTGCGGCGAGGTGGCCGTCCCCCGGTCCGCCGACTTCGATCTGCGCGACGCGGACGCGGCGCGGCAACTCCTGAAACAGACCCGCCCGGACGTCCTCATCCACCTGGCGGCCCGTGTGGGGGGGATCGGCGCCAACCGGCGGCATCCCGGCCTCTTCTTCCACGACAACCTGGCCATGGGGCTCAACGTGGTGGAGGCGGCCCGCCTGGCCGGCACCCCGCGGGTGGTGGTGACAGGGACCATCTGCTCCTACCCGCGCGTCACGCCGGTCCCCTTCCGCGAGACCGATCTGTGGAGCGGCTACCCGGAGGAGACCAACGCACCTTACGGCATCGCCAAGAAGGCGCTGCTGGTGATGCTGCAGTCCTACCGGCAGGAGCACGGCATGGACGGCGCCTTCTTCATGCCCGTGAACCTGTACGGCCCGCACGACAACTTCGACCCCGAGCAGAGCCACGTCATCCCGGCCATCATCCGCAAGTGCGTGGAGGCGCGGCGGGCGGGAGCCCCTTCCATCACCTGCTGGGGGACCGGCTCCCCTACGCGGGAGTTCCTCTACGTGAAGGACTGCGCCGAGGCCATCGTGCGCGGAGCCGAGCTGCACCAGGGACCCGAGCCGGTCAACATCGGCTCCGGGCGCGAGATCACCATCCGGGAGCTGGTGGAGACGATCGCCAGGCTGGCTCGCTTCGGAGGGACGATCGCATGGGACGCCTCGCAGCCCGACGGTCAGCCGCGGCGCTGCCTGGACACCTCCCGGGCCAGGGAGTCGTTCGGCTGGACGGCGACCACGCCGCTGGAGGAAGGGCTCGCCCGCACCATCGCCTGGTTCGAGCGGGAGCCTTAGGGGAGGCTGGCCGTCATGGACGGGGCGTCGTCCTCGTCATCGTCGTCGTCGTTGCCGGCCGCGATGGCGATGGCCGCGGCCGCCGCTCCCCCGCCGATGAGCCAGGCGGCCAGGGGCCTGAAGCCTCCCTTGCGCGGGACGATGGCGATCGGCTGCGTGACGGCGGTGCCGGGCTGCAGCTCGATGGGCGGGATCCTGACCGGCACCACCTTCCCCGAGGGGTCGAAGATCTGATAGGTGTAGGTCCCCGCGGGGAGGTTGGGGATCTCGTACTTGCCGTCCGGCCCGGTGGGGGGCGCCTCGTGGACCACGCCGCCGGCGTCGGTGACCTTGACCTTGTAGCCGGCCAGCGGCTGGCCGTTGGCGTCGAGCAGCGTCCCGCGGATGATGCCGGCGGCCGGCTGCTCCTCGGCCGCGCGGACGGTCGCCGAGGGGACGATCAGGAGGATCAAGGCCGGAACCAGGAGCGCTGCGACGAGCCGGCGGAACATGGATGCGAGCGAACTCACTCGTTGCCGCTCTGAGTCAGCGGCTCGTCATCATCGTCATCGTCGCTGGCCGCGCTGTTGGCGGCGGCGCCGACGAGTCCGGCCCCCACCACGATGGCGATGGCCGCGCCGGTCGGAGAGCGCCAGAAGCCGCCCTTCTTCTTGGCGGGCTTCTGATCGGGCTCGGGCTGGGCCGGAGTCTCCTCGGGCTTCTCCTCCTCGGGCTTCTGCTCCTCCCCTTCGGCCGGAGGCTGCTCGGGCGGCGTGTCCTGGCGGACCGCGCCGGGGCGCAGGGCGAGCGACACCAGCGTGCGGTGGCCGGCCTGCACGGCGACCACCGTGTCGGCGGCGAACAGCCCCTCGGGAGTCTCCACCGCCAGATCGTACGTGCCGGCGGGCAGCGAGCCCAGCGAGTAGACGCCGTCGGGCCCGGTCTTGGTGCTGGAGTAGACGGTGCTGGTCTCCAGGTGGGCGGCCTTGACGCTCACTCCCGGGATGACGGTCAGCCCGTCCGAGGAGAGCACGTTGCCGCGGATCTCCGCCGGGACGGCCGCCGCCGAGGCTCCCGCTGCCGGCGCCGCCGCCGCGAAGGCGGGCCCCGGGATGCAATACGCAACGAGCGCCAGAACCAGCGCGCCCGCGACCATCCGATCCAGAGAACCGGCCTTGCGCGTCATCGTCACTCTCCCCACCGTGGATTCTGGTCCCATGTGCCGGGCCCGCGGGCCGCCCTCGGCCGCACGTCAGCCCCCGAATTGTACGCGGGAGGTGCCCCGTGTCAAGAGGCAACCGGGGGCGGCGCTCAGCGGGATGGGCGAGTGTTTCGTGGGCGTTGCGGCAGGGAGACCTTGAAATGCGACGGCGGCGGGCCTCCCGGGCAGGAGAGGCGCCGCCGCCGCTGGGGGAAGTCGACCCTCGTCAGTTCATCCTGATGAAGTCGGACATCAGAGCGATGAATTTGCGGTTGTCCATCGGGCGCGCCTCCAGCGACCCGGGCTCTCTCCCCGCGCCGTTGCCTTCCTGGAGCTTCCTGGCGACCTCTCCCGCGATGTCCTCGACCCTGGTCCGGATCTCCGACACGGTGAGACTTCGCGGCCCGCCTTCGCGCGAAGCCTCGGGCTTGTGCCTCATCCCCAACGCCCCTCCTCTGGTCATGTCCCCCTGCATCGCCGCCCTCCGTGTGGACGTGCGTCCCCGCGCCCCTAGGAACGCAGCAGTTTCTCGATCTTCTTCTTGAACTCCTCGATCTGCACCGGCTTGCGCATCCAGTCGGTCGCCCCGCACTGAAGGATCTCGTGCTCGGCGCCGTTGTCGATGAAGCCGGAGATGGCCAGGATGCGCGTGCCGGACGTCTCCGGGTTGGACTTGATCCGCCGGCAGGCCTCGTACCCGTCCATGCGCGGCATCCTCAGGTCGAGGATCAGCAGATCGGGCTTGAGATCCCCCACCTTCAGCAGGGCCTCGTAGCCATCCTCGGCCATGTCGACCTCCAGGGACCCCTCGATCTCCTGCAGCACGTCCCGCAGGGCCTGACGGACTTCCTTCTCGTCGTCCACGATGAGGATCTTCTTCGGCTCCAGCTCGAAGAAGCTCTCGTAGACGGGCATCTGGTGCTGGACCAGGAACTCGCGGAAGTCGCGGCTGTCGACCCTGAAGTGCCCACCGGGCGTCCTGAACGCCTTGAGGCGGCTGCTGCGGATCCACTTCTTGACCGCGTTGGTGGAGACGTCGCAATAGCGCGCGATCTCGCCGGTTGTCAGCAGGCGGCTCGAGGACGACGGCTGCAACGACTCCTTCGATGACTCGCTCATGGACTGTCTGCCTCACCCTTCACTGGGGTTCTGTGCGGGGTCGAATTTTCTGTAAGTTCCGATTCTTACGAATCTGGAATATACGCACGCCCCCAACCGGTGTCAAGAGGTAAATCGTAACTTTTTGAACCTGGGAAGGAAGGCCTACAGGGTCGCCAGCAGCCGTCTGGCCCGCTCGGCGACCGGCGGGCCGTCATGGCTCCAGAGGGTGGCGTCGGGCTGTCCGGCGGCCGCCTCGAGGTGCTGGCGGGCCTCCTGGAGGCGCTTGAGCCTGTGAAGGCACAAACCCCTGAGATAGCTGATGGTTCCGGAGGATATCCCAGCCCCGCCCGGGAGCGTGAGGGGTCCCAGGGCGTCGCGCAGGGCGGCGTCGTTCAGGCCGGCGTGCATGAAGGCCACCGCCAGGTTCAGCAGCGCCGCCGTCCGCTCCAGCGAGGCCGGGCGGCTCATGGCCGCCTCCCACCGTGCCCTGAACGACATCTCCGCCGCCAGCACGGCGTAGAGGAGCCCCGGGTCGTCCATCGCCGCCATCACCGGCGACGACCCCAGGGCCACGTTCACCTGCCGGGGCATCCCCCGGGGGGGTTGGACCGCCAGGGAGGCCTGCGCCCCTTCGGGCAGCTCGGAGATGGCCGAGGCCAGGTCGCGGGGCGAGGCCAGGGGCCGGCCCCCCAGCGAGATGATCGACTCCCCCAGCTTCACGCCCGCCTTGGCCGCCGGGCTGTCGGGCTGCACCCGGATGGCGACCGGGTTGACCGCCCGGTGGATCTCGATGGCCCGCACCCCCAGCCAGGGCCTGGTCAGCGGGGTGGGGCGGTCCAGCCGGGCGATGAACTGCGAAAGGGCGGCCGGGTCGTCCAGCCTCACCAGCAGCCGGTCCGGGGGCATCCCGGGATGGCGCGCCGCGTAGATCAGCACCTCGGCCCGGCGCTCGAAGCCCCCTTCCGCGGGCGAGGCGGCCAGAACCACGTCGGCTCCGGTGGCTTCCGCCGCCCCCTGCACCCATTCGGCCGGCAGTCCTCCCTGAGCGGTCTGCCTGCCGCGGGCCAGCCAGGCCTCGGGCAGCCCCGCCCCCGGGCGGACCACGTTCATGCTCTTGAGCCTGGCCAGCGCCTCGGACAGCTCCGTCTCGCCGGCCGCGGGCTGCCCAGCCGGGCCGGCCGAGGTCATCCCGGCGAAGGCCAGCGTCATCCGCAGCCGCTCCTTGAGCTGGGCGCGCTGCCCTTTCATCACCTGCAAGGAGCCGATCCACTGCCCCGCCTCGGGGTGCTTCAGGACGACGGCGTGCGGCCCGGTGCAGATCCCGTCCTTGCGCAGCGGGGTCTTCCCAGCGGGCTGGCCGTCCACCAGCACGTCGGCCCCCGGCGGCAGGGACTCCACGGCGATGGAGCCCAGGCTGGCGGTGAGCCGCACCGGCTCGAAGCGCACCGGGGAGTTGTCGTTGGGATCGATCGACACGCCGAAGCTCAGGAGCTGCGGCTCGTGGCACTCCTTCTCGATCTTCAGGAGATGATTCCCCGGCGCCAGGTGCTCCACCAGCAGCGGCGCCGACAGATCCCCCAGCGCCAATCCGGCGCCGGAGGCGAGGTCCTGGTGCTCGGGGCCGGCCGAGCCGAAGGTGGTCCCGCGGGCCTGGCCGTCCACGCTCACCCTGGCCCCCGCCGGGGAGGTGAACACCACGATGCTGCGGGCGTTGGGGACCAGCCGCAGGGCCTTGTCCACGCGCGAGCCCCCCTGGAGCTCCAGCGTCTCGGTGAGCGGCTCGAAGCCCTGCGCCTCCACCTTGACCGTGTAGCGCCCGGCGGGCAGCTCGCGATCGAAGACCGGGCTGCGCCCGATCGGCTCGCCGTTGAGGAACACCGCCGCGCCGGGAGGCTCCGTCTGGATGGCCAGCCGCGCGATGACTTTGGCCCGCACCTTGTCGTACAGCGCCACGATCTTGGGGGACACCTGGGCGCGGTCGATGGGCCAGGCCGGGTCGTATCGGATCAGCGACTCGAAGTCCGCCTCGGCCTCGGCGGCCCGTCCCAGGTTGGCGTAGGTCCTGGCCCTGCCGTCGTACGCCTGGCCCACGATCTGGCGGGTCAGCGGCGTCCCGGAAGGGAGCCGCCCCGTCTTGTAGCCGTCGATCACCTCGGTGTACCGGGCCAGCGCCTCGGGGAGATCGAGATCCTCCAGCTTCTGGTTGGCCAGGGTCAGGAGCCCCCGGTAGCGTTCGATGATCCCGCCGATGTCCTCTTCTTCCTGCGCCCGGGCGGGCAGACCTCCCCCGAGGACGGCCGGCAGCAGCGAGCACGCCGCCGCCAGCGCCAGCGCCGCCGCCCGGAGCGGGGCTCTAGCGGAACCTGAGGATCGTCCTGCGCTTCGCGTCATAGACGTAGATCTCCGCGCCCGGCCCCACCGCCAGCGCCGCCGGGTAGCCCATCTCGGAGGGCCCGGGCTTCGGCTCGATCGCTTCCAGCATCCGCCCATCCGAGGTCATCACCACCACGGCCCGGGACCGGCGGTCGAGCACGTAGAGGGTCCCCAGGTCGTCGGCCGCCAGCGCCGCCGGCTCCTGCAGCAGGCGGTCCGCCTCGGCGGGAAGAGGCACCTCGCGCACCGCGCCGCCCTGCTGGACCGCCGGCCCCGCGGGGATCTCCAGGATCTTGCGCCCGCGACGGTCGATGGAGTAGAGCTTCCCTTCGGCTCCCGCGGCCAGGCCGCTGAGCCTGGCCCTGCCGGACGGATCGCGGTAGAGCAGCTTCAGCCTGGCCGGGTCGCCGGAGTACTGCAGGATCTCGTTGCGCCCTTCGTCCAGCAGCGCCGCCTCGTGCGTCCCCACCCGCGCCACCGCGGTGATCTTCTCGTAGGGACGCGCCCCGCTCCCCTCCTGGCGGCTGGGGATCACCAGCTCCATCCCCGATCGGATCCGGTCCCCCGCGGCGGCCAGCTCCACCCCGGCCGGATCGACGGCCACCGAGACCGCCCCCGGCAGCGGCTGGCCGGTGGACTGGAGGCGCCCGTCGCGGGCCAGCCGCACGATCGACCCGGTGCGGGAATCGAGCAGCCGCAGGACGTTGTCCTGGTCCACCGCCAGCGAGACCTCCCCCTTCACCGTGTTGGGGTCGAGGGCCGGTGCGTAGCGCTCGTCGAGGACGAACAGAGGCTTGACCCCCAGGCCGGGCAGCACCTTCAGCTTGTGGACCTGCGTGAGCCGGTCGAGCGCCCGGCGGGCCAGGCGCCCGTTGGGATCGACGTCGCGGACGTTCTGGAACTCCTCCAGGGCGCGGATGGCGCTGCCCAGCCTGGCGTGTGCCAGCCCCATGTGGTAGCGCGACTCCTGCGCCGCGGTCCCGCGGGGGAAGCGCTCGGCGGCGGCCTCGAAGGAGGTGATCGCCTTGTCCAGCCTCCCGGCCAGGAAGTCGGCGTACCCGGCGCCGAACAGCGCGCGGTCCACCACGTCGCTCCCGGGGTAGATGTTGACCACCCCGGAGAAGCTGGCGTAGGCCTCATCGAGGCTGCGCTGGGGGTTGGAGGGATCGAGCGCGATCAGCCCGAGCTTGTAGAGCGCCCTGGGAGCGTGGTCCTCCCGCGGATAGCGGGAATTGATGCGGGAGAAGATCTCCTTGGCGCGGGCAATGGCTTCGCGCCCCGCGGTCCCCAGGGTCTCGAACCCCTCCACGGGGTAGTAGTGCGAGCCCATCCTGTAGAGAGCGTCGTCGGCCATGTCGCTCTGGGGGTAGGCGGTGGAGACCTGCTCGAAGTCCTTCAGCGCCTGCTCGATCTTCCCCTCCCGCAGGAGCTGCTCGGCGTTGGCGTAGGTGCGGCGGGCCAGCTCGTCGTCGGCCGGGGAGGCGGCGGCACCGGCGGCGCCCGCGGCCGCGGCGGCCCAGGCGAGCAGGGCCAGCGCGAAGACCCGGGTCGGCGTGGCGGCCGGCATCAGCGTTGGAACTTGAAGGGCACCCGCGCGCCTGCGCCGGCGGCCACGGTGACGGAGGCTTCCTGCGACTCCCCCGTGGGGATGTACACCGCCCGCACCTTGTAGGTGCCGGCCGCGACCGGGTGATCGTTGATGGGAGGCGCCCCGAGCTCGCGGCCGTTCACGTAGATGGTGCAGTTGCTCGGCGAGGCCAGCACGGTGAGGCTCCCCAGCGCGGGCAGCGGCGCCTTCGGCGACACGGTGCGATCGGCCTGGACCTCCACCGTGATCGACCTCTCCACGAACAGCTCCTCGTTGCGCAGCACCAGCTTGTGGCTCCCCGCCGCCAGCTTGATCGGCTTGCCCGCCTCTCCGATTCTCCTGCCCCCGGCGAGCACCTGCACGGGGTAAGGGGCGGCGGCGATGGCCAGGAACCCCTCGGGGATCCGCGGCAGCGCCAGGTCGACCGGCCCGGAGCCGCCGGCCACCTTGGCCTGCACATCTTTATACCCTTCGAGCCTCAGCGCCACCTTGTGCTCCCCGCACACCGGCACCGGGACCTCGGCGGGGGTCGTCCGTCCGGTCGGCTTGCCGTCCAGGAAGATGGCCGCGCCCCGCGGGGTGGAGCCGACCGGCACCGGCTCGATCTTGGGAGTCCTGAGCTTGATGGTCAGCTCGCTCCCCTGCGATCGCTTCCAGGTCACCTTCTCGATGTGGCAGTCGTCCTCGGCCACGACCACGTGGGGGGCGTTGTCCCCCCGCGGCAGGTGGGCGATGCCGCCGGGGACCTCGACGTCGTCGAGGTAGATCCGTCCTCCGGGAGGATCGGTGCGCAGCGTCACGGCCGCCGTCTCGGCCTGACCGGGGAGCGCCACCTGGGGCGGCGCCGCGGGACCGGTGTCCGCGTGCGGCGCGGGCGGCGGGGCCGTCCCCGACAGGATGGCGGCGGTGGCGTGGAAGGGAGCGGCACCCGAGGACGGCAGCGCCCCCCAGCGATCGTCCCGCGTCCCGCTGCGTGGAAGCAGCAGCACCAGGGCCAGGGCGCCGGTGCCGATGACCGCCACCCGGACCCCGGCCCGGGTCCGGGACATCCCGGCGGCCGACTCGCGCCGGGCGGCGCGCGGGG
>DATEEA010000187.1:0-13911 GCA_035281445.1 Candidatus Polarisedimenticolia bacterium
CACCGGCCCTGCCTCTGGCCGCCGCCGCCGACTACCTGGCCCTCACCAAGCCGCGGGTGGTGCTGCTGATCCTGGTGGTGACCCTGGTCGGCTTCGTCCTGGGGACGCCGGCGGGCCTGGCCGGGCTCGACCTGGCGCTGCTGGCGCCGGCCCTTCTGGGCACGGCCCTCGTGGCCGCCGGAACGCTGGCGCTGAACCAGTACCTGGAGCGCGACCTGGACTCGCTCATGCAGCGCACGCGCCACCGCCCGCTTCCCGGCGGACGCATGCACCCGGTGCAGGCCCTGGCCTTCGGCGTGGCGCTGGTCATGGCGGGCCTGGCCTGTCTCTCGGTGGCGGTGAACCCCGTGAGCGGCATGGTGACCGCGGCGACCGTGGCGACCTACCTTTTCTGTTACACGCCCATGAAGCGCAGGAGCGCGCTGTGCACCGTCATCGGGGCCTTCCCCGGGGCGCTGCCCCCCGTCACCGGCTACGCCGCGGCCAGCGGGGGGAGCCTCGACATCGGGGCGGCGGCGCTGTTCGGCATCCTGTTCTTCTGGCAGCTCCCCCACTCCCTGGCCATCGCCCAGCTCTACCGGCAGGACTACGACCGCGCCGGCGTCAGGCTCCTGCCCACCGTGGACGCCGACGGCGGGAGCACCCAGCGGCAGATCGTGGCCAACTGCGTCACGCTGCTGGCCGCCGGGATGCTCCCCGCCATCGCCGGGCTCACCGGCTGGGTGTCGTTCGTGGTGGCCGGGGCGATGGGGCTCTGGATGCTGGGCCGCGGCCTGTCCCTCGCCCTCGGGCGGCATCCGCAGGCCGCCCGCCGCCTGTTGATGGCCAGCTACGTCTACCTGCCGGTGGTGCTGCTGGCGCTGGCGCTCGACAAGACCGCGCCATGATCCCGCCTCGCAACCGCCGGCTCGGCGGCATCCTGCTCGCGGTCGCCGCGCTGCTGGCGCTGGGGACCATCCTGTACGTGGCGAGCCGGAGCTGAGGATGGACGCCGCCATGCCGCGACAGGCCGCGCGTCCGCGGGAGGGCTCGTCCCCCTCACCCCGCTTCGGGGGGGGCTCCGGCGCGCCGCCCCGCCCGCCTGCGGTCACCAACGCCAGGGTGGCCATCGTGATGCTGATCGCCGCCGAGACGATGTTCTTCACCGGGCTGCTGGGAGCCTACGTGGTGCTGCGCGGGACCGCCGTCGCCTGGCCTCCCCCAGGCCAGCCGAGGCTCCCGCTGGCCGTGACCTGGGCCAACACCGCCGTGCTGGCCTTGAGCTGCTGGACCATGACCCGGGCCTGGCGCGCCCTGCACCGCAAGGACGCCCGCCTGCTGGTGGTCTCCCTCACCCAGACGGCCGTGCTCGGTTCGGCCTTCCTCGCCGTGCAGGGGACGGAGTGGGTCCGCCTCATAGGCCACGGCCTCACCCTCACCGCCAGCCTCTACGGCGCCACCTTCTACACGCTCATCGGCGTCCACGGGCTGCACGTGGCGGCCGCCGTGGCCTGGCTGGTGGCCGCCGCCGCGCTGAGCCGGGGGAGCCGCTTCACCCTCCGGAGGGCGGCGTCGGTGGACGTCTGCGCCATCTACTGGTACTTCGTCTGCGGTCTCTGGGCGGTGCTCTTCCCGCTGGTGTACCTGTCGTGACCGGCCGGACGGCGCTTGATCGTTGCTCGGGCCGCAACGATAATGCCCGGATGATCCCCCGGGGCGTGAGAGGCGCCGCGCGTGCGGCGGCCGCGGCGGCGGTCGCGGCGTGTCTGGCCGCCGGCGCGGGACCGGCCCTGGCGCAGGGATGCGCCATGTGCGGCACCGCGGTGGGCGAGGCGGCGGATCCGCTGGCCCGCAGCATCTCGGCCAGCGTCCTGTTCATGGTGTCGATGCCGTTCGTGCTGTTCGTTTCCGTGGCGGGCTGGCTGGTGGCCCGGCACCGCAGCGCCAGGAAGGAGGAGAGCTCCCGTTGAGCCAGGTTGCCACGATCGATCCATCCCACGCCCACGCCGAGCCGGCCGAGTCGCCGCTCACCCCCGAGAGCTGGGGGAAGCTCGGGATGTGGATCTTCCTCTCCGCCGACGCCATGTCCTTCGGCGGTCTGCTGGCCGGCTACGGCGCGCTGCGCTACTACAGTCCCAACTGGCCGGTCCCCTCCCAGGTGCTGGGGATCTCGCTGACCGCGTTCATGACCTTCCTGCTCATCGTCAGCAGCTTCACCATGGTGAAAGCGCTGTCGGCCTGCCGCAAGGGGGACAGGGCGGGCACGAAGCTCTATCTCCTCCTCACCATCCTGGGAGGGGCGTCGTTCCTCGGGATGCAGGCCTACGAGTGGACCCATCTCATCCACGAGGGGGTGACCCTCTCCGGCAACCCCTTCGGAAGCCCCCTGTTCGGGACCACCTTCTTCATCCTGACCGGGTTCCACGGATGCCACGTCCTGGCCGGTGTCCTCTACCTCACCTGCACGCTCCTCCAGATCGGCCGCGGCGCCTGGGGCTACAACGAGGTGGAGATCACCGGGCTGTACTGGCACTTCGTCGATCTGATCTGGATCCTGGTCTTCACGTTCGTCTACCTGCTCTAGGGGGCGCCATGTCGCATCACACGCACGGCTCGCACGCCGGCCACGCAGAGCCCAACTACTTCGCTGTGATCTCGGTGCTCACGGTGCTCACCGTGCTGGAGATCGGCGTGGTCTTCCTTCCCATCCCCAGGCTGGCCATAGGGATTCTCCTGGTCGGACTGGCGCTCACCAAGGCCATCATGGTGGCCATGTTCTTCATGCACCTGAAGTTCGAGAAGTGGGCCCTGGCCCTCATCGCCGGCACGCCTCTCATCCTGTGCACCCTGCTGATGTTCGCCCTGCTGCCGGACTCGAACCCCGAGCTGAACTCGGCCAAGAGCACCGCGGCCCCCGTCCAGCACCACCCGTGATCGTTCCCGATCGAGCGGGCCCCGCGCTGTTCCGGGGGGGCGGGGTGGCCGGCATCCTGATCTGGTCGGGCCTGGGGACCGCCCTGGCGCTGGCGCTGGGCACGGGCGCCTGGTCGCTGGCCCGGGGGACCGGGGGAGCCGGACGCGCGGCCCCTTTCCTCCTCCAGGGAGCCTCCCTGGAGACGCTCGGGGACTACGGCGAGGTCCCGCCGTTCGAGCTGGCGGCCGCCGGAGGGGGCGCGGTCACCCGTGAGGACCTGCGCGGCCGATGGTGGATCGCCGATTTCATCTTCACCCGCTGCAACGGCATCTGCCCGATCCTGTCCGCGCGCATGGCCTCCCTGGCCCAGGACGTGCCCGCCCTGGAGCGCGACGACGTGCGCTTCGTCTCCATCAGCGTCGATCCCGGATGGGACACCCCCGAGGTCCTGGCGCGATACGCCGCGGGCTTCCCGGTGCCGGAGACGGTCCGTTCGCGCTGGATCTTCCTGACCGGGCCCCGCGAGGCGCTCCACGCCCTCATCGGCGGGGGGTTCCGCCTCAGCGTCGCCGAGCGCCCTCCCGATCCCTCGGCGGCGGGCGAGCTGATCACGCATTCGGACCGCTTCGTGCTGGTCGATCCGGACGGGCGGATCCGCGGCTACTACCACGGCACCGAGGAGGCCTCCGTCCGGCGGCTCCTGGGCGACCTGGCCGATCTGCGGGGCGCCGGCCGCTGAGCCGGCCGGGCGCCGCGCCATGATCGGGGTCCGGGATCTCCCCACTCTCAACGCGGCGCTCAACGCCGCCAGCGCGGCGCTCCTGGTGGCCGGCTGGCTCTTCATCCGGCGCCGCCGGATCGCCGCCCACAGAGCGTGCATGGCCGCCGCCTTCGCCGTGTCCACGGCCTTTCTCATCTCGTATCTCGTCTACCACTACCACGCCGGGTCGGTCCCCTTCCCCGGCGCCGGAGCGGCGCGGCGGATCTACTTCGCCGTCCTGATCACGCACATCGTCCTGGCCGCGGCCATCCTCCCTCTGGCCTTGGTCACTCTCTGGCTGGCGTTGAGGGAGAGGTTCGCCGCGCACGCGCGGCTGGCCCGGTGGACGCTGCCCCTCTGGCTCTACGTCAGCGTGACCGGGGTGGTCGTCTACTGGATGCTCTACCGCCTGTACGGGGCGGAGGCCTGAGCGGGCCGCCCCCTCAGGCCGAGGCCCGGCGCGCCAGCAGGCTGGCGCCGGCCAGGGCCGCGGCGCACGACAACGCCAGGATCCCCAGCGACGGGCCCAGGGCGGGCAGCGCCTCGCCGGCGGAGGGATCGCCGCCCAGCAGCATCGCCCGGCGCAGGGCGGCCATGCCGTAGGTCATGGGGTTCACCGCCATGATCCAGGCCAGCCAGGAAGGCGCCCCGGCGGCAGGGAAGAAGGCCCCGGACAGCAGCCACATCGGCAGGAGCGCCAGGTTCATGATGGCGTGGAAGCCCTGGGTCGAGTCCAGCCTCCACGCCAGCATCAGGCCCATCCCGGTGAAGGTCAGCGCGATGACGGCCATCACCCCCAGCGCGGCCGCCGCTCCGGCCGCGGTCAGCGGCACGCCGACGGCGGGGGCCAGCATCAGCAGGAAGGCCCCCTGGAGCACGGCCAGCAGGGAGCCTCCGGCCGCCTGTCCGGCCACGATGCTCCAGCGGGGCACCGGCGCGGCGAGCACCCCCTGGAGGAATCCCCCCTTGCGGTCCTCCACCACGGAGATGGTGGAGAAGATGGCCGTGAAGAGAAGCGTCAGGGCGATGATCCCGGGGTGGAAGTAGCGCATGTAGTCCCCGTCCGGCCCCGGGGCGCCGCCCGCCGGGCGGAACGAAGCCTTGAGCCCCCCTCCCAGCAGCAGCCAGAAGAGCAGCGGCTGCCCCAGGGCCCCCACCACGCGGCTGCGCTGGCGGGCGAAGCGCACCACCTCTCGCCGGGCCAGGGTGGCCGAGGCCGCCAGCGCGCTCATGCCGCCGCCTCGCCGAGCCGCCGCCCGGTCAGCCCGACGAACACGTCGTCCAGGGTAGGACGGCCCCAGGTCACCGAGGAGATCTCCTCGGGGAAGGCCTCCACCACCTGGGCCGCCAGCAGGTGACCGCTCTGCGTCTCCAGCCGCAGCCAGCCGTCCACCAGCGACGGGGTCAGCCGGAACCGCTCCCGGATGCGCGCGCCCAGCGCGGCCGGATCGCGCCCATGCACCCTCACCACGTCGCCGTGGATGCGCCCCTTGAGTCGATCGGGCGTGTCGAACGCGGCCAGCATCCCTTCGTGCAGGATCCCCACCTTCCCGCAGCGCTCCGCCTCGTCCATGAAGTGGGTGGTCATCAGCACCGTCCCCCCGGCCCGGGCGATCCCCTCCAGGTGGTCCAGGACCTCCCTGCGCACGTTGGGATCGAGCCCCGTGCTGGGCTCGTCCAGCAGCAGCAGATCCGGCTCGTGCATCAGGGCCTTGGCCAGCTCGGCTCTGCGCTGCAGTCCCCCCGACAGCCTCTCCGCGCGGTCGCCGGCGCGGCCGGCCAGGCCCAGCTTGTCCAGCGACGCCGCGGCGCGCTCCCTCAGGCAGCGCCCCGAGAGCCCGTAGAGGCGTCCGTGGTGCGCGAGGTTCTCCGCCACGGTGAGCTTCAGATCGAGGCTGGGGCGCTGGAAGACCACCCCCATCCTCCGGCGCGCCGGCCCGGCCGAGGTGACCACGGAATGACCGAACACGCGGGCGTCGCCCGAAGTCGGCCTGAGCAGCGTGGCCAGGATGCGGAACAGCGTCGTCTTGCCTCCGCCGTTGGGCCCCAGCAGCGCGGTCATCTCGCCGGGGACGACGGCGAACGACACGTCGCGCAGCGCGTGGCGATCGCCGAAGCGGCGCCCCAGGCGCTCCACGTCCACCGAGACCGCGGGCCGCGTCATCGGGGCGTCATGGGGATCGAGGGTGGGCGAAAGATCAAGGGCTCAGGGCTCCGTAGGCCGTCGATCCTGCCACAAGCGCATTGCCGGGTCCATGTGCGCGCACATTGACTCTCTCGATCGGCGTGTGGTACGGTGCCGGTCCGCTGCGCCAAGAACGTCCCGGATGTCTCGCTGAGTCGGGACGCGGCCGGAGATCTCGATGCCTCGTACGTACGCAAAGATCTACGTCCCCGTCGACAATTCGGGACACTCCTTCGCCGCGATCGATCTGGCCGTGGACATGGCCGTCAAGCTCGACGCCTCCCTCGCCGGAAGCCACGTGTTCGAGGCCGGGGCGACCGACTCGTACCTCGATCTCATGGAGGAGTGCTGCCGCACGGCCTCGGTGCGCTTCGAGCGCCGCACGCTGGGAGGCCGGCATCACAAGACGCTCCTGGAGGACATCGCCGGCGGGGACTACGACCTGGTGATCATGGGCGCGCTGGGGGCCGGCGCCGTGGACGAGAGCCAGATCGGATCGGTCACCGAGCGCGTGGTGCGCGGAGCGACCGTGGACATCCTGGTGGTCAAGGACCTCATCCCCAACGACGGCCCCATCCTGGTGGCCGTGGACGGATCCTCCCAGTCGCTGGAGGCGCTGTGCGCCGCCATCACCTTCGCCGGGGCCACGGGCCGCGGCGTGGAAGGGGTGGTGGTGGCCGAGGCCCCTCTGGCCAGGG
Organism: Candidatus Polarisedimenticolia bacterium; assembly: GCA_035281445.1. Taxonomy (GTDB): domain Bacteria; phylum Acidobacteriota; class Polarisedimenticolia; order JACPZX01; family DASXTC01; genus DATEEA01. Next base: position 6,537 of record DATEEA010000187.1, read on the forward strand.
CCACGTCGGCGGCGCTGGAGTCGGCGCGCGCCCGGGCCGAGGCGGAGGGGACCGACCTGGAGTTCATCGTCACCGAGGGGAAGCCGTTCGACAGGATCCTCAAGACGTGCCGCGAGAAGAAGCCCTGGCTGCTGGTGGTCGGAAAGACCGGCGCCGACGCCGAGGCCGGAGACGACCTGGCCGCTCTCGGCTCCACCACCGGGAACCTCCTGAGGCTGGCGCCGTGCAACGTGCTGGTCACCCCGGGATCGCCCGTGCACGAACGGCGCACCGAGCCGGCCGGCGCGGCGGCCGCGGCCGCCGTCACCGCGCCGGCGGAACGGCGCCTGCTGACCTGGACGCCGGACGCCGAGCGGCTCCTCGAGGACGTCCCGGGCGAGCAGCGCCTGGAGATGATCCGCACCGTGGAGCAGGGAGCGCGCAAGCTGGGCATCACGGTCATCACCGCCGACACCATCGACCGTGTGATGCTGGGATACATCGACTCGTGATCGGCCGGGGCAGCGGCCTTCCCGCCTCCGCTCCCCGGCCCGCCTGACCTGACAACCCTCGCGAGGTCAACCCCATGAAGATCTACCTGGTCGCCCCGAAGAACCCCGAGTCGTTCTGGACCTTCGACCGGATCCTGGACACGGTGGATGCCCGCTGCATGTTCTCCAACCTCGCGCTGCCCACCCTGGCCGCCCTCACCCCCTCCCGGCACGAGGTGGTGCTGTGCGACGAGAACGTCGGCACCATCGACTTCGACATCGACGCCGACATCGTCGGGGTGAGCGGCTACATCATCCACCAGAAGCGGATGAAGGAGATCATGGACGAGTTCCGCAGGCGCGGCCGGTTCGTGGCGGTGGGCGGGCCCTTCGCCTCCCTCTGCCCCGACGATCTGGCCGGGCACGCCGACGTGGTCTTCGTGGACGAGGCGGAGGAGACCTGGCCCCGGTTCCTGGAGGACTTCGAAGCCGGCCGGCCCGCGGCACGCTACGTGCAGGAAGAGAAGACGAACATGGAGACCGTCCCCCTGCCGCGCTTCGACCTGCTCAACCTCTCCGCCTACCGGACGGTCTGCGTGCAGTTCGCGCGCGGCTGCCCCTTCACCTGCGAGTTCTGCGACATCATCACCATCTTCGGCCGGCGCCCGCGCGCCAAGTCCATCCCGCAGCTCATGGCCGAGATCCGCGAGCTGGCCAGGCTGGGAGTGGAGAGGATCTTCCTGGTGGACGACAACTTCATCGGCGACAAGCGGCGGGCCAAGGCTCTGCTGCGGGCCATCGTCGCCTTCGGCGAGGAGACCTCCTTCTCCGTGGACTTCAACACCGAGGTCAGTCTGGACGTGGCGCAGGACGAGGAGATGCTCCAGCTCCTGCGGGACGCCAACTTCCAGAGCATCTTCATCGGCATCGAGACGCCCCGCAAGGCCTCGCTGCTGGAGACCAAGAAGCGCCAGAACGCGCGCGGCGACATCCTGCAGTCGGTGCTGAAGGTCCAGAGCTACGGCATCCGCGTGGACGCCGGGATGATCGTGGGCTTCGACAACGACGACCCGGCCATCTTCCAGGAGCAGTTCGATTTCATCCAGGCGGCGCGCATACCGGTGTCCATGACCGGCATGCTGAACGCCGTCCCCAAGACCCCCCTGCACGACCGCCTGGCCAAGGACAGCCGGCTGATCAGCCTCAGCACCGGCGACCAGTTCATCATGACCAACATCATCCCCAAGTCCATGACCAGCGAGCAGCTCTACCAGGGCTATCGGGACCTGATCGCGAGGCTGTACGACTTCGACAACATGCGCCGCCGGGTGATGGACTACCTGCTGACGCGCGGCGGGCAGGTCAAGGAGAAGCTCTACCTCAACCGCGGGGATCTCAAGATCGGCTGGAGGGTGCTGCGGGACTGCATCCTGTTCACCTCCTCGGCGCGGCGCCGCTTCACCCTCTCCGTGCTGGCCCAGACGCTCGCCTTCCGCCCTTCGGCCATCAAGGAGGCGATCACCGTCGCCGTGCTGCACAAGCACTTCTACGAGTACATGCAGGACGTCTGCCGGCAGCTCGAGGGGCATCTGAAGCTGGGGACGGGCATGGCGGCGGCGCCGGCGCTCCCGGGGGCCGCCGCGGGCTGATCGGCTTCCGGCGGGCCGGAGGCGCAGGGCCCTTCAGTCCTCCTCGTACGGATGCTCCAGGTAGCGGCGGGCCTGCTCCACCTGCTGCTCGTCGTTCACCCCCATGCCGATGACCGCCCTGTAGGCGGCGGCCGCCTCGGTCCGGTTCCCCATCAGGTCGAAGGCCATCCCCGCGCCGAGCCACGACAGCGACGCCGTGGCCGTGTCGCGCAGCCCGGCCTGCCTCGCCGCCCTCAGCAGGAACTCCGCGGCGCGGTCCGGCCGGCGCGCTCCCAGGTGCAGGAAGCCGATCTTCTGCAGCACCTCGGCGTTGTCCGGATCCAGCGCCGCGGCGCGGGTGAACAGCTCCAGGCCTCCGGCCAGGTCCCCGCCGGCCACGGCGATCTCCGCCTTGCGGAGCGCTTCCAGCGCCTCGGCTCGTCCCGGCGAGGCCTCCACCGGCCCGGCCACCCTCTCGCCGGGCAGGGTCAGGACGAGAACCCTGGCCGCTCCGCGCGGGGGCCAGCCGGGATCCGAGGGATCCAGCTCCACGAGGTCCGTCTGCAGGCGCCGGTGGCCCGGCTGCCCCGACAGCCATTCCTCGATCGTCCCCAGCCCGGTCACCTGCTCGAAAGCCAGTCCGGGGAGCCGGTAGTGCATCGGGATCACGATCCGGGGCGAGAGCGCCTCCACCCACGCGCGCGCCTCGTCGTAGCCCAGCACCCGCCGCTCCGAGTCGATCGGAAGCAGGAGCACGTCCACCACGCCGATGGCCTCGGCCAGACCCGGGGAGTCGGGCAGAGGCCCGTTGTCTCCCGGATGGCAGATGCGCACCCCGCCTGTCTCCACGACGTACACCGTGTTGGCGAAGCCGATCTCGGCCCCTCCTGGCCGGGCGTGCCGGCCGGCCAGCCCGATCACCCGGTGATCCTTCTCCCGCAGGCTCGCCGGCCCCCGGGTCACCTTGGGCGAGCCCTGCACCCCCTTCCACCCCGAGTGGTCCCAGTGCGGGTGGCTGATCAGGACCCGGTCCGCCTCCACCCGGGGGAAGCGCAGCCCGGGCCATTCGTCGCTGGTGTAGGGATCGATCAGCAGGCGCCGGCCGGCCGGCGTGGTGATCAGGAAGGCCGAATGCCCCAGCGCCCGCAGCGTGGCCGGACGGGCGGCTGCGGGCGCGGCCCGGGCGGAGACGGAGCCTCCCGGCAGCGTCGCGGCGAGCATCAGGAGGGCGCACAGCGCCCGGAGGATGCGCTTCATGGCAAGAAAAAGCCCCGAAGCTGCTTCGGCGTCTCCGCCGCTCCGCCGGACGTTGACGGAGTCTTCGGGGCTCGGTGACCTGCTGGTATTCCCCAGGCGGGACACCAGCGACGGCCTGAAACAATGCCGGAACGTGGCCGCCTAGGTGACAGGCACCTCACGCGTCCAGATCGTACTGTGTGTTTTCACTGGACCACCTCCTTTCCCGTGTACCGGTACGATACGCCGGGACCGTCCGCGAGGCAAGGCCCGCGGGCGGAGGCGGTCAGGGCTTGGCCTGGGGGCTCCCCTTGCCCGCCACGTCCTGGATCCGCACCTTGCGCATCACCACCGGCTCCTTGGGGCGTCCGCCCGGAGACCCGAGGGTCGAGCAGATCTTCTCCACCACGTCCTGCCCTTCCACCACCTGGCCGAAGATGGTGTGCTTGCCGTTGAGATGGGGAGTCGGGACGTGGGTGATGAAGAACTGGCTGCCGTTGGTGGAGGGGCGTCCGGTGTTGGCCATGGCCAGCACCCCCGGCTTGTCGAACGTCAGCGTCGGCACGATCTCGTCCTCGAAGCTGTAACCGGGCCCGCCCATGCCCGTCCCCGTCGGGTCCCCTCCCTGCATCATGAAGTTGGGGATGATGCGGTGGAACATGACGCCGTCGTAGTAGTGCTTCTTGACCATCTCGCCGAGCGCCGGGTCCTTGTAAGGCTTGGTGGCCATGGCCAGCCCGGCGAAGTTCTCCACGGTCTTGGGCGCCTCCTTGGGGAAGAGCTGCGCCACGATGGTGCCGTGGCTCGTCTCGATGACGGCGTACATGCCGGGTGTCTCCTTCCACGACGCCGCGGCGTCGCCGATGCCGAACGTGAGGGCCGCCGCGATCCCCGCGGCCGCGTATCCGAGCCTGCGTGCCATCCGATCCTCCGGTCTGATTCCTCTGATGTGATGTCAGATGCCCATGATGTTGTAGCCGGCGTCCACGTAGAGCGTCTCGCCGGTGATGCCGCTGCCCATGTCGGACAGCAGGAACAAGGCCGCCTTGCCCACCTCCGCCGGCTCGATGCCTCGCCTCAGCGGGGCCTTCTGGCGAGCCACGTGCAGCATGTCCATGAACCCCGAGATGCCGCGCGCCGAGAGCGTGTTCACCGGACCGGCCGAGATCGCGTTGACCCGGATGTTCCTCGGGCCCAGCTCGTAGGCGAGCTGCCGCACCTCGTGCTCCAGCGCCGCCTTGGCGCTCCCCATCACGTTGTACGACGGCACCACGCGCTGCGAGGCCATGTAGGTGAGCGTCACGATCCCGCCCCCCCCCTTCTCCATCAGGGGCGCGGCCTCCTTGGCCAGCCTGACCAGCGAGTAGGCGCTGATGTCCATGGCCAGGTGGAACCCGGAGCGTGACGTGTCCAGGAACGCCCCTTCCAGGTCCTCCTTGTTGGCGAAGGCCACGCTGTGGACCAGGAAGTCGAGCTTGCCGAACCGCTCGCCCGTCTGGCGGAAGACGCGCGCGATGGCCTCGTCGCTGGTGACGTCGCAGTCCATCACCAGCGACCCCTCCAGGGTCGAGGCCAGGTCTTCGACCTTCTCCCTGAGCCGCTCGCCGGCGTAGCTGAAAGCGAGCCGCGCGCCCGCCCCGTGGAGCTGCTGGGCGATGCTCCAGGCGAGGCTGCGGTGGTTGGCGACCCCGAACACGATGCCTGTCTTGCCGGACAGATCGAGGGTGAACATGCGAGGGGACATTCAATACCATGACCACCCAAAAATCAACGCGGGCGGGGATGGTACAATCCGCGCCATGCTGCGCCATCGATCCGTGCGCCGCGGCGGGACGGCCGCCATCGCCGCCGCACTGGCCCTGGCGGCGGGCGCTCCCGCGGCCGCGCGCGCCAAGGTGGAGCAGCTTCCCCCCTCGTCGCTGGTCACGCTGGACAACGGCCTGCAGGCCGTGCTCATCCCCAGCCGCGCGGTCCCCCTGATCACTTCGGTGGCCGTGGTGGGGACGGGATCGGCGGACGAGACCCCGCTCAACAACGGCGTGTCCCACATGCTGGAGCATCTGCTGTTCAGCGGAACCTCCCGGCGCGCCCACGCCGACATCGCGGCGGCGCAGGGACGCCTGGGAGTGGTGCACAACGCCCACACCGGCGCCGAGCACACCGCCCTGTTCGTGCTGGCCCCGCGGGAAAGCTTCGCGCAGGCGCTCGACTTGCAGGCGGACATGCTCTTCGGCTCCACCCTCCCCGCGGAGCGCGTGGAGGTGGAGCGCGGCATCGTGGCCAACGAGATCGCGCGGGACGCCGCGCAGGACGAGACGGCCATGGCCGCCCTCTACGCGGCGGGGATGTACCGCGGCGGGCTGTCCCTCCCGGTCATCGGCACGGAGACGTCGGTGCGGGCGCTCTCCCGCGACGCGATCGAGCGGCATCACAGGACCTGGTACGTGGCCAACAACGTCACCCTGATCGTCATGGGGGACTTCGATCCGGTGGCCATGGAGTCGCTGGTGCGCCGCTGCTTCTCCGCCGCCGCTCCGGGGCTCCTTCCCGACCGCGGCGGCCGGGCGGGGGCCGTCGAGCAGGCCGCCTTGGGACGGGTCCACTCGGCGGTCACCGCCGGGCCGGCCCGAAGGCTCTGGCTGGGCGCGCCGGCACCGGGCATGAGCGAGCAGGCGTTCCACGCGGCGCGCATGCTGGCCTCGCTGGCGGGGCCGGGGCTGCTGGAGGCGGCCAACGCCCGCCTCGCCGCGGCCGGGGCGCCCGGCGCGTTCGTCCAGGCGGCCGCGGGTCTCGACACCCGCGCCGGCGCCGCCACCTTCCAGGTGCGGGCCGTCCTCGACGATCGCCTCGGCTGGGAGGAGGCGGGTCGTGCCCTGCTGGAGGAGACCGTGGCCCGGATGGGAGGCCGAAGCTGGAAGGGGCGCGACCTGGATCGGGTCAGGCTGGCCGACAAGTCGGCGATGCTGAGGCTGTGGGAGAAGCCGCACTACTTCGGGCTCGATCGCGCCCCCTACGTGGCGTCGGCGGGATGGAGCTTCGCCCGGGATCTCTCCCGATCGCTGGGCTGGGTCGAGCCGGCCGACGTGGAGGACGCGGGGCGCCGCGTGGCGCGGCCGGAGAGCTGGGCGATCTTCCGCGCCGGCCCCGACGCCCCCCCAGGCCCACCGGCCCCGGCCGCGGCGGCCCCCCACGCCGGCGGGGAGGACCAGCCGGCCCGGTTCACCCAGCAGAGCGAGGCGCTGGTCCGCCGGTGGCGCAAGGCGCCCGCGGCCCCCGCCGAAGGGCCCCTGCCCGATCCCTCCCCTCCCGCGGCCTCGCGCGGCGCCGGGACGTCGATCTCGGCCCGGACGATCCTGGCCAACCGGATGATGCTCCTGCTCGCCTGCGACGACGCGTCGCGGGTCTTCGCCGTGCACGTGCTGGTGAAGGACCGCGCCCTGATCGAGCCGCCGGGCAAGGGAGGGATCGCCGAGCTGCTGCACGCGGTCATGGCCGCCGGACCCCGCGAGCGGCGCGGCGACGCGCTGGAGGAGGCGCTGCGCGCCGTCGGCGGCACGCTGAAGACGGCGGACGACCCCGAGCTGCCCTACGACGACATCTCTCTCTCTCCCGAATACTCCTACCTCCGCCTGGAGGCGCTGGACGAGCACGCCGCGGAGGCGCTCGACCTGCTCCAGGAGATCCTGGAGAGCCCCGCCCTCGACGACGACACGGCGCTGCGCGCGGCGCGCGAGCAGCTCGTGGCCAGGGTGCGCCGGGGGACCGCCTCGCCGCGCGACACGGCGCGGCGCCTGCTCGCAGCCGCGCTGTGGGGGAAGGACCATCCCTTCGCCCGGCCGATCGCCGGCACGGAGGAGTCGCTGGCCTCGATCACGCTGGAGGATCTGAAGGCGTTCCACGCGCGGGCGTTCGCTCCCGGCAACTTGATCGTGGCCGTGGAGACATCGCTCGATCCGGCGGTGGTTCTGCCGCTCATCGAGTCGCGCCTGGGAAGGATGAAGGCCGCTCCCGCCGGCCGCAGGCCCGACGTCCCCGCGGCGG
>DATEEA010000188.1:0-21536 GCA_035281445.1 Candidatus Polarisedimenticolia bacterium
CGGACGCGGCCGGCCTCCAGAGCGGCGGCGGCGGAGCCGCCTCCATCCTGGGGAGCGCCGCGGCCTCGGCCGCCGCGGGCGCGGCGCTGGGGGTCGGCTACGCCGGGCTGCTGCGGCGAGCTCAGGGACGGGCGCTGGTCCTCTCGCTGCTCGTCTCGCTCCCCCTGGCGGCATGGGGCCTGGCGCGCCAGCTCGGCCTCCCGCCGGCGGCGGCGGTCCTCGCGGCCGCCGTCGTGCTGGCCAACGATCGCGCTCGCCGCGATCTGGTCATGACCCTGGCGGCGGAGCTGGAGCGGCCCGCCGCCCTCCTCCTTCCGGCGCTGGCCGGAGCCTCGATCCTGCCGCAGGCCATGGCCGTCTGGGGACCGGCGGCTGCGGTGGCGCTCACGCTGGCCGCGGCCGGCCCCCTCGCCTGGAGGCTGTCCCCGCCGGCCTGCCGGGCCGGCCCCTGGCTGCCTCTGTCCCCGCTGGCCGCGGCGCTCGCGCTGCTCCCCTTGGGATGGCCCTCTGTCGGCGCCCGGCCGGCCCTCGCCGCGGCGGCGGCGATCGCGGCGGCGCTGGCGATCTCGGACCTGGCGGCGAGGCTCCCGCGCGCCTCGCGGCGGGCAGAGGATGAAGGACCGGCCGCTGCGCCCCGTCAGCACCCGGGACGGGCGCGCCCTTCCTGAGCTTTCACCCCCCCTTGCCTCCTTCCGCGCAGGGCATGAACTTTGCCCGGCTCCGGCTCTTCCGCAGGGCGCGGAGGACCGAGAAGCGAGGAGGCACCGATGAACGACCGACGACGTCTCGCGCCAGGTTGGAAGGCGCTGGCCCTTGTTCTCGCGCTGGCCCCTTGTCCGGCGTCGGCCTCGCCCGACGCCGGCGCCTCGCAGGACCGGGAGATGGCGGTCCTGGGCGAGGACGCTCCGCTGATGGCCATGCCGCTGGGCGAAGCCCCTGGCGCCACCACCGTGATCACCGCGGCGGAGATCGCCCGCTCCGGGGCCGCCAACATCTTCGAGCTGCTGCGCCGCGTTCCGGGGATGGACATCCGCTACACGCCGATGGGCGGGCACATCGGCATCCGCTCCGCGGGGCCCTCGCCCTTCACCGAGCAGGTGCTCCTGCTGATCGACGGCACGCCTTACAACAGCCCCGACAAGGGAGGCTTCCCCGGACACCCCAACTACCGCGGCTTCTTCCCGCTGGACCGCATCGAGCGGATCGAGATCATCAAGGGGCCCATCTCCGTGCTGTACGGCGCCAACGCCTTCGCCGGGGTCATCAACATCGTGTCCAAGAGCGCCGGGGACGCCCTCAAGGGGGAAGTGGAGGGGACGGCCTATGGGGCCACCGTGCTGACGGGCGAGCGCGACACATTCGAGGCCACGCTGCGCGCGGCCCTGGTGAAGAGCGGCTGGGAGACCAGCGCGCAGATCACCGGCATGGAGGGGCGCACCCCCGTCTCGCTCAACGGCGACGCCGATCACGAGCGGCTGGAAGGGTACGCCACCATGCGCCGCGGGCGCTTCTCGGCGTCGGTGCTGCACCAGCAGAACTCGCACGGGTCGTTCAGCTTCCTGGGAGACCCCAGCCGCACGGCGCGCCACGACGTGGACATCATCGACACGCACTACGCGCGGAGAGTCGGCAAGTACACCCTGTCCGGAGCGGCCAGCCTGAACCGCTTCCAGGGGACCACCTGCGCCGTCTGCCACAACAACCAGAGCGGCGCCCCCGACGACGCCGTCACCAGCGAGGTGGGCGACGAGCGGGAGATGGATCAGCGCGCCCGCGTGGCGCTGCGCGCCGACCGCCTTCTGACGGACACCCAGGACCTCACCTTCGGCTTCGAGGCGATGCAGGACTCCTTCCAGCGCGACATCGTCGTGGTGGACGAGGTGGAGAAGCACCTGGGGTCGGGAGGAGTCTTCGTTCAGCACCAGTGGCACTTCAAGGGGCGGCGGATGCACCTGATCTCCGGGCTGCGCCACGATCGGGCGGAGGGCCTGGGAGGGGCCACGTCGCCGCGGCTGGCCTTCGTGGCCGAGGCCGGCGAAGACCTGGTGGTGCGCGGCTCTTGGTCCCGGGCCTTCAGGGCGCCCACCTGGAACGAGCGATTCCTCAGGCAGCGCTTCCTGCCGGGCGAGACGTCGCCCGGAACCATCGTGGTCGCCTACGGCAACGAGGACCTCGAGCGCGAGCGGATCGACTCGGCGGAGGCGGGGGTCTCCTGGCGCGCCGCGCCGGGGCTGGTGATCAAGGCCGACCTCTACCACAACACCCTGTCCGAGTTCATCCAGCGCGGCGGCATCGGCTTCTTCCCCGGGACGCCCAACGAGACGCGCCTGCGCTACGACAACCGCGACGGCGACTTCACCATCCGCGGAGGGGAGCTGACCTTCCACGTCCGGCCCCACGCCACCGTCAACCTCATGGCCGGCTACGGGTACCGGGACCTCTCCATCGGCTGGGACGATCCGCACGCCGCCTACGCCCCGCGCAGCCGCGCCGTCTTCACCGCGGCGTGGGATCCCCACCCCTCCTGGAGCCTGGACGTGGCCGGCAGCTATTCCAGCCGCTACACGGTGTCCAACCCCAACATCTTCGGCCTGAGGCCGCAGCCCGCCTACCAGCTCTGGGACGCCGCCGTGCGCTGGACGCCGCAAGGGCAGGCAGGGAGGATCTCCCTGGCGCTGGCCGGGAGGAACCTGTTCGACAAGCATCCCTACGAGAGCATGAACAACTCCGGCATCGACACGTCGCTGCGCGGCAGGGTCCTGGCTCTCGAAGTGCGGGCCGATTTCTGAGGATCCTCCGCTGATGCGGCTGATGAAGCTCCTCCCGATGCTGGTGGCTGCGGCTGCCGTGGCCCCGGCGCTGGGAAGCCATGTCCCGGCGCAGCAGATCGCGGAGCGATCGATCCGCTCCACGCTCCTGCTGGTCTCCGGCGGCGCCGCGGCGTACCTGGGAGCGGAGAAGGGGGTGGTCGAGGGGCTCAACGGAGCGGCCTCCGGGGCGGTGCGCACGGTCAACCTGGGGAGCGAGGAGGGGGAGGCCGCGGGGCGGGAGGCGCTGGCCGTACCCCCGACCCTGATCGTGGCCGTCGGCACGCGGGCCGCGAGACTGGCCAGACAGGAAGCCCCAGGCGTCCCGCTGGTCTACGCCATGGTGCTCGACCCCGCGTCGGCGGGCCTTCCCGGGCCCGGGGAGACTCCGGGCGAGGCGGTCACCGGCGTGGCCATGGACGTGACCCTGCGCGACCAGCTGGCGCTGCTGCGGGAGATGATCCCCGGACTGAAGCGGATCGGCGTGCTGTACGACCCATCGGTCTCCGGGCCGCTGGTGCGCAGGGCCGAAGACGAGATGCGGGCCATGGGCCTGACCCTGACGGCCCAGCCCGTCCGCAGCGAGGCGGAGGTGATCGGCGCCGCCGGACTGATCGCTCCGGAGGTGGACGTGCTGTGGGCCATTCCCGACGTGACCGTCCTGACCTCCGCCAACGCCAGGGCGCTCATCCTTCTGGCGCTGCGGTCGCGCAAGCCGCTGCTGGCCATGTCCGAGGGGTACGTCCGCCACGGGGCCCTGGCGGCGCTGGCCGCCCACCCTTACGAGGTCGGACGGCGGGCGGGAGAGATGGCCACCAGCATCCTCTCCGGGACCCCGGTGCAGCGGCTCAAGCCGGAGATGCCGCCCCGGGTCGATCTCTTCGTCAACGTGGCCACCGCGCAGCGGCTCGGACTCGAGCTGCCCGACGCCATCGTCTCGCGGGCCGGCGCCCTCTACCCACGTCAGTAGAGACGCGTCCTCACGGTCACCCGATCGGTCCCTGCTGGAGCCGTGCCTGCGTCAAGGACGGCGGCGTCCGGGTCGTGTCCAACGTCAGCCGTTGAGGATTTCCTCGAAAAAGGCCAGGGCCCGAGGGTCGCCCGACTGCCCCAGCCAGAACATGGCTTCCTTGCGGACGGCGGCGTTGCTGTGGCTGCGGGCCAGCTCGATGAGGCGCGGCACCCCTTCCTCCGCCGGGAGCTGGCTGAGGGCGAAGACCGCCTTCTTCTTGACCTCCGTCTCCGGGTCGTTCTCGATGGCTTCGGTGATGGCCTCGGCGGCGCGCTCTCCGGCTTTCTGCGAGAGCCAGAAGATGGCCTCGCCGCGCACGACGGCGCTGAGGTCGGTCTTGGCCGCGCGCACGATCTCCTCGAGCGCCCCGGGGGTCTCGTTCTGCGTCAGCGCGAAGATGGCCTTCTTGCGCATCTCCTCGGAGCGTTCGTCTTTGAGGATCCGGCGCAGCGCCTCGTAGCCGGCCCGGCCGCGGGCCGAGCCGATCCAGAAGATCGCCTGCTCGCGCGCCTGGGGGTCCGCGGCGCCCTCGGCCAGCGAGGCGAGCAGGCGGTCCGCACCCTCCCCCCTGTGCATGGCGATGGCCATGGTCGCCTCGCCGGCCACCTCGTCGCGCGCCCTCCTCCCCGGCTCGGCTCCGGCAAGCGACCCGAGCCAGGAGAGGCTCTCCGCGGGCGGCACGCCGGTCAGCCAGGTCACCGGCCTGCCCCCGGCGTCGAGCACGCAGTCCATGGTGAAGGCCCGGACCCTGCTCACCTCGCCGTCCTTCAGGCGGGCCATCACCAGGAAGGTGTCGTCCCCCTCCAGCTTCACGGCGTGGTCATCGAAGGTGTTCACGGTGAAGCTCTCCTGCTTCTCCAGCCGGCACGAGCCGCGCCGCCCCTTCGGCCTCGAGTCCCATGACTCGAAGCAGCACATGCTCCGCTCGCCGGCGACCATCGGGGCGGTCCAGCCGACCCATGACGCCCCGTCCCGCCGGGCCAGCGCCGCGATCTCCGCGGCCAGCCCCCGCGACGCCTCCCGCGACTCCACCGTCCCCGTGATGCGGGGTGCCTGCTGCCTCGCCTGCGAGGGCGAGACAGCGGCGACCGCGAGCGCCAGCCAGACTGCCGTGCCTGTCCCTGTCCTCATCGTGCAGCTCCTCTACTCTTCGAGCAGTTCCATCAGGAAATCGGTCGCTTCCTTGGACCCCATCACCGAGAGCTGCTCCACCGCCGCGCGGCGCAGCTCGGGGTTCTTCTCCCTGCGGGCGATGGCGATGAGCCCGCGGGCGTTGCCCTGCACCATGAGCGCCCCCAGGGCCGCCCGCTTGATGTCGGTGCTGCTCTCCGCGTCGTAGATCTCGATCACCGCCTGGCCGGCTCGTTCCGAGCCCATGATGCCGAGGCTCTGCACCGCCTTCAGCCTCAGCCGCGGGTCCTTCTCGCGGCGCGCCGCCTCGATCAGCCTGTCGGAGCCGCTGACGGCGAGCGCCTGAAGGATGTTCTCGCGGACCTGGACATCCGTCTCGCGCTGGTAGAGCTGGGCCAGCTCCTCCTCCGCCCCATGGGCGCCCAGGAGCTGGATCGCCTCCCGGCGCAGCGAGGGGGAGGGCTCGGACTGGGCGGCGGCAAGCAGCGCTTCGCTGTTGCCCGAGACCATGTAGGCCTGCAGGACCTGGCGCTTCACCTGGTCGTCCCCGGTGGCGCGGTAGATCTCCGCCAGCTCGCGCTCCGCCTCGCGCCCGCCGAAGATGCCCAGGTACTCCACCGCCTTGCGCTGCAGGGCCGGGTACGTCTGACCCCGCGCCGTGCGGTACACGATCTCCCTGGCCCGCGGGGACCCGGTCTGCACCAGCACGAAGAGCGCCTGCTCCTTCAGCCTCCGGGACCCGGATCCGCTCAGGAAGCGCTCCAGCATGGGGACCGCGCGCTCGTCGTCCATCTGCATGAGGCCGTTGAGGGCCACCAGCTTCAGCTCCTCGTCGTCGTCCGCCTGGGGAGGGACCCCCTTGCCGGCCTTCTGCCTCAGCTCCACCTCCAGCGCCTTGGCGTCGTTGATCCACCGGCTCTTGGGGTGGGCGGACTTGAGCCGCTCCAGCTCGGACAGCGCCTCCTGGCGCCGCCCCAGCTTGGACAGCGCGTAGGCCTTCCAGTACAGCGCGCCGTCCACCCGCGACCGGCCCAGGCGCGCCACCTCGTCGAAGGCCTCGACGGCATCCTCCCACTCCGACTCGTCGAGGGCGTCGGTCCCCTCCTCGTAGGCCGTCACTTCACGGTCGTCCTCCGCCTCGGCCAGCCAGACAGGGCCGAAGGCCCAGCCCGGCGCCCGCAGGGTGAACAGGGCAAGGACGGCCGGAACCAGGATGATCGACCACCGTGTCACTCTCTTCATCGCCTCTCCCTGTGGACTCCCGGCGCGCTCGTCACGTCCTGCGTCCGGGCCGCGCGGGCGCAGGAGTGCGCTCCTGCCCGCGGATCTGGGTTGCCATCACGCGCACCTTGAACAGGATCCCGGTCTCTTCCACTCTCCGGCGGATCGACTCGAGCTCCCGCGGCTCGGGCCGCGCCGGGGCATGGGCCACTTCCAGCAGCACCCTCTCGACGTCCTCCAGGATCCCCGCCAGAGCGTGCTCCTTCCCCCCCTCGGCGGTCTGGCGGTAGATCCGCCCGGCCGCCAGCAGCGTCTCCGCCTGGCGCTGCCGCAGCGTCAGATCGGGCTGGGGGTCGCTCTCCTGCGAGCCGGCCCCCGCCGCCGCGCCGGCGTTGGTCAGCTCGGTGAGGAGGTGCTGGCACCGCTCGAGGTGATCGGCCACCGCCACCCGCAGCACCCGTTGCCGCACATCCTCGGGGATGGAGCCGTCGGGAGCCGGGCCGCCTCCGATCCTTCCCGCCAGGTAGGCCGCCATCAGCATGATGAGCAGCGACGCGGCCAGGGCCATCCTTCCGCGCCACCAGGCGGCCGGGCGCGAGGCGCCCTCCGGCCGCGCGGGGGACGACAGGCGCGGCTGCAGCCGTCTCCACACGGCCGCTCCGTAGCCGGGCCCCCGCTCCGGCACCGGGGCTGCACCGACCAGGGCCAGGACCTGTCGCAGCTCCTCGAGCCGCGTCCGGCACGCGGCGCACCCCTCCAGATGGCGGCGGGCTCCGGCCGGCGCCTCCTCGCCGTAGTGGATCAGGACCAGATGGTCGTCGTGGACATGGCCCCGCGCCTCCATTCAGGCCCTCCCCGCCGGCATCACCGGCTCCAGCGCGCGGCGCAGCTTGCGCACCGCGCGGAAGACGCTCTGCTTGGCCGCGTTCTCGCGAAGACCAAGGGTCCTGCCGATGTCCTCGATGGAGCGATCCTCGAAGTGCCGCAGGACGAACGCCGTCCGCTCGTTGGGGGTGAGCTGACCCAGCGCCGCGCCGACGCGCCGCTTCATCTCCTCGCTCAGAACCAGCCGGTCCGGCGCCGGCTGGGTGGAGGGGATCGCCTCCACCGGGTCGATAAAGCCTCCGTCCGCCTGCTCCACGGCCTCCAGGCGCGGCCCTTCGCGCCGGCGGGACCGCACGATGTCCAGGGCGCAGTTGGCGGCGATGCGGTGCAGCCACGTTCCCACGTTGGCTCTCTCCTCGAATCGGCCCAGCGCCCTGTGCGCTTTCATGAAGGTCTCCTGCACGACATCCTCGGCGTCCTCCTCGTTGCCGGTGATCCTGTACGCCAGATGGAACAGAGGGCGGCTGTGGCGCTCCACCAGCGCGCGGAAGGCCTCGGAGTCGCCGTCGCGCGCCCGCGCCACGACGTTGGCGTCGTCTGCGTCCATCCGGTCCATTGGACGATCCCCAGCGGACATGGTTAGGGTCCCGGCCGGCAGCGGATCACGCGGGGTCCTGGTTCATGGAGCAGCGCCGCCGTCTCCCGATGGCCGACTCAACACATTGAACAAAAAGGAGATCGGCCGAGCCCAGGCCGCCTGGCTACCGGGCGGCCGCGCCCCGTATGGCCGTCATCACCTGGGCGGGGGAAGCGGCGCCGCGCAGCGCCTCGATCACTCCGGGAGACTTCACCAGGTAGGCGATGCGCGCCAGCAGGTCCACGTGCTCGCGGGTGGAGTCGGGGGGGCCGAGCAGCAGGAAGACGATGTGCACCGGCTTGCCGTCAATGGCCTTGAAGTCGACCCCGTCCGGGACCTGCCCCATGGCCACGGTCATCCTCTTCACCAGGGGACTCTTGGCGTGGGGGACCGCCACCCCGCCGCCCATCCCGGTGGACATGGTGCGCTCGCGCTCCATCAGCCGGGTCACCGTGTCCACCTTGTCGCCGATGGCGCCCCTCTCGCGCATCAGCACGGCCATCGTCTCCAGGCACTCCTCCATGTCCCCCGGATGGAGGTCCAGGAAGATCAGATCGTCGCGAAGGAGGTCGGTGAGCAGCATCGGGTTGTCCGGGAAAGCGGCGATTATAGCAGCAGGGTCCGCGCGAACTCCAGGAAGCGCCCCGGGAAGATCCCCAGGTAGATCACCCCCGCCGCGCTCAGCGCGATGCCGGCTCCCAGCGGCAGCGGAAGGCGCACCCCGGGCGCCTCGGCCTGAGGCTCCCTCATGTACATGACCAGGATCACGTTGAGGTAGTAGGCGGCGGCCAGGGCGCTGTTGAGCAGCCCCACGGCCGCCAGCGGATAGAGGTTCGCCTCGATGGCCGCGGAGAAGATGTAGAACTTGCCGAGAAAGCCGCCGGTCAGCGGCACCCCCGTCAGCGAGAGCATGAACAGGGCCATGGCCGCCGCCAGGAGCGGGTGCCTCCGGGCCAGGCCGGCGTAGGAGGCGATGGGGTCGCCGGGCGCGTGGGAGCCCCGGGCGCGGTCGATGGCCAGCACGACGGCGAAGGCCCCCAGGTTCATGAACAGGTAGGCGGCCAGGTAGTAGAGGACGCCGGCCACGCCGTCGCCGGAGCGGGTCACCACGGCGATCATCAGATAACCTGCGTGAGCGATGCTGGAGCAGGCCAGCATCCTCTTGATGTCGGTCTGCACCAGGGCCACCACGTTGCCCGCGGTCATGGTGAGCATGGCCAGCACCGAGAGCAGGCGCGCCCACTCGTCCGCCACCGGCCCCTCCCAGAGCGCCGGGCTGGAGGTGACCAGGCGCAGCACGGCGGCGAAGGCGGCCGCCTTGGTCCCGGCGATCATGAAGGCGGTCACGCTGGTGGGCGCTCCCTGGTAGACGTCGGGGAGCCAGAAGTGGAAGGGGAAGGCCGCGATCTTGAACAGGAACCCGACCAGGGTGAGCCCGAAGCCCAGCATCAAGAGCGTGGAGCCCTCCGCCGCCTCCTCGGGCAGCCGGGACAGATCCAGGGTGCCGGTCGCCGCGTACATCAAAGCCATGCCGTAGATCGTGAACCCGGTGGAGAAGGCACCCAGCAGGAAGTACTTGACGGACGACTCCATGGACCGGTCCTGCGTCCGCGAGAAGCCCACCAGCACGTAGAGCGGAAGCGAGAGGACCTCCAGCCCCAGGAACAGGATCAGCAGGTTGGTGCTGGACGACATCAGCATCATGCCGGCCGTGGCGAACAGCACCAGCGCGTCGTACTCCGCGGAATCCCCGCCGTGCTGGCGGCGCGCATCCGCCAGGACCGGCACGGCCAGCAGCAAGGCCAGGGCCGCGGTGAGCAGGAAGAGCGCGTGGAACCCGATGGAGAAGTGATCCATCACCACCATTCCGCTCATGGTCTCCACCGCCCCTCCCGGCGACGAGCCGAGCCTCCAAAGGAACCAGGCCGGAGGGACCAGCACCAGCAAGGCCGCGTGGCCGGTGTGCCGGCGCCAGGACGGCGGGCCGACCGCCATCAGCGTGACGGCGATCCCGCCCAGCACCAGCGAGACGAACGGGGCCAGGAGGCTCCAGTCGATCGGCGGGATGACGATCGGATCGGCGCTCATGCCGCGAGGTACCAGAGCACGCCGGCCGCGCCCAGGAGATAGAACAAGGCATAGTTGCGCACGAAGCCGGAGTGGAAGAGCTTGAAGGCGTGCGCGAAGGTCTCCGCCGTGGCGCCCACTCCGTTCACCGCGCCGTCCACCGCCGCCGTGTCGAACCGGGCCAGCCCACGGCAGAGCGCGGCGTAAGGCCTGAGCACCGCGGCGTCGTAGATCTCGTCCACGAAGAACTTCCCCTTCACCAGGCGATGGACCGTGGAAAGCCGGGCGGCGATGGCCGCGGGGGTCCCGGGGCGGGCCACCCACAGCCTCCAGCCCAGGGCGATCCCTCCCAGCGCGACCAGGGAGGACACCACCATCAGGAGCGTCTCGGGTCCGTGGTGGCCGGGCGAGGCCGCGCTCTCGGCCGCTCCCAGGACGGGGTGGAGCCAGCGGTGAAACGGACCGGGCCCGAGCCACGAGGCCGGCATCCCCATCAGCCCTCCTCCCAGGGAGAGCACCGCCAGGATGCCCAGAGGCACGGCCATCGAGGCAGGCGCCTCGTGCAGGCGCCCGGCGGCGTGGCGATCGAAACGCGAGGGTCCGAAGAAGGTCATCGCCATCAGCCGGGTCATGTAGGTGGCGGTCAACAGCGCTCCGGCGATGCCGGCGGCCCAGAGAGCCGGGTTGGCGAGCCAGGCGTGGTACAGGATCTCGTCCTTGCTGAAGAAGCCGGAGGTCAGCGGCACGCCTGACAGCGCCACCCAGCCGGCGGCGAAGAACAGGAACGTGCGCGGCAGGGCCCCTCGCAGTCCACCCATCTTCCTCATGTCCTGCTCCCCGTGCAGCGCGTGGATCACCGCGCCCGATCCCAGGAAGAGCAGCGCCTTGAAGAAGGCGTGCGTGGTGACGTGGAAGATGGCCGCGCCGAAGGCCCCGGCGCCTGCGGCCATGAACATGTAGCCGAGCTGCGAGATGGTGGAGTAGGCCAGGACCTTCTTGATGTCGTCCTGGGCCAGGGCGATGACGGCCGCCAGGAGGGCCGTGGCCGCACCCACCGCGGCCACCACCGCCATGGCCCCGGGGGCGAGCGCGTACAGAGGGGCCATGCGGCAGACCATGTACACGCCCGCGGTGACCATGGTGGCGGCGTGGATGAGAGCCGACACGGGGGTGGGGCCGGCCATGGCGTCGGGGAGCCAGACGAACAGGGGGATCTGCGCCGACTTGCCGCAGGCCCCTCCGAACAGCAGCAGCGCCACCAGCGTGACCGTCCCGGGAGACGAGGCGGCCACGCCGGGCGCGTTGGCCAGGATCTCGCGGATGTCGAAGGTGAATCCGAACGCGCTCCAGGCGAGCAGCATGCCCAGGACGAAGGAGGCGTCGCCGATGCGGTTGACGAGGAACGCCTTCCTTCCCGCGTCGGCGCAGTCGGTCCGGGAGTGGAAGAAGCCTATCAGCAGGTACGAGCAGAGCCCCACCCCCTCCCAGCCCACGAAGAGCAGCGGCAGCGAGGACCCCAGCACCAGCGTCAGCATCATGGACATGAACAGGTTGAGGTAGGCGAAGTACCGCGCGTAGCCGGGATCCTCGGCCATGTAGCCTGCCGAGTAGACGTGGATGAGCAGTCCCACGCCGGTGACGATCAGAATCATCACCGCGGACAGAGGATCCAGCACGAACGACCAGGAGAGCCCCAGCGGTCCCATCCACTCCCCCAGCACCGCCTGGTGGCTGCGGTGGTGCTCCGGCAGCCCGGCCAGCGCGGCGACCGCCGCCACCGAGAGCGCGAAGGCCAGCGCCACCGACCCGCAGCCGATCGCGGTGACCAGGGGTCTGGGGAGCCTCCGGCCGGCCGCCGACGGCAGGCCGATCAGGACGAATCCGGCCAAGGGGAGCAGCGGGATGAGGCCGATCAGATCCAGCGGCTGCACGGCATCACCACTTCAGGAAGCTGACCTGGTCCACGTCGGTGGTGCGCCGGCGGCGGAACAGGGCGATGACGATGGCCAGGCCGACGGCGGCCTCCGCCGCCGCCACGGTCATGACGAAGAAGGCGAAGAGCTGGCCGTCCATCGAGCCGACGTGCCGGGCGGCGGCCACGAAGGCCAGGTTGGCGGCGTTGAGCATCAGCTCGATGCCCATGAGGATGACCAGAGCGCTCCTGCGGATGAGCACCCCCACCAGCCCCATCACGAACAGCAGGGCGCTCACCATCAGGGCGCTGCCGAAGGGGACCATTCAGTCCGCCTCCTTCCGGCCCATGAACAGGGCGCCGATCATGGCCACCAGCAGCAGGACGCTGGCCACCTCGAACGGGAAGAGATACTCGGTGAAGAGGAGCCGTCCCATGCCGTCGATCCGGCCGAACCCCTCGGGAAGGGCGGCCGCTCCGCCGCCCTTCTCCAGCCCGGGGAGCGCGCGAGCCATCACCGCGAGCAGGGCCGCGGCCGCGGCCAGGGTCAGCGCCATCTGAGGCTTGCCGGCGCGGCCGGCCACCCCCTCCCCGGCGGGATCCAGCAGCATGATCACGAAGAGGAAGAGCACCATGATGGCGCCCGCGTAGAGGATGATCTGAACGGCGAACAGGAACGTGGCGTCCAGCAGGAGGAAGAACAGGGCCACCGAGCAGAGGTGGAGCACCAGCGACAGCGCGCAGACCACCGGGTTGCGGTGGAGGATCACCACCCCCGCGGTCATCACGGCCACGATGGCGTCGGCCCAGAAGAGCAGCTCCCGTCCGCTCACGGCCGCTCCCTCACACCCACCCCGCCAGGATGAGCGCCGCCGTCCACACCACGTTGGCCAGGGCCAGCGGGAGCATCACCTTCCAGCCCAGGTTCATGAGCTGGTCGTAGCGGAAGCGGGGCAGCGTCCAGCGCACCCAGATGTACAGGAACAGGAAGAAGGTCAGCTTGAGGCAGAAGATGGCGAAGTGCGCCAGTCCGGCCACGCCGGCGGGGGCCGCCTGAAGCCACCCTTCCACGAAGGGGAGGTGCCAGCCGCCCGCGAACAGCAGCACCATCAGGCAGCTCGACAGGATCACGTTGCCGTATTCCGCCATGTAGAACATGAGGAACTTCATCGAGGAGTACTCGGTGTGGTACCCGGCCACCAGCTCGGGCTCGGCCTCCGGCAGGTCGAACGGCAGCCGGTTGGTCTCGGCGAAGGCCGAGGTCAGGAACACCAGGAACCCGATCGGCTGGGAGACGGCGTTCCAGACGCTCCCCGCCTGCGCCGACACGATGTCCGCCAGCCTCAGGGAGCCCGAGGCCATCAGCACCCCCACCACGCTGAGGGTCATGGACAGCTCGTAGGAGATCATCTGCGCCGAGGAGCGCAGCCCGCCGAGCAGGGAGTACTTGCTGGCCGAGGACCAGCCGGCCAGGACGATCCCGTACACACCCAGCGACGCCACGGCGAAGATCCAGAGCAGGCCGATGTCCAGATCGGCGATGATCGGCTCGATCGCCCGTCCGAAGATCACGAACCGCTCGCCGAAGGGGATGACGGCGAAGGTGGTCAGCGCCGCCGTCAGCGACAGCGCCGGCGCCAGGATGTAGAAGGTCTTGTGCGCGGAGGCCGGGACGATCTCCTCCTTGAAGATGAACTTCAGCCCGTCGGCCAGCGGCTGCAGCAGCCCCCAGGGTCCCGCCCGGTTGGGGCCGACGCGATCCTGGATCCACCCCGCCACCTTCCGCTCCACCAGGACGATGTTCCCCACCACGGTCATGACCGCGGCCAGGACCACGGCCACCTTGAGGAGCCCTTCCAGGACCAGCGCCGAGGATCCGCTCACAGGGCGACTCCCTGCGGGCCGGGAGGCCCCGCTCGCAGCGCGGCGAGAGCCGGCACCGTGGCCGCCGCCTCGGCCAGGACGTCGGCGGCCGAGGCGTAGTGGGCCGGGTGCCCCAGCCGCCGCAGCAGCTCGGCCAGCATCCGCCATCCCTCCAGGGCGATCCCGGGAGGGTCCAGGGCGCGGCGCACCCTCTGGGCCCTGTGCTGGAAGTTCACCCAGGTGCCGTCGAACTCGCCGTACGCCGCGGCGGGGAGCGCCAGATCGGCGTCCGCCAGCCCGTCGCCGTCCCACGGCGTGAAGCGGCAGACGAAGGCCTGCCGGCCGGCCTCCTGCAGGCCGGGCGTGCCGTCCCCGAGCGCCAGCAGCACGTCCAGCTTCCCCGCGCCGGCGTCGGACAGCAGCGCGGAGAGCGCCCGGTCCCCGTGGTCCACCTCCAGGCCGAGCCGGGAGGCCCCCGCGGCGTTGGCCGACTTGTCCGCGCGGATCAGCAGCGCGTCGTCGTCTCCCTCCATCCGCTCGGGGACCACGATCCGGCCACCGGGCAGAGCGGAGAAGAGCCGCACCAGCACGTGGAGATCCTCCAGCGTCAGCGACGCCGATGCGATCGCCGCCACGGCCCCGGGGCGCGCTTCCTTCAGCCGCGCCGCCAGGATGTCCAGCGCCTCGGGCCAGGGGATCGGCTCCAGACCCTGGCCGCGCCTTCCCCGCGCCTCGGCCAGCCTGGCCGCCCCGGCCAGCGGCTCGGCGGAGAGCCGGCCGACGTCGCACATCCACCACCGGTTCACCGCCTGGTTCTCGCGCGGGGTGATCCTCTGGATGGCGTTGGACGCCGTCCCCAGGTGCACGTTGCAGCCGCGGGCGCACGCCCCGCACACCGACGGGACGTCGCGCAGCTCCCACACCCGCTTCTTGAAGCGGAACTCCTTGAGGGTGAGGGCGCCCACCGGGCAGATGTCCACGGTGTTGCCGGAGTAGAGGTTCGCCAGCTCCCTGCCGGGAAAGGTGTCGATGTAGGAGACCACGCCGCGCTGGAAGACCCCCAGCTCGCCGGTGCCGGTGACCTCCTGGGTGAACCGCACGCATCGCGTGCAGACGATGCACCGCTCGGTGTCCAGCACCACGTGGGGCCCCACCGGCTTGTTCTTGAACCCCCGGACCTTCTCCTCGCGGAAGCGGGAGCCGCCCTGGCCGTGCTCGTAGGAGTACTCCTGCAGCCGGCACTCGCCGGCCTGATCGCAGATCGGGCAGTCCAGGGGGTGGTTGGCCAGCAGGAACTCCATCACCGCCCGGCGGCCGTCCTCGACCTTGGAGCCGCCGGTGCGCACCAACATCCCGTCGGCGGCCTGCGTGGTGCACGACGTCGCCAGCTTCGGCAGTTTCTCGATCTCCACCAGGCAGATGCGGCAGTTTCCGGCGATGGAGAGTCCGGGGTGGTAGCAGTAGCGCGGGACGTCGAGCCCCAGCATCCCCGAGGCCTGCAGCACGGTGGTCCCCCTGGCGACCTCGATCTCCCGGCCGTCGATGATCAGCTTCACGGTGTCAGCCACGGGCCGCTCCGAAGGGGCATGCCTTGCGGCTGATGTGGTCGTTGAACTCGTGGCGGAACTTGGCCACGAACGACTTGGCGGGCAGCGCCGCCGCGTCGGCGAAGACGCAGATGGTCTTGCCGACCATCCCGTCGCACACCGAGACCAGGGTCTCCAGGTCGCCGGTGGTCCCTTCTCCCCGCTCGATCCTGGCCACGATGCGGTGGATCCAGTCCGACCCCACGCGGCAAGGGGTGCACTGGCCGCACGACTCGTGGGCGTAGAACCGCAGCACCCGCTCCAGCGCCCGCACCATGCAGACCGAGTCGTCCATCATCATGATGCCGGCCGAGCCCAGCATGCTCCCCTTGGCCGCCAGCCCGTCGAAGTCCATCAGGAGATCGCCGCACTCTCCGGCGGTCATGACGGGGGCGGACGACCCTCCCGGGATGACCGCCTTGAGCTTCCGTTTCGGATCGAGCGGGCCGCCCCCCAGCTCGCCGAACAGCGCGGGGAACGGGATGCCCAGCTCCGTCTCGTACACGCCGGGCCGCCGGACGTGCCCGGACAGGCAGTAGAGCTTGGGGCCGGTGTTCTTCTCGCGCCCGATGCCGGCGAACCACTCCGCCCCGCGCTCGACGATGGCCGGCACGACGGCCAGGGTCTCCACGTTGTTGATGGTGGTGGGGTTGCCGTACACGCCGAAGGTCGCGGGGAACGGCGGCTTGAGGCGAGGGTAGCCGCGCTTCCCTTCGAGGCTCTCCATCAAGGCCGTCTCCTCGCCGCAGATGTAGGCCCCCGCGCCCCGGTGCAGGATGACATCGATGTCCCAGCCCGATCCCAGGACGTCGCGCCCGATGAGCCCCGCCTCGCGGGCCTGCTCGATGGCCCGCCCCAGGGTGCGCCATCCGGCCACGAACTCGCCGCGGATGTAGATGAAGGCGATGGACGCGCGCAGCGCCCAGGCGGAGATCAGGATCCCTTCCAGGCAGAGGTGCGGGTCGCGCTCCATCAGCAGGCGGTCCTTGAACGTGCCGGGCTCGGACTCGTCGGCGTTGACCACCAGGTACTTGGGTTTGGAGGTCTCCTTGGGCATGAAGGTCCACTTGACGCCGGTGGGGAACCCGGCGCCGCCGCGCCCTCGCAGGCCGGACGCCTTCACCGACTCCACCACCGCCTCGGGGGCCGTGGACAGGGCCTTGCGCAGGGTCTGGTAGGCGCCGCGCGCCGCCGCGGCGCGCAGATCGGCCTGATCGGCCAGGCCGACGTGGCGCGTGAGCACCTTCTCGGCGAGCGCCGCCATCAGCGCAGCGTCTCCAGCAGCCTGTCCATCGTCTCGGGGGTGAGGTCCTCGTGGTAGTCGTCGCCGATCTGGCACATCGGGGCGGTGCCGCACGAGCCGAGGCACTCCACGGTGCGCAGGGTGAAGCGGCCGTCGGGGGTGGTCTGCCCGGCCTTGATCCCCAGACGCCCCTCGATGTGGCGCACCAGCTCGTCGCTGCCCCGCAGCCAGCAGGAGACCGTGGTGCAGACGTCCACCACGTGCCGCCCCACGGGGGCGGTGTGGTACATGGTGTAGAAGGACACCACGCCGGCCACGAACGCCGGGCTCACCCCGATCCGGGCGGCGATCTGCTCCTGGGCCTCGGTGCTGCAGTACCCCTGCTCCTGCTGCGCGAGCCACAGGGCCGGCAGCAGCGCCGACTGCTTCACCGGGTAGCGGGCGATGGCCTCGTCGATGCGGCGCAGCGTCTCGTCGCTCAACCCCTTGCCCGCCGGAGCCAGGCGGATCCCCACCTTGGGGGCGCTCACCGGTCCACCTCCCCCATCACCGGGTCCAGGCTGGCGATGATGGCCACCACGTCGGAGATGAGCGCTCCCTCGCAGATGGGAGGCAGGGCCTGCAGGTTCACGAAGGAGGGGGAGCGGATCTTCATCCTGTGCGGCGACGGCCCCCCGTCGCTCACGATGTAGAAGCCCAGCTCCCCTTTGGGGGCCTCGATGGCGTGGTAGACCTCCCCCTTGGGCGCATCGAACCCTTCGGTCACGATGATGAACTGGTGGATCAGCTCCTCCATGCTGGTGAGCACCTTCTCCTTGGGAGGGAGCACCAGCTTGGGATCGTCCACGCAGATCGGCCCTCCGGGCATGGTCTCGATCGCCTGCCGGCAGATCCTGACGGCCTGCCTCATCTCCTCGATCCGCACCAGGTAGCGATCGTACACGTCTCCCACGGTGCCCACGGCGACCTCGAAGTCGAACTGCTCGTACCCCGAGTAAGGTCGAGCCTTGCGCAGGTCCCACTCCAAGCCGCTGGCGCGGAGGTTGGCCCCGGTGACTCCCAGATCGACGGCGTCCTGCAGCTTCAGGACGCCGACCCCCTTGGTCCGCTCCACCCAGATGGTGTTCTTGGTGAGGAGCTTCTCGTACTCGTCCAGGTCGCGCGGGAAGCGCTCCAGCCAGCGGCCGACCTGGTCCAGGAATCCGCTGGGGAGGTCGCGCGACAGCCCGCCGATGCGCGTGTAGGAGGTGGTGAGCCGTGTCCCGGTGAGGGCCTCGAAGAAGTCGTACAGCACCTCCCTCTCGCGGAACGTGTACATGAAGACGGAGATGGCTCCCAGGTCCACGGCGTGGGTGCCCAGCCACAGCAAATGGGCCGAGATCCTGGACAGCTCGCACGCCAGCACGCGGATGTGCTCGCAGCGCGGTGGCACCCTGGTCCCCACCAGCTTCTCCACGGCCAGGGCGAACGCCACGTTGTTGGACAGAGGCGCCAGGTAGTCGAGCCGGTCGGTGTAGGGGATGAACTGGGTGTAGGTCTTGTTCTCGGCGATCTTCTCCATCCCCCGGTGCAGGTAGCCCATCACCGGCTCGGCCTTCACCACCCGCTCGCCGTCCAGCGTCAGGATGAGCCGCAGCACGCCGTGGGTGCTGGGGTGCGACGGCCCCATGTTGACCGTCAGGAGCTCCGTTCCCGGCTCGATGGTCTCCGTCTTGTAGGGCATCGTCTCAGGCCCCGATCCCTTCCACCGGGTACTCCTTGCGCAGGGGGTGCCCTTCCCA
This sequence comes from Candidatus Polarisedimenticolia bacterium, assembly GCA_035281445.1. Classification (GTDB taxonomy): domain Bacteria; phylum Acidobacteriota; class Polarisedimenticolia; order JACPZX01; family DASXTC01; genus DATEEA01. Next base: position 18,086 of record DATEEA010000188.1, read on the forward strand.
GTCCTCCGGCAGGAGGATGCGCTTGAGGTTGGGGTGCCCCTCGAAGACGACGCCGACCTTGTCCCACTCCTCTCTCTCGTGCCAGTCGGCGGTGGCCCAGACCCCCGAGACGGTCGGCACGCGGGCCGGTGAGCCCCCGGCTCCGGTCCGGACCTTCAGCCGCAGCACGGCGTTGTTGCTCAGCGAGCAGAGCAAGTAGGCGACTTCGAACAGGTGGGGACGGCCGGGCCAGTGGATCGCGGTGACGTCGGTGAGGACGTCGAAGCGGAGGCCGGGATCCTCCTTCAGCCACCGGGCCACGGGGACGAGAGCCGCCGCGTCCAGCACCAGCGTCAGCTCTCCACGGAACTCCACGCGCTCCAGGACGGCGCCGGGGAAGCGCTCCTCCATCCAGGCGGCCGCGCGGGCCGCCGTCTCCCGGCCCTGCTCCACCGTGGCCACCGCTACTCCCACCGGAAGGCGCCGCGGCGCCAGATGTAGACGTAGCCGACCAGGAGCACGCCGATGAAGACCATCATCTCCACGAAGCCGGCCAACCCCAGGCTGCGGAACGACACCGCCCAGGGGTAGAGGAAGGCCGCCTCGATGTCGAACAGGATGAACATCATGGCCACCAGGTGGAACTTGATGGAGATCCGCTTCGGCTCCTTGTCGATGAGGACGCTGCCGCACTCGTAGGGGTAGGTCTTTGTGCGGGAGCCGGCCACCCTTCCGGCCAGGTGGGAGACGGCGACCAGGCCTCCGGCCGTCGCGGCGGCAACCAGCAGCAGGATCAGGGCCTGCAGGTACTGGTCGAGCACGTCGCGTCGGACCTCCGGAGAACGGCCTGGAACGGATCGGTCGGGAGATCGGCCGCGGCCTCGGGCCCGGCCGTCATCGAGCTTTCAGGAGCGCGAAGGCTATCATACGGGCCGGGGCAGGTCAAACCTCCGCGGTGCCGTAAATCGAGGATCGAGAGTCGTTTACATCCGGTCAGGGCGGGACGGGGTCGCGTCCAGCGGGCGCCCGGACCGCGGGGCGGGGCGCCCGCCGGATCCGGTCTCAGAACAGCAGCGTGTAGAGGAGCCTGGCCGTGCGGCCGGGCTCGGGGAGGACGTCCTTGACCAGGCTGACGTGGTTGCGGTGCCGCTTGTCGGTCAGGTTCGCGACCCGCAGCGAGAAGCGATGCACCACGCGGCCCCCGGTGAGCTGGACGTGGCCGAAGAGGTTGTAGAGCGTGAAGCCGGCGGTCGGCTCCTCCCCCGGGGCGACCCGCTCCTGCCGGTCGTGAAGCCGCGCCTCCCCTCCCACGCCGAAGCGATCGGTGTCCCAGTGCAGCCCCACGCCGGCGCGCCGCGGCGGGATCCGGGGGAGCGGCTCGCCGTCGTCCTGGCGCCGGGCGATCACCATGTCGGCGGTGAGATCCAGGGTCAGGTGCTCCAGCAGGCTCGCGTCGGCGTGCAGTTCGGCGCCGTGGAAGAGCGCGCCGGACTGGACGTAGCGGCTGACCGCCAGGCCGTCCTGCTCCAGCGGCGCTCCGGTGTTCGGATCGAGGACCGGCTGGAGGAAGATGAAGTCGGAGAACCCGGTCCGCCAGGCGGTCACCTCTCCGCGGAACTTCGGCCACTTCCACCGGAACCCGAGATCGACGCCGACGCTGGTCTCCTCGTCCAGGCCGGGATCGCCGATCTCGAAGGTGAAGGTGGCGATGTGCGGGCCGAAGGCGAACAGCTCCTCCGCCGAGGGGGCCTTGAAGTTGCGGGTGACGTTGGCGGCGACGCTCCAGACGTCGCGGGGGTGCACCACGATCCCCACGGCGCCGCTCACGCCCTGGAAGCTCCGCCTCATCCCTCCCGCGCCGATGTCCACACGCTGGTCCTCGAAGCGGCCTCCGAACTGCAGCGTGGCCTTCTCGAGGCCGACCTCTTCGTAGAAGAACCCCGCGTGCGCGGAGGTCTCGGCGAAGGGGAGGAGCGCCTCCTCTCCCACCGCCTGGAAGTCGCTGCGGAGCGCCCAGGCTCCCACGGTCCCGCTCAGTGGGCCTGCCGCGCGGTGGGTCACGTCGGCCCGCAGCTCGGTGGTCTCGTGATCGAACACCGTCCCCGGCTCGCCGCTCTCCTCGAACTCGGTGTGCCTGTAGTCGTGCCGCACCGCCTGGAGCCTGGCTCCGGTGAAGGCGCCGAAGGGGCGGGTGACCTGCCCCCGCAGCTTGACCGTGGCCTGCTCCATGGCGATGGTCACTCCGCGCTCGCCGCGGCCCAGCAGCTCCCGCTCCTCGCTCACCGGGATGCCGTAGTCCGCTTCCAGCTCCTTCCAGGACACCCCGATGTGACCGGCCTGCCCCACCCACGAGACGCCCCCGTGGAGCTGGTTGACGTCCGACTGGGAGTTGCCGGCGGTCCCGCCGTCGAAGTGGTAGGCCCCCGCGTCGCTGCGCCTGCCGCCGGCGGCGAAGGAGAACGGGCCCGCCGAAGCGGCGACCTCCACCCCTCCCAGCGCTTCGCCCGTGTTGGTCGAGCCTCCCAGGCCCACGACTCCCGTCGGGCGGTCGTGCAGCATCGACGGCACGTTCTCGGTGAGCACGTTCACCACCCCTCCCATGGCGTTGCTTCCGTAGAGGAGGTTGGCCGGGCCGCGCACCACCTCGATGCTCTGCGCGGAGAGAGGATCGATGGCCACGGCGTGATCGTCCGACAGGAAGGAGACGTCGCCGACCCGCGTGCCGTCGTCCAGCACCAGGACCCGGTTGCCCGAGAGCCCCCGGATGACCGGCCGGCTCGACGCCTGGCTCATCGTGCTCGAGGTGATCCCCGGCTCGTTCTGGAGGGTCGTCCCGAGCGACGTCCCGGCCCGCTGCTCCAGCCGCTCGCCGTCCAGGACCTCGGCCGGCTGGTGGACGCGCATCGGGTCGCGGGGAGCGGCGCTGGTGGTCACGACGACCGGCTGATCGTGGAAATGAAGCTCCAGTGCGAAGTCGGCGTCGCCCCCGGGCAGCACCACCTTCCTGCTGAGATCCCCGTAGCCGCGCGCCGCGACCTGGATCGTGTACTCGCCCGGCGCCAGCTTCTCGAAGACATAGACCCCCTCGGCGTCGGTGCGGGTCCGCCGGCGCAGCTCCACCAGCTCCACGGCGACGCCGGGCACCGGCCGGCCCTCGTGGTGGGTGACCACCTTGCCTCTGAGCGTGAGCCTCGAATCCTGTGCCGGCGCGGCGAGCGCGGCCGGAGCGGCCAGGAGCAGAATCGTCAGACAGCGGGCAAGCGACATGCGCACTCTCCTCAAGCTGGATTCCAGCGTCCGTGGAGTGGATCGGTGGCGGCACCCCGGCCCCGCTGGAGCGCGCGCCCGGTGATGCGACGGGCGGGCCCCCGGCTCAGGCCGGCGGGTGCGTGACGGTCTCGACGGGAGGATTCAGCGGGCGGAAGGAGGCGCGCGGCCGAGCTGCGGCGCGGGCGGCTCGGCGTCGGCAACG
>DATEEA010000189.1:0-31163 GCA_035281445.1 Candidatus Polarisedimenticolia bacterium
GGGGGGCGAAGGCGACGAACGCCAGCGCCGTGACCGCCGGCTCGTAGCAGAGCGACACGCGGGCTCCCGCCGCCAGGAGCGCGACGAGCGCGACGAGCCGCGTCGTCGCCGCCGCCAGGACCACCGCCGCGTGGCGCCCGAAGCGGCCCGGATCGGCCGCCGCCAGGCCGGCCAGCAGCCGCAGCATCGCCGGCAGCGCGGCCAGCTCCCAGGTCAGGGCGATCGACTGCGTCCCGCGGGCGGTGTCCAGGAGCAGGAGCCCGCGCGGGGCCGCGGCCTCGATCCCCGCCAGGGAGACGAGCGCCGCGGCCGCCTCGGCCGCCAGGGGGATGTCGTGAAGATGGGCCATGAGGACCGGCAGACAGAGCGACAGCGCGGCCTGGGCCGCGGCCGCCAGCAGCGCCGTGGCGAGCCCCTCGCGCCTTCCCGATGCGCGCCCCGCGAGGCAGGCCAGGCCGGCCGCCGCGAAGACCGCCGCCGCGGCCGGCGAGGGCGGGGTGAAGTAGCCGTCGGCGAACCCCCAGGCCGAGCCGAGGAGCACCAGGCCGCAGGCCTGGAGTCCGGTCATCGCTCCCGGCCCGCCAGGATCGCCGCCAGCAGATCCACGTTCCCCTCCCACGCCGCCCACTCGTTCTCCAGCACGCGGTCGGTCGGCAGCTCCGGGTCGGCGATCACGATCAGGCGCCCGCCGCCGGGCTGCCGGGATCGGGACTCCAGCACCACGTCGTGCCCGAAGGCGGAGAACCGCGAGAGCGTGACCCCGGTCCCCGACCGCTCGATGGGCCAGGCGTTGCGGAGCTGCGGGCCGGCGCGCGCGCGGCGGTACTCGTCTTCCCGCATGTCGGGCCGGACGGGGACAGGCCCGAGAGGCATCGTGCCGAGGATGCGCAGGCCGTGCAGGGAGAGAAGGGGGGCCACAGCCTCGGCGTCGGGCCCTCCGGCGGCCACCAGCACGTCGCCTCCCCGGTCGATGTGCGCGGCCAGGTCGAGCGCCTCGGCCTGCGTCATCGACGCCCGGGGGGCGACCAGCACCCCGAGGGCCTCGGGACCCGGAAGGCGCCTGGCCATCTTCTCGCGCACCACGATCGGCAGCATGCCGGCGCGCTGCAGGTTGGCCAGCAGCCCGCCGATGGAGCCGTCGGTCCAGAGCTGCCGGGAGAACCCGCTGAGGCGCCCGTCGTCCACCAGCGCCACCGGCGCGTCCGGCTCGAGGCGATCCACCGCCGGCTGAGGGACGGCGGCCGCCTGGACGGCGCACGACGCGCCGAGAAGGACGATCGACCAGACCGCCGCAGCCGTGCGGCGGCCGGCGGCAACGACCGCGAGAAGCGCCGCCGCCAGCAGGCCGGCGGCGAACGAGACCGTCAGGCGCCACCGCTGCGCCGGCCTGGACAGCTCCTCGAACAGAGAGGCCACGAAGGGGAACGACCAGGGCAAGGCGGGATTCTGGAACGACGAGGTGTCGCCGAACACCACCAGCCGCCCGGATCCTGGCCGCGCCTCGGCGGCCAGCACCAGGTCCCCGAGACGCTCCCCCGGCTGGTAGGCGTAGTCGCCCAGGAACCCCCCGTAGCCGGCGTTGCCGCGGTCGCCGGCGTCGGCCAGGGCGTAGCGCCCGGTCACGATGGGACGGACGCCGCGCCGGATCCTCAGCGAGCACCCCGTCCCGATCCCCGTGGCGTGGAACGGCTCGCCCCGGAGGGAAGGACGCAGGCAGCCCCGCCACTCGCGCGAGGCGGGATAGGCGGAGTCGAAGAGCGCTTCGATCCCGTGGGGCGAGGCGATCTGGTTGACGGGCCCCATGGATCCGAGAAGGTCGGTGTGGTCGGCCAGCACCAGCAGGCTCCCCCCGGAGCGCACGTACCGGTCCAGCCGCGCCAGCTCGGGAGGCTGGAAGGGGGTGGTCGGCAGCACCACCATCACCACCGAGGCCTCCTCCAGCGTCTCGGCGGACAGGGGGCGGCGGTGCGTGGAGAGGCCGTGTCCATCCAGCTCGAGGTACCGTCCCAGCAGGCCGAACATCCCGGAAGCGCCGATGCCCAGACGCTCGCGGGAGGGGATGGCGAGATCGAAGGAAGGATCCTCCACCAGCACGACACCCCCCGGCCGGCGATCCGGCCTGGGCCAGACGGCCTCGAAGCAGACGAGCGCCGACACCGCGCACGCCAGCACCGCGGCGGGCGCGGCCCACATCCAGGACGGTCGAACCGGCCCGGCGTCGCCGTCCTTCCGGAAGGCCAGCCCCACCGCGCAGAGGACCCCCAGCCAGATCCAGGACGCATGGAAGAGAGCGCGCGTGAGCGACTGCGCGGCCGCGTGGGGGTGCTCCCGGGCCATGTTGAGCAGCCCCCCGTCACCGAACAGCCACTCCGGCCGCCACGCGGCGAGCGAGGGGAGGGCCGCCACCCACACCGGCCACAGAACGACGCAGGCCAGCATCCTCGACGCCGGGGCGCTTGTCCGCCCGCGGAAGGCCGCCAGCAAGAGCAGCACGACGCCCAGCAGACCGAGCCCCGAGGCGGACGGGCCCAGGGCGAGGGACTGCCCCGTGGCCGCCCCGGCCGCCCGGGACACCGCCAGCGACAGCGCGTGGCAGACTCCGGCCGGAGAGGAGACCCGCTCCAGCGCCACGGCCGCGGCCAGCAAGGCTCCGAGGAAGACGGTGGCGCCCCGTCTCCCGCGGCACGGCACGCACAGAACCACGGCTCCCATCACCGCCAGGCCGGCCGGCGCGCCCTGCGACCGCCCCAGCAAGGCCACCCCGCCGGCGCCCGCGAGCCCGGCGGCAAGCGCCCGCAGGCCCCGGAGCCTCCCCGCCGGAGCCTCCAGCGCCGCCGCCGCGCACCACACGGCGATCCCGCCGGCCGAAAGGAGGTGCGCGGCGGACGGATCGATCGGGCCGAGCAGCCCCAGCGCCAGGCAGGCGCTCATCACGAGCCCGGCTTGCGGCCAGGCCGTCATCCCCTGCGCACCTGGTCCTCTCCGCCCGCGCACTGAGTGCAGGCGCTCCCCAGGCACTGGCTGGCACCGCACAACGAGCCGATGCACTGGCTGCCTCCGCAGGCCGATCCGACGCACTTGCTGTCCAGGCAGCCGCTCCCCAGGCAGGTGGACCCGAGGCAGGCGCTCCCCAGGCAGGCGCTCCCCCCGCAGCCGGAGCCGAGACACCAGCTGGTGATCGAGCCGCTGAACACGATGGCGCCGCTCTCTCCGGCGATGAGCGCGGCCCTCAGACGCGCGCCTTCGGGGGCATCCATGTTGAGCAGACCCACCTCGAGCCGCCGCTCGAACAGCGGCGAGAACGGTTCGTCGAGCGCGGACCCGGCGCCGGCCGAGGCGTCGGCCCGCAGCGCTCCGGCCGCGGGCAAAGCCGCGGCCAGCAGGAGCCCGGCCACTGTCCTGAGTCTCATGCTCCCTCCTCCTCCAGCCCTGCAGCGCAGCCGGCGCAGGCCGATCCGAGGCAGGCCGACCCTCCGCACACCGAGCCGAGGCATGCGCTCGTGCCGCACACCGACCCTCCGCACAGGCTCGTCCCGCAGGCGCTCCCGGCGCACTTGGAGTTCAGGCAGAGGCTCCCGGCGCAGTTGGAGATCAGGCAGAGGCTTCCCGCGCAGAAGCTCCCCAGACACCCCGAGCCGACGCAGAAGCTGGCCGGGTTGCCGCTGACCGGGGTCTCCAGGGGGCGGTTGTGGATCTGCAGCGAAGCGACGTAGGTCCTGTCGGGCGGTGGGTCGAGGCCGAGCAGCCCCACTTCCAGACGTCGCTCGAACAACGGCGAGAACGAGCCCTCCTCGGGCGGCGGTTCCGCGGGGGCGACGGCGCGCACCACGGGAGCCGATGCCAGCAGCAGCAGCGCCGGCAGCAACGCGAGACGGTTTCGCATCGTGGCATCCTCCTGCCGGAGGCCCATCAAGAGGCGTGCCAGCAGATCGCGGGCGGGAAGAAACAGGAAGCGACCGGAGGGGGACACCCGTGCGGGACGGGCGTCCGGCGACGGACACGCGAGGCCGCCGCCGGAGCGGGCCCCCGGCGGCGCCGGGTCAGTCCGCGGCGGCTGAGCGCATCGCGGCTAGAGCATCTCCAGCGGGCCGGGGCGCGAGGGGGCGGGGAAGGCCCGGTCCAGATCGGCCATGTCCTCGGGCGTCAGGGTCAGGTCGAGGGCGGCGCGCGCCTCCCTGACATGGTCGGGGTCGGCCGCCTTGGGGATGACGCAGACGCCGCTCTGCGCCAGCAGCCAGGCGAGGGCCGCCTGGGCCGGGGTCATCCCCCGGCGCATCGCGACGCCGCGCAGAGCCTGCCGCCGGAGCAGCCGTCCCTGCTCCAGCGGGGAGTAGGCCATGACCGGGATGCCGCGGGCGCGGCACCAGGGGAGCAGGTCGCGCTCGATGCCGCGCCGGGCCAGGTTGTACAGGACCTGGTCCACGGCAACCGCTTCGCCGCCGGGGAGGGAGACCGCACCCTCCATCCCCTCGCGATCGAAGTTGCTCAAGCCGTGGTCGAGGATCTTGCCGGCCCGCTTCAACGCGGAGAAAGCCTCGAGGGTCTCCTCCAGCGGGACGGTGCCCGGCCAGTGGAGGAGATAGAGATCGATCCGGTCGGTCCCGAGCCGCCTCAGGCTGCGCTCGCAGGCTTCCGCCGCGGCGCGCCGGCCGGCGTGGTGCGGGTAGACTTTGCTCACCAGGGTCACCGCGTCGCGGCGGCCGGCCACGGCCTCCCCGACGATCGTCTCCGCTTCTCCTTCCCCGTACATCTCCGCGGTGTCGATGAGCGTGAGCCCGAGGTCGAGGCCCAGCCGCAGCGCGTCCGCCTCTCGGCCGCGCGCCCGGGGGTCCTCCCCCATCCGCCACGTCCCCATCCCCAGCGCGGGGAGGCGCCGTCCCGAGGGGAGGGGGAGGGTCCTCGAGGGGTCCCTCCCCGTCCCGGCCGGGCGTCCCCCCGCCGGCTCGGTCACGGATAGTCCCGGACCCGCGCGGCGATGTCCGGGGCGGTCATGAGGTCCCCCATCACCGCCACGCTGGCCGCCCCGGCCGCCAGGGCCTCGCGGGCCCGGGAGGGATCCATCCCTCCGATCGCCACCAGCGGGCGCGGGCAGAGGGCCGCCGCCTCGTGCAGCGCGGCCAGTCCCAGGGGGGCGCGCCGCACCGCCGCGTGCGGGGTGTCGAAGATCGGCCCCAGGGCGACGTAGTCCACGGGGAGCCGGCCGGCGGCCGCAGCCTCCTCCACGCCATGCGTGGAGACCCCGATCCAGATCCGCGGCCCCAGCACGAGCCGCGCCGCCCCGGCGGGGAGGTCCTCCCCTCCCAGGTGGACGCCGTCCGCCCCCGCCAGCGCGGCCACGTCGGCCCTGTCGTTGACGATCAACCGCGCTCCCGCCGCCCGCGCCGCGGCCACGGCGGCGCGGGCGGCCTCAAGGAGCGCGCCGGAGGGGAGGTCCTTCTCCCGCATCTGGATCAGCGCCGCGCCGCCGCGGCACAGCCGGGCGACGATCTCCTCGTGGGGCGCGCCTCCCGCCAGCCGCCGATCGGTGATGGCGTAGAGGCGGGGCAGGCGGATCACGGGCCGCTCATTGAACGTAGCGGCTGAGGAACTTGGTGGAGAAGTTACCCTTCTGGAAGTCCGGATCGTTCATGATGCGCAGCTGCAGCGGGATGGTGGTCTTGATCCCTTCCACCACCATGACCTCCAGCGACCGCCTCATCCGGGAGATCGCCTCCTCCCGGTTGTTGCCGAAGGTGATCAGCTTGGCCACCATCGAGTCGTAGTAGGGGGAGATGCGGCAGTCGGAGTGCACGGCGGTGTCCACGCGCACCCCGGGCCCTCCCGGCGGGTGGTAGGAGGTGATCAGCCCTGGAGAGGGGGTGAAGGTGACCGGGTCCTCGGCGTTCACCCGGCACTCCATGGAGTGCCCCCGGAAGGTGATCTCCTCCTGGCGGAAGGAGAGCGGGAGCCCGGCGGCCACCTTGATCTGCTCCTTGATCAGGTCGATGCCGGTGACCATCTCGGTGACCGGGTGCTCGACCTGGATGCGGGTGTTCATCTCGATGAAGTAGAACTGACCGTCCTGGTAGAGGAACTCCACCGTCCCGGCGTTCTCGTAGCTCACCGAGCCGGCCGCCAGCAGGGCGGCGTCGGCCATCTTCTGCCGCAACTTCGGGGTCAGCGCGGTGGACGGGGACTCCTCCACCAGCTTCTGGTGCTTTCGCTGGATGGAGCACTCCCTCTCTCCGAGGTGGACGAGGGAGCCCCTGGAGTCCCCCATCACCTGGAACTCGATGTGACGCGGCTCGGTCAGGTACTTCTCCAGATAGACGTCCGGCACGCCGAACGCCGCGCGCGCCTCCTCGCGGGCCACCGGGAAGACCCGCCGCAGCTCCTCCTCATCGGAGGCGATGCGCATGCCGCGCCCTCCTCCCCCGGCCGAGGCCTTCACGATCACGGGGTAGCCGATCTCCCCGGAGATCCTGGCCGCCTCGGCCTCGTCCGGGACCGGACCGTCGCTGCCGGGCAGGATGGGGACGCCGGCCTTCTTCACCGTGGCCCGGGCCCTGGACTTCTCGCCCATCATGGCGATGACCCCCGGCTTGGGCCCGATGAAGGTGATCTTGCAGGCCTTGCACACCTCGGCGAACGCCGCCGACTCGGCCAGGAAGCCGTAGCCGGGGTGGATGGCCTCGGCGTCGGTGATCTCCGCCGCGGCGATCACGGCTCCGATGTTGAGGTACGATTCGCCCGCTCGCGCGGGGCCGATGCACACGTCCTCGTCGGCGAACTTGACGTGCAGGGAGTCCTTGTCCGCCTCGGAGTGCACGGCCACGGTCTTGATCCCGAGCTCGCGGCAGGCCCAGGTGATGCGCAGGGCGATCTCGCCCCTGTTGGCGATCAGGATTTTCTTGAACATGTCAGGGATTGACGAGGCGGATCCGGAAGAGGACTTCCCCGTACTCGACGGGCTGGCCGTTGCTGACCGGGATGTCGAGGACTTCCCCCGCGACCTCGGATTCGATCTCGTTCATCAGCTTCATGGCCTCGATGATGCACAGCACCTGCCCCTTCTTCACGGTGTCCCCCACCTGGACGAACGGGGGCGCCGTGGGATTGGAAGCCCGGTAGAACGTGCCCACCATCGGCGAGGTCACCTGAAGGACGTCGGCGGCGGGGGCGGGGGCCGGAGCCGCCGCCGGGGGGATCTGGGCCTGAGGCGCCGGCGGGGCCGGCGCGGGCGCCGGGATCACAAAGTGGGCGAGCTCGGCGCCCGCTCCGTTGAGTCCCTTCTGGCGCGCCGCGTCCTTGACCAGCTTCAGCTTGAAGTCATCCCGCTCCAGCTCGAACTCCACGAAGTTGGACTGGGAGATGAACTCCATCAGCTCCTTGAGCTCTTTGTTGTCCACGCTCACTCCAGGCACCAGGTCTCGCCGGACGCCGGCGTCAGGACCCTGGCCCCGGTCCCGGTCACCAGGACCATGTCCTCGATCCGGACGCCGCCCTCGCCCTGCAGGTAGATCCCCGGCTCGACGGTGATCACCATCCCTGCCTCCAGCACCTCTTCGGAGCGCGCGCCCACCCGCGGGGCCTCGTGCACCTGCAGCCCGACGCCGTGGCCGGTCCCGTGGCCGAACCGCTCCGCGAAGCCCGCGTCCTCGATCACCTGCCGCGCCGCGCGGTCCACGTCGCGCGCCGCCACGCCCGGCCGGACGGCTTCGATGGCGCGCTGCTGCGCCTCGCGGACCGTCTCGCGCACGCGCCTGGCCTCCGCGCCCGGCCTGCCGGTGAAGAATGTGCGCGTCATGTCGCTATGGTATCCCTCAAAGCGGGCTCCGATGTCAATCACGACCAGCTCCTGCTCCCCCAGCAGCCGGCCGGACGCCCTGCCGTGAGGCAGGGCCGCCCGCGGGCCCGAGGCCACGATGGACGCGAACGCGGGCCCCTCGGCGCCGCGCCGGTGCATCGCCTGCTCGATGCGCAGGGCGATGTCCCGCTCGGAGGTCCCGGGCCGCACCAGAGGGAGGGCCTCCTCCAGGGCGCCCGAAGCGATCGCCGCCGCCCGCTCCATGACCTCCAGCTCCCGCTCGTCCTTGCGCGTCCTCAGCGCCTCGATCAGGTTGCGGCAGGGTATCAGAACCGGGCCCCCGGCGTCCTTCAGCGCCTCCCGCATCTCCTGCCAGAGATCCCAGGTCACGCAGGCCGCTTCGAACCCGACGCGGGCGCCGGCCGCCAGCCGCGCCGCCGCCGCGCCGGGAGCCCCGGCGACGATCCGGACCCTGAAGCCCGGCGCCTCGCTCCCGGCCTGCTCCGCGTAGCGCCCGTCGGTGACCAGCCAGGGGTCTCCCGCCGGCGCCGCCGGCACCGCCAGCGCCGCCGACGAGCCGGTGAAGCCGGAAAGGTAGCGGACGTTCTCGGCCGATGTGACCACCAGGGCGTCGAGGCCGGCCTCCTCCAGCGCGGCGCGGGCCTTCTTCAGCCTCCCGGCCGGGGGCCCGGAGGGCTCAGCCACGCGCCCCGCTCCGGATGGCCCCCAGCCAGCGCCCCAGCGCGTCGATCTTGCGGCGCAAGGCGGCCCTGGCCGGATCCTCCGGGCGCGGGCGGGCCGCCTCCAGCTCGCGCAGGCGGGCCACGGCCTCGGGGTTGGCGGGATCCCCCTTGAGGATCTCCCGGTAGACGTCGGCCGCACGCTCCACGAGCCCCTGCTGCAGGTAGATCTCGGCCAGGGTCGGCGTGGCCAGCACTCCCGGATCGATTGCAGCCTCCTTGCCGTTGCCCTCGGGCTGCATCGTCTCCGCGTCGCCCCCGGCGGCTCCCCCCTCGGGCCTCGACGCCAGCTCCTGCTCGATGCGCTCGATCTTCCGGCGAGTGTCGGCGTCCGCGGGGTTGAACGCCAGCAGGGCGCGGAAGCGGTCCAGCGCGCCCCGGGCGTCCCCCAGCTCCCAGCAGACGTCGGCCACGATGCGCCGGGCCACCAGGTTGTCGGGCGCCTGTGAGAGCACCGCCTCCATCTGATCGCGCGCCTCCTCCAGGCGTCCCATGTCGAAGTAGATGCGCCCCAGCAGGACCCGGGCCGAGACGTAGGAGGGCTGCTCCTTGACCGCGCGCGCCCCGACCCGGGCGGCCTCCTCGAACAGGCCGGTCTCGTGGTACTCCCGGGCCAGCTCCGCCAGCAGCCGGGCGGAAGGCTCCTTCTGGAGCCGGCGCCTCAGCTCGGCGATGCGCGGGGACTCGGAAGCGGGCTGATCAGCCATCGGAGGGCCTCGTCGCGGGTCTGCCCGTGGGTCTCACCGTGCGTCTCGGTACGTCTCACGTGCGTTCGGCGTTGGGAGCGCCACCCACCCGGCCGCGGCATGGTAACGGCCTTCCCCGGGCTTTTCAAGGCGGAAAGGCAAAGCCCCCGCCGGAGGGGGGCCGCCGGCGAGGGCTCCTGGAACGTCCGGGTGTCCGTCGGCCCGGATCGAGGAGGTCAGGGTGTGTCGACGAAGTTCACTCCGAAGACCGCCTCCTGGCTCAGGATCGGCTCGCCGGCCAGATCCTGCCCGTGGAAGCGGATGCCGCACAGGGAGTTGATCCCCAGCAGCGCGCCCGAGTTGGCCATCTTGAAGGCGCCGCTGAAGACGAGCACCTCGATCGTCCCGGTCGATTCGGCCGGGATGGAGAGGCTGGCCGGGACCCCCGTGGAGTTCACGATGGTCCCCAGCGTGGGATCGGAGCAGGTCAGGTCCAGGCTGGTGATCTGCACGTCGCCGAAGATGCCCGAGCTGGACTGCGTCCGGTTGAGATTGCGCACCTCGACCTTCACCGTGTCGTCCTGGGGAGGCTGTGACAGCATGGTGTTGGGGTCGGTGGTCGGGGTCACGTCCGCCTGCACCGACGCCGGCGTCACCCCTTCCACGATCAGGACCGAGTCGGAGAAGTCCGGGTCGTCGATGTCGCTGCCGTTGCATCCCCAGAAGGCCGCCGCGACGGCGACGGCGCCCAGGGAGCAGAGGAAGATCTTTCGAACGCGTTCCATCGAAGCATACCTCCTTTAGATGTTCTTGACGATCTTCGGCGTCAGGAAGACGAGGAGCTCCGAGGAGTCCTTTCTGTTGACCTTGTTCTTGAAGAGCCAGCCGAAGAAGGGGATGCGCCTGAGGCCGGGGATGCCGGTCTCGTTCTCCGATTCCGTCATCTTGTAGACGCCGCCGATGACCGCCGTGGTGCCGGTGCGGACCAGGATCTGCGTGTCCACGCTTTCCGTCACGATGCCCGGCACGTCGGCCACGCTCACCGTGGAGGAGGGCTGGTTGTTCTCCACCTTCACCTTCATGATGACCGTGTCCTCCGCGGTGATCTGCGGGGTCACGATGAGCCGCAGCGAGGCGGGGACGTACTGCACATCCACCTCGGTGGCGGTCGTCGTCACCACGGGGATCTGGACGCCCTGTTCGATGGAGGCCGGCTGGTTGTTCTGCGTGACCACCTTCGGCGACGACAGGATGCGCACCTTGCCGTCGGCCTCGAACGCCTCCAGAGCGATGTCCAGCGTGAAGGAGTCGAGCACGTTGCCCAGCGAGAGGCCGATGCCGCCGGCCGATGGGAAGCCCAGCGGCGCCGTGTTCACGTCCGCGTCGAACTCGATGCGGTGCGGGAACTGCAGGTTCGTGGCGGTGCCCAGCTCGGGCGTGGCTCGCCCGGCCAGCGACCAGTTGATGCCCAGATCCCGCTCGTAGGAGCGGATGGCCTCCACGATGCGGGCCTCGATCACCACCTGGGGCGTCTGCGTGTCGAGAGCGTCCAGCAGGCCGTCGTAGGCGGTGCGCTTGTCGGGCACGTCGCTGATCACCAGCGTGTTCGTGCGCAGGTCGGCCACGATCCGGCCGCGGTCGGTCTTCACCTGCTGCAGGACGGTCATGGCGTCCGCCACCTTGGCGTAGGACAGGGTGCGGGTGAAGGTGACCGGGTCCACGGCCTGCTCCTGGGCCTGCTTGAGAGCGCGCAGGTCCGCGGCCTCCTGGCGCAGCTTGGAGGTCTTGGCGATGCGGACGACGTTGTCGTCCTCGATGGCGTCCAGCCCCTGGTTCTTGAGGATCACCTGGAAGGCCTGGTCCCACGGGACCTGGTTCAGGCGGATGTCCACCTTGCCCGCCACGTCCGGGTCCAGCACCACGTTCATCTTCATGACGTCGGCGAAGAAGAACATCACCTCGCGCAGGTCGGCGTCACGGAAGGCCACGGAGATCTTCTCCCCGCGGAAGATCTTCTTGCCTCCGGCGATGGTGCGGCTCTCGAAAGCCGTGGGAGGGAGCGTGGTCATGTTGATCTTCTCCATCCCCTTCGGCATCCCGCTGGCCGGAGGGGCGGCCGGCTCGGAGCGATCGAAGAGGACCACGTCCTGGCCGACCTCCTTCAGGCTCCCCGTGCTCGACGCCGGCCGCACGTCCGACGCGGCCGTCTGGGAGGCCACCGGCGCCGCCGGGAGCGCGGCCAGGCTCTGCACCGACGGCTCCCCCGCGGGGGTCGCGGAGGAGGCGCTCTCGCGCGGCGCCTGATCCTCCGGCCGGGCCTCGGCGACCGGCTGGGGCTGGGCCCCCGGCTCGCTCAAGGGGGGCAGGAAGGACACAGCCAGGGATTGCGGCACAGGCTCGATGGCGTAGGCCATCGGCTTGTTCAGGTCGAAGACCACCCGGGCGACCTTGACCGGCTGGGTCTTGAACTGAGACGTCCTGATCTGCCGCACGTTGTGGGCGTTGACGGAGACCTTGCGAGGCAGGACCTCGTTGGTCACGCCCTCCACGTCCACCACCAGGCGCGGCGGGTCGTTCAGGTCGAGAGTCGTGTACACCAGCCTGCCGTCCCCCTTCAGCAGGATCACCGGGGCGGCGTCGTCGCCGGTCACCTCGATGCCGGTCAGTCTGGTGGCGGCCGGCTCCTCGACGGACGGCGGCTCGGAGGCGGCCGGCTCCTGGTCCTGCGCGCCGGCCCCTTCGGGAGCCTGCTGCAGGACGGCATCGCCGGCGGAGGCGGGATCGCCCGCGGGGCCTGACGGCCCTTCCAGGACCACCACCAGATCCTCGCCGCGCGGCTCGATGCGGGTGTTGGCGGCGTTGCGTCCCACGAACTGCAGGCGGGCGCGCCGCGCGCCGGAGTTGCCCTCCACCGAGGAGACCTCGATGTGAGCCAGGTGCGGGCTGTTGATCGGGATGGTCGGCTCGACACCGGTCACGTCCGCGTCCGGGACCTCCAGGACCAGCGTGGAGGAGTCGGGGTCGTACGACGTGTAGCTCAGCGGGTGATCGCTCTTGATCGTCACGAGGGTGCTCTGGGCGTCGTTCTGGGCCGAGATCGACTGGATGCGGGCGCTGGTGGGCCCCGCTTCCATGCCTGCGGGCTGGGAGGCCGCCTCGGCGTTCGTGCTGGCCGCGTCCTCCGGCAGCGGCGCCGCCGGTTCGGCGACGCGCGGGTTCGCGGCGCACCCGAGCGCGCACAGGGTCAGGAGCGTGGCCCCGACCATCCTCCAGTTCATGAGCGTCCCTCCTTGATGGACAGTCCCTTCTCCACGTCCCGGAACGGCTTGATCCGCGTGGGGTCGTTGATCTTCTGTCGGAAGACGACGAGGCCGGTCTCCGGATCGATCCGCCTCACCTCGCCGTCGTAGAGCCGATCTCCCTCGTGCAGCGTGGTCCCGTATCCGTCGGGCCCGATCACCAGGGCCACGTTGGCGCCGTTGCGCTTCAGCACGCCGATCACCGTGACGTCCTGGATGAGCCAGCACTCCATCCCCTCCCCCTGGCAGATCTGCCCGGACATCTGGGCCTGCAGCACGTCGGAGGGGGACAGGAAAGGGTCCCGGCGATCGCCCGGGTCGTAGGTGAAGGTGTTGCCTTGCGCCGAGCTCTCCTCGTCCCGCCGGATCTGCTCCAGGGCCTTGACCGCCGAGAGGTGGTTCGGGTCGCTCTCGATGACGGCGAGGCCTCCCTGCGGCCCGGCCGGCTGTCCAGGAGCCTGCGGCTGGGCCGTCTGCGCCGCCTGGGGCGCCGGCTGGGCTCCTCCCGGCGCTCCCGCGCCGGCGGCCTGGCCGGAGGACTGATCCTGGGCCCGCTTCACTCGGTCCCTGGCCTTGCCCGCCGTGGTGCCGCTCTGGGCCAGGGCGGCCGTGGCCAGCCCGAGCGCCAGCACCAGCGCGGCAGCCAGCGGCATCACGCTTGCTCGATGCGCTGTGCTCATGCTCCCTCCGCCGGCTGGTCGACGTACACGAAGGTCGCCGCGGTGAACGACGAGCCGATCGACCGCTGGAGTCTGTCGGGGCCGTTGTTGCCCCGGATGTTGATGCCCCGGATGTTCAGGATCCGGTCATGCTTGCCGATGACGTCGAGGAACCTGCCCAGGTCGTGGTAGTTGCCCACGATCTCCATGGAGTAGGCGTACTCCTTGTAGAACTCCTCTTTCTTGATGGAGGCCTCGGACAGGGCCTTGATGTTCAGGTTGAAGCGCCCGGCCTGGCTCTCCAGCCACTTGATGAGCGCGCCCGCCTCCGGCTCGGTCGGCAGGATGCGCCTCAGGGCGGCCAGCTGCACGTTGAGCCGATCGGTCTCCGCCTGCAGCTCGGCGCGCATCTTGGCCGCCTGCTGTCCCTCCTGGATCTTGGCGTTGAGGTCGTCCAGCTCGGTCTGCTTCTGGGCGTTCTTCTCGGCCATCGTGGAGAAGTCCGGATAGAAGAACTGACCCCCCATGATGAGTCCGGCGCCCAGGCCGATGAAGACGACCAGCTGTCCCCAGAACGGAAGCTTGTTGATCATCGTCGGTGTCTCCTCCCCCGCCCTACTGGCCTTGCTGGCCGGCGGCCGGGGGTCTGGGCGTCTTGCCGCCTGGCATGAACCGGGCCGACAGCGAGAACGTGACGTCGTCGCGGGACGCGGTGTAGCTGATCTTGCCCACGTCCTGGAAGAACGGCGACGCGTCGAGGTTGTTGTAGAAGTTGGCGTAGGCGTTGGGAGTCATGGCCTTGCCGCTGAAGGTGAGCTGGTTGCCCGTCTCCTGCATCGAGACCAGCCACAGGAAGTCCGGAAGGTTGCGCGAGATCTCGTCCAGCAGCCTCACCGGCACCTGCTGGTTGTTCTTCAGCGTGGTGATGATGTCGATCTGCTTCTGGAACGACGCCTTCTTGGCCTTGAGCACCTCGATGGCCTTGCGGTCGTCCTCCACCTTCTTGAGCTGCTCGCGGGCGACCTCCAGGTCCTGGAGGAGCCTCTCCGTCTCCGCGCTGAGGCTGTAGTAGCGCCAGCCCACGAACGACGCGGCCAGGCCCAGGATGACCACCAGGAGCAGGTTCTGGCTGTTGCCGAAGCCCTCGAGCTTGATCGAAGGCGACAGCGACGCCTTGCGCGCAGGCTCCCTTCGGGCTCCCGTGAGAAGGTTGACCCTGATCATTTGTCGCCCACCTTTCGGAGAGCCAGGCCCACGGCCACCGAGGCGGCCGTGGTCAGCGGCTCGAGCCTGTCGGGCGGGAACGCCCGCTCGTTCACGGCGATGCTGCGGAAGGGGTTCATGATCTCGACCTGCGTCTCGAAGCGCCGGCTGAGATAGGGCGCCAGGTTCGGGGTGCGCGCCGCCCCGCCCGTCAGCTCGATGAGCGAGACGGGGTCCGACGCGGAGGTGGCTTTGAAGAAGTCGAGCGTCTTCTGGATCTCCGTCCCCACCTGCTCGTTGACGGCGTCGATGATGGCCGTCACCCGGTCCCGCGGCGCGGCCGTGGCGTCACCCTTCTTGGCCGCCTCGGCCTGCTCGAAGGTCAAGTTGAGCTCCTTCTGCAGGGCGTCGGTGTAGTTGTTGCCTCCCACCGAAAGGTCGCGCCAGAAGATCGACGAGCCGCTCTGCATGACCGCCACGTTGGTCACGCTGGCCCCGACGTTGATCAGGGCGATCAGCTTCCTGGCCACCGCCTCGTAGTTGATCTCGTAGGCGTTCTGCAGCGCGAACACGTCCACGTCGGCCACCAGGGCGTTCTTGCCGGCCTGGGTGATGACGCTCATGTAGTCGTTGATCTTGTCCTTCTTCACGGCCACCAGCAGGACGTCCATGTTCCCCTCCCCCGCCGTGGTCGACCCCTGGAGGACCTGGTAGTCGATGTTGACGTCGTCCACGTCGAAGGGGATGTACTGCTCGGCCTCCCACTGGATCGATTCGGCCAGTTCGTCGGGGTTCATGACCGGGAGGCTGATCTTCTTGATGATGACCGAGTGGCCCGACAGCGAGATGGCCACGTCGGAGCCCTTGATCTTGTTGCGCGAGAAGACGTTCTGGATCCCTTCGACCACGAGCCCCGAATCCATGATGGCGCCGTCGACGATCGCCTCGGGCGACAGCGGCTCGATGCCCATGTTGGCGAGCTGATAGCCACGGCCCTTGCCGAGCTCCTTGAGCTCGACGGCCTTGATCGAGCTCGTTCCGATATCGAGTCCCACGAGGCTCTTGCTTCGAGAGAAGAACACCGGCGTCACCCTCGCTTCCTTTGCGGTACGTCCACCGCCCCGGGCGGCGCTCGTGGCACCCCCGCGCGCGCCCCGGCCTTTCTGAGGGATCTGGGCGGTTCCCTTTATTCCGATTTCCGGGCGCGGGGGCCTAATATATGTCGGCACTCCCGTCGCGCAAGTTGGGCCGGGAGGTGAAACCCCTTGATTGGCGGGGCTTGACCGGAGAAGGGGGGGGTGCTAGGGTAGCCGCCTCACCCCGGGATCGAGGAGGACGGCGTCATGGCCAGGCTGTGCGAAATCTGCGGAAAGGGCCCGCTGCGGGGCCACAATGTCAGCCACGCCCACAACCTGACCAAGAAGGTGTGGTACCCGAACCTCCAGCGCGTGCGCGCCAAGGTGGGGGGAGGGGTCCGGCGGCTGAGGGTCTGCACCCGCTGCATCCGCTCGAACAAGGTCCAGAAGGCCGCCTCCTAGCTCACCCCGCCTTCACGGCGATCGCGTCGATCTCCAGCAGCGCCCCCTTGGGCAGCCGGGACACCTGCACCGTGGCGCGGGCCGGCGGGGCGTCCGCCGGGAAGTGCCGGGCGTACTCCTTGTTCATCTCCTCGAAGTCGTTCAAGTCCGCCAGGTAGACGGTCGTCTTCACCACGCGCGCCAGCGACGATCCGGCCGCCTCCAGGATGGCCGCGAGGTTGGCGATCACCCTGGCGGTCTGCACCGCAACCCCCCCTTCCACGAGCGACGCGCGCCCGGGATCGAGCGGGATCTGCCCCGACACGAACACCAGATCGCCCGTCACGATGGCCTGAGAGTACGGCCCGATGGCCGCCGGCCCGCGCGGGGTGAACACCTTCTGCCTGCTCATGGCCCCTCCCTCCGCCTGGCGCTCACTGGAAGACGCGCTCCACGTGCAGGATGCCGTCCAGCCGGCGCAGTCTCTCCATGATGCGCTCGAGCTGCGAACGGTCCTTCACGTCCAGCACGATGCTGATCTGACCCTTGCGATCCTCGGACGTGCGGGCCTCCACGTTGCGGATGTTGGTCTGCTCGTCGGCGATGGCGCTGGTGATGCGCGCCAGCAGGCCCGGCTTGTCGTCGCTGTCCAGCAGCACCGTCGCCTCGTAGAGCCCTTCGTCCGCCTTCTCCCACCCCACCTCGATCCTCCTCTCGGGGTCGAACATCAGCCGCTTGACGTTGGAGCAGTCGGTGCGGTGCACCGAGATCCCCTTGCCCCGGGTGATGTAGCCCACGATCTCCTCGCCCCGGATCGGCTTGCAGCAGCGGGCCAGGTAGATCATCACGTTGTCCAGCCCCTTGACCAGGACCCTGGGC
Organism: Candidatus Polarisedimenticolia bacterium; assembly: GCA_035281445.1. Lineage (GTDB taxonomy): Bacteria > Acidobacteriota > Polarisedimenticolia > JACPZX01 > DASXTC01 > DATEEA01. Next base: position 16,770 of record DATEEA010000189.1, read on the forward strand.
CGGTCCCCGATCCCCAGCGTCTTGCGGACCGCCTTGGACAGGAACGACTCCTCGTGCGGCTTGAGGTCCTGCTGCGGCATCAGGGCGGACACGAGCTGGCTGGGGTTGAGCTTCCCGTAGCCCACCTGGGCATGGAAGTCGTCGAGGGTGTCGCACTTCAGGGTGGCCAGCGCCGCCTGGACGGCCTCCGGCTTGAACGACTTGAGGTTCAGCTTGTAGCGCCGCAGCTCCTTGTCGCACAGCGCCCGCCCCAGATCGACCGAGCGCCGCCTCTCCTCGGCGTTGAGCCAGTGCCGGATCTTGTGCCGGGCGTGGGAGGTCTGCACGAAGGCCAGCCAGTCGCGGCTCGGATGGTGCGCGGAGGAGGTCACGATCTCCACCACGTCGCCGCTCTGGAGCTGGGTCTTGAGCGGGACCAGCTTGCCGTTGATCCGGGCGCGGGTGCAGCGGTGCCCTACCTCGGTGTGGATGGCGTAGGCGAAATCCACCACCGTGGCGCCCTTGGGGAACGACTTGACCTCCCCCTTGGGGGTGAAGGCGTAGACCTCCTCGGGGTAGAGATCGATCTTCACCGCCTCCAGGAACTCCCGGGGGTCCTTCACCTCCTTGTGGAACTCCACCAGCTTCTGCAGCCACTGGATGTTGAGCTCTTCCTTGGCGTCGAGGGCGCGCCCCTCCTTGTACTTCCAGTGCGCGGCGATCCCTTTCTCCGCCACCTCGTGCATCTCCCGGGTCCGGATCTGCACTTCGAACGGCTGCCCGGTGGCGCTCATGACCGAGGTGTGGAGCGACTGGTAGAGGTTGGGCTTGGGCATGGCGATGAAGTCCTTGATGCGGCCGGGGACCGGACGCCACATCCCGTGGATGATCCCCAGGGCGCCGTAGCAGTTGCGCACGGTGTCGGTGAGCACCCGGAAGGCCACGTAGTCGTACACCTCGTCCACGGCGATGCGCTGCACGCGCATCTTCTTGTAGATGCTGTAGAGGTGCTTCACCCGGCCGGTGATCTCGGCCGGGATACCCTGCTCCGCCAGCCGCCCCTCCAGGATCCCTTTGGTCTCGGCGATGAACCCCTCGCTCAGACGACGCTTCTCCTCCAGGGCCTTGATCAGGCGGGCGTAGCCGTCGGGGTCGAGGTGCGACATGGCCAGGTCCTCGAGCTCCTGCTTGATCTGCCCCATGCCCAGCCGGTTGGCCAGGGGGGCGTAGATCTCCAGCGTCTCGCGGGCGATCCTCTCCCGCTTGTCCTGGGGGAGCGCGTCCAGGGTGCGCATGTTGTGCAGCCTGTCGGCCAGCTTGACCAGGATCACCCGCACGTCGCTGACCATGGCCAGCAGCATCTTGCGGAAGTTCTCGGCCTGCTTCTCGGCCTCGCTGGTGAAGGGGATCCGGCTGATCTTGCTGAGCGCCTCCACCAGCCCGGCGATCTCGCGGCCGAAGTACTCCTCGATCACCTCGCGGGTGGTGAGGGTGTCCTCGATGACGTCGTGCAGCAGGCCCACGGCGACGCTGGTGACGTCCAGATTGAGGTCGGCCAGGATGTAGGCCACCTCCAGCGGGTGGGTGAGGTACGGCTCTCCCGACAGGCGCACCTGCCCCCGGTGCTCCATGGCCGAGAAGATGTAGGCCCGGCGCAGCAGGTCGAAGTCGGCATCGGGGTGGTAGGCCTCGATGCGATCGGTGATGTCCTCGAAGCGGATCCTCACGAAGGCCCCGGGGCGGGCGGGTCCCGGCGGACGGGCACCGCGGTCGCCATAAGATGGTTGGAATCAGAATATAACAATGTCCGGCGGTGCCGGACAAGGCGCCGTCAGGCCCGGGCCTTCTTCCCCACGGTGCGCTCCCACCAGATGACGATGGGGCTGGCCACGTAGATGGTGGAATAGGAACCGAAGATGACCCCCACCAGCAACGTAAACGAGAAGGGGTTCAGGCGGTTCCCGCCGAACAGCCAGAGCGTCAGCACCACCATCAGGACCAGGGCCGTGGTCAGGAGGGTGCGGCTCAGGGTCTGGTTGATGCTGTCGTTGAACAGCTTGTTCATGTCGCCTCCCCGGCCGTGCCGCAGGTTCTCGCGGACACGGTCGAAGATGACGATGGTGTCGTTGATGGAGAAGCCCACGATGGTCAGCACGGCGGCCAGCACCGTCAGATCGAACTCCTTGGTGGTCAGGCTGATGGCCCCCAGTGCCAGCATGGCGTCGTGCCCCAGGGTCACCACCGCGGCGACCCCGAAGGACAACCGCTCGAAGCGGAACCAGATGTAGACCAGCATGGCCAGCAGCGATCCGATGACCGCATAGGTGGCCCGCTGCTTCAGCTCGCGCCCCACGCTGGGGCCGACGTAGTCCACGCTGCGGATGGCGAAAGGCCCCGCCGTGGCGTTGTCGCGCAGCCACGCGGCCGCCTCGGGGCTCAGCCCGGCGACGCTGCGGGCCTCCTCCAGGTCGCGGAAGAGCCCCCCGTGCTCGTCACGATAGGCCGACAGGGCCTCGGCCGCCGCGCGGGCCATCGACTCCTGGCCGGGGAACGCCCCCTGGAGCGCCCTCTCGATCTCGGTCGGGCCGGCGATGTTGAGATCGAGCTTGCCCGATTCGCCTCCCATGGCCGACCGCAGCGCCTCGAGGATGCGGCCCGAGACGTCCCCTTGCTCGGTCCCCTCCTGCGGCGGGACCCGGATCAGCACGTCCTGGGAGGCGGGTCCTTCCTCCGTCCCCCCGAAGGCCTGGATCTGCGCCGCGTCGAGCCCCTGGCGGGCCAGCACGGAGCGGATCTCGTCCACCTGGGGCCGCTGCTTGAACCGCAGGACCACGTCGGCACCCCCCCGGAAATCGATGCCGTAGTGGAGGCCCCGTGTGGCCAGCAGCGCGACGCTGCCGAGCACCAGGAGGGCGGACAGGGACACGAAGATGATCTTCTTTCCGAGGAAGTCGATCCTGGGGTTGCGGAGCAGCTCCACGGACGCCCTCAGATGCTCAGTCGCTCCACGCGGACTCCCTCGCCCAGCGTGGTCTGGAAGAGGAGGCGGGAGACGAAGATGGCGGTGAACATGCTGGCGGCCAGGCCGATGATCAGGGTGAAGGCGAAGCCCCTGACCGGCCCCGTGCCGAACTGGAACAGGAGGATCGCAGCGATCACCGTCGTCAGGTTGGAGTCGAAGATCGTCCAGAAGGCCTTCTGGAACCCGGCGTCCACGGCCGCTCTCACCGTCTTTCCCAGACGCAGCTCCTCTCGGATGCGCTCGAAGATCAGGACGTTGGCGTCGAGCGCCATGCCGAAGGTCAGGATGATCCCGGCGATGCCCGGCAGCGTCAGCGTCGCCCCGATCCAGGACATCGCCCCCAGCAGGATGATCACGTTGAGGAGAAGCGCGATGACCGCGTTGACCCCGGACATCTTGTAATAGATCAGCATGAACAGGATGGAGGCGGCCAGGCCCGCCACCGAGGCGATGACCCCCTGGCGGATGGAATCGGCGCCCAGAGACGGCCCCACCGTGCGCTCCTCCAGCACCGTGGTCCTGGCCGGGAGCGCGCCGGAGCGGAGCTTCAGCGCCAGGTCGTCCGCTTCCTGCAGGGTCTTCATGTTGGTGATGCGGCCGTTCTCGCGGATGGAGGACTGGATGGTCGCCACCTGCACCACTCTCTTGTCCAGCAGGGCGGCGAGCTGGCGGCCGATGTTGGCGCCGGTGAACCGCTCGAACCGGGCGCCCGCCTCCGGAGTGAGGGTGAACTGCACCTCGGCCGAGCCGAGCTCCCCCCGCCCCGTGCGGGCGGTGATCAGGTCGTTGCCGCTGACCGGGGAGTTCTGGGTGAGCGGCCAGTAGACCACGCGTCCCCCGCTGGTGTTGGGATCGCTCTCGTAGATTTCGGTCCCGGCGGGGAGCTGGCCGCCGAACATCTGCACCACCGCCTCCCGGCTCTCCGCACCGGGAAAGAGGTTCCCCTCGGTTCCCGGAGGCAGCACCACCCCTTTCCACTCCAGGAAGGCCGGCTTGGCCACCAGATCCTTGACCCTCTCCGGGTCGTCCACCCCGGGGAGCTGGATCAGGATGCGGCTGCTCTGGAGACCCTGCCGCTGCACCGCGGCCTCGGCCACGCCGAAGGCGTCCACGCGCGTGCGGATCCGCTCCAGGGTGTCGTTGATGGCGTCCTCCTTGATGCGCTCGACCTCCTCGGCGGGCAGGCTGACCCGCAGGTTGCCGCCCTCGTCGGCGACCTGGTATCCGGGAAGCTCGGACTGGATGGTGCGCAGGAACTCGTCGCGCGCCACGTTGTCCGGCTGCAGGACGACCACTCCGGGGGTCTCCATGTCCGGCTGAACGTCCGTGAAGCGGAGACTGCGGGCGCGCAGCTCCGTCTCCAGCGTGGAGGCCCGGTTGTCCAGCACCGCCCTGACCGCGTCATCGGCCTCCACCCGCAGCACCAGGTGGATGCCCCCCTTCAGGTCGAGCCCCAGGCGGATCTTCTCGCGCGGAGGGATGAAGCCCCAGGCCAGCAAGGCGGCCACGGCGACCACGAAGAGCAGCTTGTAGCGGAGGTCGCGGCGCACCGTCACTCACCCTGCTCTTTCTGCAGGGCGGCCACGGCGCTGCGGGAGATGTCGATCTTCACGTTGGGAGCCACGCGGAGCTGGATGATCTCGTCGGTGATGCCGGCCACCACGCCATGGACCCCGCCGGTGGTGATGATCTTGTCGCCGTTCTTGAGGTTGCCGATCATCTCCTGCACCGCTTTCTGCTTCTTGTTGGCCGGCCTGATCAGGAAGAAGTAGAAGATGACCAGGATGATGGCCATCGGGGCGAGCAGCGAGAAGAAGCTGGGCTGCTGGGCGCCCGGAGCGGCCTGCGCGGCCATCAGCGCCATACCCCGGACAGGCTCGAACCCGTGTATCATCACGAAAAACCTTCACCTGTGATTGTGTGGTCGCGTCGAGGAGCGCAAAGAGTGACGCAGCCGGTTTCAAATGTCAAGGGTGTCAGCGTGTTCCGCCATCCCGCAGTGGACTCAGCCCGCGGGGTGGCCGGCGCCTGGATTGGGCGCGCATGGCGCAGCCGGCCGGCTCCCGCCGATCTGCTGCCGCTCGTGGCCCGATGGCCCCAGGGGCCGCCTCCGCTTGCGGTCGTTCGCCAGGTCCATTCCAGCCGCTGGGTCATCGTGCGGGAGGCCCCCGCCGCTCCGGCCGCACCGCTGGCGGACGCCGACGCGATCCTGACCGCCCGCCGGGGGATCGCGCTCGGGGTGGCCACGGCCGACTGCCTGCCGATCGTGGCCGTGGACCCGGAGGCTCCCGCCCTGGCCGTGGTGCACGCAGGCTGGCGCGGGACGCTGGCCGGCGTGCTGCGCGCGTCGCTCGAGGCCATGGCCGCGGAGCTGGGGGCGAACCCCGCGAGGATCCTGGTGGCGGCCGGTCCGGCCGCGGGCGCGTGCTGCTACCAGGTGGGTGAGGACCTGGCCACCCGGTTCGCCGCCGCGTGGCCGGACGCCGCTTCGAGGATCGTGAGGAGGGACCGGCCCGGGGAGCGACCGCGCCTCGACTTGATGGAGGCGAACCGCCTGCAGGCCCTCGAGGCGGGAGTCCCGGAGCACAGCGTGCACTCGGTGGACCTCTGCACGATCTGCCGCCCGGAAGGGACCCACTCCTACCGCCGGGACGGGGCCGAAGCGGGCCGTATGTGGCTGCTGGCCGCGCTCACCGGCCGGGCCGGAGGCGCCCGGGACAGGTAGGAGGCGCGCTCCGGCGGCGGGCTAGCCGCCCAGCTTCCTGAGGTCCGAGGCCATCGTCTTGGCTTCGGGAGCGCGCGGATCCTTCGGCTTGAGCTTGACGAACGCCTCCAGCTCCACGACCGCCTCCTTCAGCTTGCCGAGGTTCACGTAGGCCATCCCGAGCTGGTAGTGGGCGTCGGCGTGGTCGGGGGCCTGCTCGATCGCCTTCTTGTAGGCCTCCGCCGCCTTGTCCATCTCGCTCTTGTTGAACATGATGTTGCCCAGGTTGTAGAACGCCCGCCCCGAAGGATCCTGGGTCCCCATCCTCTTGTAGACCTCGAGCTCCTTGTCGGTGTTGCCCGTGGCCTTGTAGGCGTCGGCCAGCAGCCCGTAGTTCTCGATCCGGTCGGGGACCTGGGCGATCAGCTTCTCGTAGGCGGCGATCGCCTTGTCGGTCTGCTCCGTGTCGGCGTAGAGCTTGGCCAGGTTCTGCAGCACGGCCTCGGACTGCGGGTTCGCCTCGTGCTCCTTCTCGAAGTGGGGGATGGCCTGCATGAACCGCCCCTTCTTGATGTAGAGCGACCCCATGTCGAAGTTGCCCCCGGCGACGGACGCGTCGAGCTCCAGCGCCTTCTTCAAGGCCGGCTCCGCCTCGGCGACGTTGTCCTGCTGCAGCAGCGCGCTGCCCAGGTACCGGTGCGCCTCGGCGCTGTCGGGCTTCGCGGCCACCGCCTCCTTGCACGGCGCCACCGAGCCCGCGTAGTCCCTCGAGGCGAAGACCTCGGCGCAGGCGTCGAGCGGATCCCTGGCCTTGGGCTCGGCCGGAACGGGAGCCGCGGCCTGCGCCGCGGGCTGCCCGGGGGCGGCCTGGTCGGCGCCGGCAGGGGGCGCCTTGCCCTCCTTGGCCAGATGCTCGCCCTGGAGCCTGTGGAACACGGCGTTGAAGGTGTCCTCTGGGGCCATGATGAAATCCACCACGCACCTCCCCTTGGAGGTGGCGTCGCTGCGGGACTGCGGCGGGACCAGCACCTTGTGCAGCCCCTTCTGCTCGAAGCCGACCATGTAGGAGTCGTCGGTGACCCTCGTGCCGTCCCCCTTGGTGGTCAGGGCCGTGATCTTGACGATCCGGTACCCCTCCAGGGTGGCCTTGATCTCGTAGCCCTCCATGGCCGCTCGCAGCACGTTGTGCGCGTACTTGCCCTTCTTGCTCGTCTTGACCGGCTGCGCGGGGCGGTTGAAGGCGATATCCAGGAAGGAGATGGTGGCGCCGGCCAGCGGATTCCCCTGGTCGTCGGTCACCGTCCCTTCGCAGCGCTGGTTGTCCTCCTGGGCCAGCGCCGGCGCGGCGCCGAGCATCAACGAGACGACGGCGGCCAGCGCGAGGACGCGCCCGCCGGACGAGCTGTTCATGGCTTGGTCCCTCCTGGCGAACACCGACCGGTTCGCGCCGGATTATATCCCGGCCGTTTCAGGGGTCGCAACCGGCGGAGCCGGACGCCGATCCGGATCTCCCTTTCGCGGTGATGGGTTATCATGGCCGCCGCCGAGAGCACCCCGGGAGACAGCCGATGCCACGAGCCATGGCCCGCAAGGGTCCCGTCCCGCGCCGGGTCGGAGACTCCAGAGTGGAGATGACCGAGCTGGTGATGCCGCAGGAGATCAACCCCCTCGGCTCGGTGTTCGGTGGATGGGTGATGGCCCTGATGGACAAGGCCGCGGCCATGGCCGCCACGCGCCATTGCCGGGGGCCGGTGGCCACCGCCTCGGTGGACAGCATCGACTTCCTCGCCCCGATGAGTCTCGGGCACATCGTGCGCTTGTCGGCGTTCCTGACCTGCGCCTTCACCACCTCCATGGAGGTCGAGGTGGAGGTCCACTCCGAGGACCCGCGCACCGGCGAGCACGTCAAGACCTGCTCCGCCTTCATCACCATGGTGAGCCTGGGACCCGACGGGAGGCCGGCCCCGGCGCCTCCCCTGGTCCCTTCCAGCGATGGGGAGCGCCGCAGGGCGCGCGAGGCGGCGGAGCGCAGGAGGCAGCGGCTGGCGCGCCGCGGGTAGCGCCCGGGGCGTCAGACGGTGCGCGCGCGGCGCACACCGGGGACGGCGGCGACGCGGGAGGCCAGCCTGGGGAGATCGGATCGGCCGGCGCCGCACTCGATCAGGACCAGGTGGCCGTCGCGCAGGCGGGTGTAGTCCCAGGCCAGAACCGGGATCCCCTCGGCTTGAATCAGATCGCGGACCTGATCCAGAGTCGGTGCGGCCTCGTCGGCCACCACCCGCAGGACGGCGCGGGCGTTCTTGCCGTTGGGCCAGTGGTGGGCCAGCCTCCCCATCGCCCAGAGCACGGCCAGGATCAGCACGGTGGAGGCGATGGCGAGCTTGTAGAAGCCGCTTCCCAGGGCCAGGCCGATGCCGGCCACGGCCCAGGTGGTGGCGGCCGTGGTCAGCCCGGTCACCCCGCCCCGGGAGTGGAGGATGGTCCCCGCTCCCAGGAAGCCGATGCCGGTGATCACCCCCTGGGCGATGCGCCCCGGGTCGGCCGCGGCCACGGCGTAGTGCTGCGCCACTTGGATGGAGAGGATCATCATGAGGGTGGAGCCGACGCAGATGAGGATGTTGGTGCGCAGGCCTGCCGGCTTGTCGGACGCCTCGCGCTCCAGTCCGATCAGCCCGCCGAGCACGACGGCCAGGCCCAGCCGCATCCCGTCTTCGGAGAGGAACCTCACCCATTCCTGCATCGCACCTAATCTATGCGCCCCACCGGCGCGTCGCAATGGACGGACCACGCGATGACCCTGCCAGCAGCCCGAGGCCGCCGCACCGGCGCCCAGACCATCGTCCCGCCCGATCGGCTCCCCTCCCGCAACATCTACTCCCGCCGGGCCAGGCTTTTTTCGGCGGACGAGACCGCCTCGTGGAACGAGCGCAACGCCGCCCTGCTGCGGCTGTACGGCCTGCGCGTCGCGCACGTGGCGGTCCTGCCGCTGGAGCCGCCGCTGCCCGGCCGGGGGCGCCGGGGGGCGCTGCAGACCGAGCACAAGGACCGCCTCCTGTTGACCGCCATGATGGGGGCGCTGGCGGTGTCGCTGTCGGGGCGCGGGGACCTGCTGGCGGTGCCTCCCGCCGCGCGCGACAAGGTCAAGCGCGAGCTCAAGGAGACCAACGACCGCAACTCCACCGCCGCCATGAGCGAGGCGCTCCACGCCCTGTGCGACGCCTCCCCCGGCACCCGCCTGTCCATCGCCATCGGCGAAGGGGCGCGCAAGAAGCCGGGCGAGAAGGGGGGCAACCCGACGCTGTACTCGGGGCAGGTCATCGGCGGCGGGGGCCCCGTCGGACACGCGGAGGCGGTCACGGCCGGCGGCGCCCGGCAAGGCGCCTACCAGCTCGCCGTGGACACCGTGGAAGGGACCACCAAGAGCACCCTCTTCGACAGCTCCTGCGGCACGCTGCTGTTCGCCACCGAGGCGCCGATCGCGGTGGTCCCCGACATGTACTTCGACAAGTGCCAGCTTCGAGGCGTGGACGGCGTGACCGTGGCCGATCCTCTGGAGAGGATCGTGGAGGCCGTCCGGCAGGCGCGCGGCACCCGCGAGATCAACCTCTTCTCGCTGGATCGCTCCCGCCATCCCATCGAGCGGCTGGTGGATCTCGGCGCCTGCATGCGGACGGACACCGACGGCGACGCCTACCCGGTGATCGCCGCGGGCCTGGCCTGGGGCGTCTACCCGGACAACCTCCGCCCCCTGGACGGCGTGGCCGGCGACATCGGCGGCGCCGCCGAGACCATCGCCTCGGCCGCGGGGGCCTCCTTCCTGGGCGTCCGGTCCACCGCCCGATTCTGCACGGGCAAGGTGAAGCGGTGGGAGGAGCGCTACGACCTCGACGACCAGGAGCGCGAGGAGATCCGATCCCGCGGTCTGGAGCCGGACAGGGTCTACTCCATCGACGATCTGGCTCCAGGAGTGGCCGGGGCAGACGGCGCCTTCCTGGCCGCGGCCATCACCGACAACAGCCACATCCCCGGACTCGACGCCGTCTACGTGGGAGGCAACTTCGCCTCGGTGAGCGCCCTGTTCGTCGGCTCGGCGGGGACGGCCGAGCTGTACGACGTCGCCTTCGCCTTCGAGAAGCCGTACGACCAGACGGTCGAGACGATGACCCCGGTGCTCACCCGCCTGCTCCTGCTCCCTCCGGACGGCATCCCGGACGCCGTGCGGAAGGCCCTGGCCGATCCCCGCCTGGCGCGCCGCCTGCTGCACGAGGTGGCCACCTCTTATTACACCCACCTGCAGGAAGAGCGCGGGCCGGGGGGGGCGGCGATGCGGCTGGACATGGAGTCGGCGGAGCGGGCGGAATCGGAGGCCTCCCTGGCGGTGCTGCGCGCCCTGCTGGAGCAGTCCCCCGGCTGGTTCCTGTAGCCCCAACCTGGAGCGGAGAGTGCACTTCTCCGGAATCAGGCGGGAGCGCGTGCACTCTTCGCACCGCGTTGTCTATGATGCCGGCAGTCGTCCCCACCACACGGACAGCCGCCCGGAGGCGCCAGGAGGAGGTGCCCTGTGATCCGCTTCCGCTCGTGCCTGCCGCCGGCCCTGGCCGCGGCGGCCGTACTCATCCCCGGCCACGCGGCCGCCGGCCAGGAGAGTCTCCGCGACCACATGCAGGCCCGCGCCTCGGTGGCCGAGGATCCCGCCGCCCGGAGGCTCCCCTCGGTGGAGATCGGGGCCATCACCGCGGCCGTCCCGCTCGACGACCGCATCGACGCCGATCAAGCCTTCGACGCCCCCTACGTCGAGTCGCTGCGCGACGGCCTGGCCTGGTACCTCGCCCGCAAGGGGGTGAGAGTGGTCGGGCGCGGCGGGACCCTGCGCGTGGCAGGGAAGATCGTGGCCTACGAGGGCTGGCGGCGCCCCGGCCGCTCCGGCGCCGCGCTCACCTTGCGCGCCCGCGTCTACGAGGACGGCCGCGTGAGGCTGACCGAGTCGCTGTCCGCGGAGATGAGAGTGCGCAGCGAGACGGCCGCCGTGCGCCAGGCGAGGGAGGACCAGGGCGGCGATGGGGCGGATGTGCAGTTCTCCGAGATGCTGTTCGCCGCCCTCTCCGCCGACCTGGCGGGCCAGGTGTACGGGATGCTGCTGAAGGCCGCCCCCGCCGGGCCCTCCGCGGTCGAGGCGATGGCCTCGGTCGAGCCGGCGTCCTCCGCGGGAGGGACGCCGGGACCCCCTTCCTGGACGCTGGAGAGAGGGGTCCTGACCATCGAGGCCAGCGCCCGGCACGCCGAGGTGCTCATCGACGGTGTGCTGGTGGGGACCACGCCGCTGGTGGACCTGATCCTGGCGGCCGGGCCGCACAAGCTGGAGGTGCGCAAGGAGGGCTTCGTCACCTGGCAGCGCGACATCCACGTCATCGGGCGGGCCGCCAGCCGGTTCTTCGCCGAGCTCAGGACGGAGCCTCCGCCGGACCGGTGACCCCGCCCCCGGCGAGCTACGCCGGGACGGCCCGCCGCTCGTCGAGCGGCTTCACGTGCTCGCGGACGGCCTTCTCGCTGCCGTTGACGCCGAGCTTGGTGAACAGGACGGCGAACTTGGCCTCCAGCGCCGCCCGCAGCTCGGCGCGCGTCGCTTCGGACAGGCCCCAGACCTGGGCCTTGAAGGGACCCCACGCCTTCTTGCGCGTCTTGTAGTAGAACTGCTCCGGGGTCATCCCCGCGGTCCGCTCCGGCGCGCACTCCCTGTCCAGCCACGCGTACATCTCCGAGCGCAGCTCCCTGGGAAAGACCGGATGGTCCATCACGATGTTCTGGAAGTCGGTGGCCAGGTGCACCTCGGCGCACCCCGCCTTCGGGAACTGGTCGAACGCCTCCAGCGGCAGCGTGGAGGCCCCGTGCTGCACGGCGCCGGCCATGCCGTACTCGGAGCGGGCGATGTCGGAGATCTGCTTCAGGACGCCGAAGTCGATCTTCACCTTGGCCACCGTGCCGTCGGGCAGCGGCACGCCGCCGTGGGTGGTTCCGGTCTGGATGCTGACCTTGCTGGGCCCCGGGAGCGTCCCCCCGCCGGACCGCCGGCCGAGCTCCTCCAGGAAGCCGTCCATGTAGGCTCGCAGCTCCTCGGGGGTGGAGTTCTTCCCTCCCACCTCGCCTATCTCCCCTCCGATGGAGACGGTGCACCCCTTCGGCTCGTGGGCCCGCACGTGGGCCGCCAGCTCGGCGGAGATGGTGAAGTTCTCCCGCTGCTGCTCCTTGACCGTGGGGCGGGACAGATCCACCACCGTGGAGGCGTCGATGTCGATGTTGCGGTACCCCGCCTGGATGGCCTCGACGATCAGGTCCTTGATGGCCTGGATCTCGGCGGCCCGGACCTCGCCTCCCTGGGCGTGCTTCCTGGCGTTGACCTGGTAGTGGTCTCCCTGGATGAAGACCGGCCCTTCGAACCCCTCGCGCACCGCGGCCGCCAGCACCACCGAGGCGTACTCCCCGGGACGCTGAAAGGTGTAGCCCATCTCGGAGCGGGCCAGCTCGAAGATGAAGGCTCCCACGCCCTGCTTGCGCACCGCCGCGATCACCGCGCGCGCGCTGTCGTACACCAGCCCGCGCAGGTTGATGGCCGGGGTGGTGAACCCCTTGACCGCGCCGCGCCCCATCGCCTCGTAGAGCGTCTGGATGGAGGCGGTGCGCACCCCGGTCTGCCGCGCCGCTTCCCAGATCAGCGCGCGGGCGCGCGCCTTGTCCCTGTCCGTCCCCAGGGCCGCCAGGGAGGCCAGCGTGTCCATCACCTCTCCGCGCAGCCGGCGGGCGTCCTTCACCGTCACATCGCCGGCGGGGCCGACCTCCAGGGCCCCGCGCCAGGTCTCGAGCCATTGCGCGAGTGTCTTGTCGGGCACGGCGTTCTCCTTCGTCGTTGGGACCAACGGAACCGGATGGGGCGTGGAGTGCGGACATTATACCGGCCGCGCGCCGGCCGGGCCAGGCGGTGCGGCGGCCGCCCGCCCGGGTCTCGGCCCGGACGGGCGGCCCTCCGCCTCAGAGGCTGACGATGTCGAACTGCTCGTGGTGCAGGGTGGAGTCGGCGCGGATCGCCAGATCCGCCCTGTCCAGGGCGGGGAGTCCCGCCGTGATGACCTTCCTGTCGAGCTCGAGCTGCTGCGCCACCTCGGGGTTGGCCCGGATGATCAGCCGCCGCCCGTCGAGGTTGGGGGCCAGCTTCTGCAGCTCGCGCTGGATCTCGAACAGGACGGTCGCCGACGCCTTGATCTTGCCGCTGCCCGTGCAGTACGGGCAGGTGCGGCAGAGGATCCGCTCCAAGCTCTTCTTGGTCCTCTGGCGGGTGATCTCCACCAACCCGAAGTCGCTGATCTGGAGCACCTTGGTGCGCGCCCGGTCCTTCTGCAGCTCCCGCTCGAAGGCCTCGATCAGCTTCTTCTTGCTCTTGCGCTCCTCCATGTCGATGAAGTCCACCACGATGATGCCGCCCAGATCGCGCAGCCTGAGCTGGCGCACGATCTCGGTGACCGCCTCGAGGTTGGTCTTCAGGACGGTGTCCTCGAGGTTGCGCTTGCCCACGAACTTGCCGGTGTTGACGTCGATGGCGACCAGAGCCTCGGTCTGGTTGATCACGATGTAGCCGCCCGACTTGAGCCACACCCGGCTGCGCAGCGCCTTGTCCAGCTCGGCCTGCACCCCGTACTTCTCGAAGATGGGGAACCCTTCGCGGTACAGGTGCAGGCGCCCGGCCATCTCCGGCTGGAGCCTGCGCACCAGATCCAGGGCCGTGCGGTAGGTCGCCTCCTCGTCGATGGTGACTTTCTGCACGCTGGGGTTGAGCATGTCGCGCAGGATCTTGGGGACGATCGACAGCTCCCGGTGCACCTCCGCCGGGGCCGGCAGCCGCTCCGCCTTGCGCCGGATCTCATCCCACAGGGAGGCCAGGTAGTTGGCGTCGGCCTCCAGCTCGGCGGCGTCGCAGCCCTCGGCCACCGTGCGGACGATGAACCCCATGCCCGGCACGCGCACCTTGTCCAGGATGCGGCGCAGCCTGGAGCGCTCGCGCGCGTCGCCGATCTTGCGCGACACCCCCACGTGGTCCACCTGGGGCATGAGCACCAGGAACCGGCCCGGCAGGGTGACGTACGACGTGATGCGCGCTCCCTTGGTGCCGATCGGCTCCTTGGTGACCTGCACCAGGAGCTCCTGCCCCTCCTTGAGCAGCTCCTCGATCTTCGCCTCGCGGCTGACCTTGGGAGCGGCGTCGCGGATGGCCTCTCCCCCCTCCACCTCGTCGAGGTCGAGCAGACCCTCGTAGGCGTCGTAACCCGGGGAGATGTCCGACACGTACAGGAAGGCGTCACGCTCCAGCCCCAGGGCCACGAAAGCCGACTGCATCCCCGGCAGCACCTTGGTGACCCGCCCCTTGTAGACGTTGCCGACCACGGTGCGGCTGGCTTCCCGCTCGATGAACACCTCGGCCAGCAGCCCCTTTTCCAGGATGGCCACGCGGGTCTCCTGCGGGGCGGCGTTGATCACCACCGTCTTCTCCACGCCGTGGGACGCCTCCTTGCGCCGCCTCTCGGGGGCCTCGCGCGGCGCGGGCTGGACCTTTTCGGCGATGGCCTCGGTTTCGGCCAGGCCGGCTTCCGCCGCCTCCGCGCCCGCCGCCGCGGCCTGGGGCTCGGCCCCTTCCTCGGCGCGG
>DATEEA010000190.1:0-29766 GCA_035281445.1 Candidatus Polarisedimenticolia bacterium
CGCCCTGGCTGATCGCCGCCGCCGCGGCGCTGGCCGTCTGGGCACCGTGCACCGCCTCCGGCACGCCGGACGCCGGGGCGCCCCCCGTCCGCCCCTGGGCCCACGACGTGGCGGTCACGCTCGATCCCCGTGCCGGGGCCCTGACCGTCGTGGACAGGGTGACCGTGGGCTCCATCGCGGCGGACACGCCGGCGCCGCTTCGCTTCCTCCTCGCCTCCGGCTTCCCCGCCGTCACAGCGGCCGCCGTCTCCGGGGACCGGCGTCCCCTGCCGCTCCAGACCACCGTGCTGGGCGCGATGAGCGAGCACGCCGGTCCCCTCGTCGCTCCCGGCGACACGATCGAGATCCGCTTCACCGGCCCCGCCCCTCCCGCGTCGTTGCTGACGCCGGAGGGGGCGCTCCTGTTGCCCGCCTCGGGGTGGACTCCGCGCTTCGGCGAGCAGCCGGAGCTCCACGCGGTCACCGTGCGCGCTCCGGAAGGCTGGACGGTCATCACGCAAGGGCGCCCCGCGCGCGGGAGCCCCGCCCGCCACGCCGCCTCGGCCGCCTCCGTGGGGCTGGCCGTGGCGGCGGGCCCTTACGCCTCCTCGTCGCGGGAGCACTCCGGCATCGCGCTCGCCGCGCACCTGCCGGGGAAGGACCCGGCCCGCGCGGGCGAGCTGCTGGGCCGGGCGGCGCGGGCCATCGATCGGATGGAGGCGGCGGCGGGACGCTTTCCCTTCCCCAAGCTCGATCTGATCGAGTCCCCTTTCCCGGAGCAGCCCCCATCGAGCCTGCCGTCGCTCATCGTGCTGGCCCCCGGCGACGTCGCCGGGAAGCTCGATCACGAGATCGCCCATCAATGGTGGGGGTGCCAGGTGATGGCCTCTCCGTCGTCGGGAAGCTGGGCCGAGGGGCTGGCCGGCTACTTCGCCGGACCGCTCCTGCGGGAGGCGGCGGACACGGAGGGGGCGCGCGACGACCGCGCCCGGCTGGCCCTGCGATCCGCGCGGTGGCCCGCCGAGCAGTGGCCGATCCCGCTGTCGCGCCTGGAGGCCGCCGGCCACGATCCGGGATCGGACCCCGCCGCCGGCAGGGCTCTGATGGTCCTTCACCAGCTCCGGCGGACGCTCGGCGACGAGCCGTTCCTCCAGGGGCTCCGGCACGCGGCGGCGGCGCTGGCAGGCCGCCGGGCCGGTTGGCACGACGTCCTCGCAGCCTTCGAGGAGTCCTCCGGAGCGCCGCTCGACGCCTTCGCCGCGCAATGGCTGGAGCGGGCGGGACTGCCTCGCCTGACGCTGAAGGGGGTCTCCGCCGCGCGCCACGGGGCCGGCTGGCGGGTCACCGGGCGGATCGAGCAGGAAGGAGAGCCGTACCGGCTCTCCATCCCGCTCGTGACAGCTCCCGCCTCGCCGGGCGCTCCTCCCGCGCAGACGGCGGTCGCCGTCACCGAGGCCTCCACCCCGTTCGCGATCGACCTCGACGATCGCCCGCTGCGGCTGAGGCTCGACCCCGGACACCACGTGCCACGGCGCCTCGCCACCGGAGAGGTCCCCCCGTGTCTCGAGGACACGCTCTCGTCCGACAGGAAGCTCTACGTCCTTCCCGCCGGGAGCTTCGCGCATCCGGAGGACCCCTTGACCCGCCTGGCCCACATGGCGGCCGCAGGAAGGGGAGGCGTGGTGGCCAGCGACGACGAGCTGCGGGAAGCGGATCTGGCCGGACGATCGCTCCTGATCCTTGGAGGGCCGGAGCGCAACCGCGTGGCCGGGATGGTCTGGGACCGGCTGGCGCGCAGGCCGCGTCTCGGCCCCGCCGGCCTGTCCTGGGACGAGGCCTCCTGCGAGGGGCCCGGCTGCTCTCTTCTCTGGAGCGCAGCCTCGCCCGCCGACCCCGGCCGGACAGTGACCCTGTTCGCGGGCGGAGCATCGCCTTCCGGAGATCCGCTCGCGCTGGCGTGGCGCCACAGGGAGGACGCCTGGGCCCTGTTCGACGCCGGCGGGACGATCGCCTCCTCCCGGCCACGGATCGACCATCCGCGCGAGAGCGTCTCCCTCATGGACGACCCTCTTGGGGGCGCCTTCGCGGGGGAGACGCTGGCCGCGGTGGGCACGGTGCTGGCGGGGGCTGAGCCGGGCGAGGCCGCCGCGGACGCCGTGGCCGCGCTGTGGAAGGAGCTGGGCGCGAAGCCGCTGCCGGGAATGGCCCGGCCGCCCGAAGGCTACAGGATCCCGTTCTCCATCGCCTCCCTCACGCTGGAGCCCGCCCCTCCCGGAGGCTCGGCGGCCTCGGTGGGACTGCACCGGGGCGCCCAGGCGATGGAGTTCGAGGCCCGGCCCTTCCCGATCCCGCCGGCCGCCACTCACGTGCCTCCCTCCGATCCCTCGCTGCTGGTCGAGCCGGAGGAGCTGATCCACGTCGGCCGCTCCCCGTCCTCCACGGTCTGGCCGCGCTTCGAGGGAGGGGTGATCCTGACGCTGGAGCGGCCCGAGTCCGAGGGGTCGGGGCTCGTCCCGGGGCGCGACGACGCCGCTGCGGTGCTGGCGGGGCTGCTGCAAGGGGCCGGACGGCTCGGCGCCTCCGCGCTGGTGGTGATCCGCGCGGTCGAGGGTCCATCCGATCTCGATCCGCTCCTGGCGTTCCCTCCCGGCGGCTCGGTGGAGCCGCTTCTGGCGTGGCTCCCCTTCACCGGCCCTGTCCCCGAGCTGCTGGCCGTGCGCGCGGGCGCCGAGCTGGGGGCGGAGCTGCTGGGCCGGCACACCTTCGCGCGCCTGGCCTCTCCGCCCACCACCATCCCCGCGGCCTCACGCTTCGCGCCCTATCTGCTCGACGTCGGGGTGAGCGTGCGAGCGGCGATCACCCGCGCCGGCCGGACCGGCGCCAGCCTGTTCGCGCACATCGAGGGGAGCGGGCCCGTGGAGGACGAGGCGATCGTGCTGGCCGCCCGCTACCCCGGGCCGGGATCGGCCCCGGAGGGAGGGATGTCCGACCCGGCCCGATGGGGCGCGGCGGCGCTGGTGGAAGCGGCCCGGATCCTGTCGCTGGAGGACGTGCGCACGCGGCGCGGGGTGATCCTGGCGCTGCTGGACGAGACGGAGCCCGGCCCCGCCTCGCGCGCCCTGGCCGGGCTGCTCGACAGGCTGGCCATCCGGGCCGTCGGATCGGTCGAGCTGGAGATCGCGGCGCCGGGACCGGGCCGCCCCGTGCTGAGCGTCTGGGGCCCCCCGTCTCTGTACGAGCTGGCGGCGGCCGCGGCCGAGGCCGCGGGGGCGGCCGCCGACGGGCCCGCGCCGGGACCGCAGGGGGCCGGCTCGGGTCCCCTCCCCCGCAGGGGCCTGCCGGTGGTGCGTGTGACGGGCGGCCCCACCTCGCACGAGGCGGCCGCCCGCCTTGCCTTGACCCTCGCCGTGGCGATGGGGGGTTAGTTCGGGTAGATGGTCAGGACATCCCCGGCGTTGATGGAGTCGCCGGTGATCTTGTTCCAGGCCTTGAGGTTCTCCACCGTGGTGTTGAACTTCAGGGCGATGCGGAACAGGTTGTCGCCGCGGCGCACGCGGTAGCTGATCTTCTCCCCTGCCGGGTCCGGAGCGGCCTCGCCGCCGCCGGGCACGCTCACCAGGCCGGCGGGAGGCGAGGTCTTGTCAGTCGGCGCCGGCCTGGGGGCCGCCGACGAGGACGCCTGCTTGCCCACCACCAGCCGCGAGCCCGGGAACAGCTTGGACGACTCCGACAGCCCGTTCCAGGCCATCAGGTTCTTCAGAGGGATGCCGTAGGCGCGGGAGATGCGGTAGAGCGTGTCCCCGCGGCGCACGACGTGGTACGGCGCGTACTTGGAGGGACGCGACGCCCTCCGCGGCCTGTCCTCCCCGGCGTCCACCGGCGCGCCGGGGATGGACGGGACGGTCAGGCGTGTGCCGATGCTGATCCGGTTGGCGTTGCGGATGCCGTTCATCGCCGACAGCTCGCGCACCGAGACGCCGTACCGGGCGGCGATGGAGGCGAGCGTCTCGCCCCGGCGCACGGTGTGGGTCGAGGCCACGCGGGTGATCCTCTCGGACTCCGGCAGCGCCTGGTAGGCGGTCAGCGTCTCCGGGCCCCGCCCCGTCGGGACGCGGACTTCGTACTCCTTCTCGTAAGGGGGCGTGACCCCCAGGCGCAGGTGCGGGTTGAGGAAACGGATCTCGTCGTCGCTGGAGCCCGAGAGCTGCGCGATGAGGGAGAGCTTGGTCGCCCCGCTGACCTGGATGGTGTCGTAGGTGAGCGTGGGGTTGTGCCGGATCCCGTCGAAGCCGTACTTGGCCGGGTCCTTGGAGATCAGGGCCAGGGCCAGGATGGCCGGAACGAAGTTCTTCGTCTCCAGGCGCATGTGCTTGGTCCTGGCGAGATCCCAGTAGCTGGTCTTCCCGCTGCGGCGCTGGGCGCGCATGATGTTGCCGGCGCCCGTGTTGTAGGCGGCGATGGCCAGGTGCCAGTCGCCGAAGATGCCGTAGAGATCCTTCATGTAGCGGGCGGCGGCGCGGGTGGACTTCTCGGGGTGGGATCGCTCGTCCACGAACCGGTCCACCTTGAGGCCGTACTGCCGGCCGGTGGGGGTCATGAACTGCCAGATCCCCTTGGCCCGGGCGCGGGAGTAGGCGCTGGTCTTGTAGGTGCTCTCCAGGAAGGCCATGTAGATCAGATCGGACGGGAGCCCTTCCTCGCGCAGCGTCTGGTGGATCATCTTCTCGTACCAGCCGTACCGCTCGTACCCGCCCAGGAAGGAGTTCCTGAAGTCCTTCCGGTTCTTGAAGATGTCGATCCACCCCAGGACCTTCTCGTTCACCACCATGGGGATGTCGAAGGAGACCTCCCTGGCTTCGGGAGCGACCTTCTCCAGGACCTCCTCGGTCTGCTCGGGGGTCAGGGTGGTGGTGATGTCGTCGAGCTTCTCGGTCGGCGACGGCACGGCGTCGGGGTCGGCATCCGGCTCCTCGCCCGTCTCGGACTCCAGGGCGGCGATCTCCTCGACCAGCTTCTCGTAGGCCCTGCGCAGCCGCGCGCTCTGATCGAGCGGGATCCCCGAGTCGTTGTAGATCTGCACGGCGCGATCGAACCGCTCGCGCGCTCCTTCGGGGTTGCCGACGCGCAGCGCCTTGAGGCCCAGGTCGAACTCTTCCTGCGCCCTGGCGATCACGTCCTCGACCTGGTCCTCGCCCTGGGCCGTTGGCTCCTGGGAGACCTGCGCCTCCACACCCGCGACGGCGCTGCCCTCCTCGGCGGCGACCGCTTCGTTCCTGGCGTCGTGGTTGTCGGATTCGGCGGCCTCGGCCGGCGATTCGGGTGCGGTGCGGGCCACGCGACGGCTGTCCACGCCGGCGCAGCCGGACAGGACCACGAGCGTGGGGGCGACGACAAGAACGAAACGATGGAAGAGGGACTGTGCCAAGGCAACCTCTCGACGCGTCTGGAACGCCCTGGGGGGAGCCGGGACTCTTGAGGTTCCCGAGCCGGAGGGAATGAGGTTTGGACCCGCCCCTGGGCTGTTGATGTTCAGCGTCGTGCGGCCGATCAGAACGTGGAGGGCGCTGCGAGCTCCCGACTCGCCGCCGCGGGGCCCACGTCCCTTTTCGATCGTCCACCGGCGCCGCGAAACATCGCGATAATACGTTCCACTCCGGGGACTGTCAACCCGGAAACCCATGATCCGGCGATTTTTACGGCTCTCCGCGGCTTCTCGCCGACGCCCAAAGTTCACACCGTTGGGTTAGACGCTCTGGTTTACACCCCTGCACGGGGTGCTGTAGAATGCCCGTCCCGTCGAAGCTCCACTCAGCGGAATCCGGCCCTCCGCCCGACCCGCCCCATCAAAGGAGATCGCATGGCCCAGGAGACCACCAGCAAGTCCAAGGCGGTGGAGAACGCCATCGCCCAGATCGAGAAGGATCACGGCAAGGGCGCCATCATGCGGCTGGGCAGCCGCGAGGTGCAGGAGGTCAGCGCCATCTCCACCACCTGCATCTCGCTCGACGCCGCCCTGGGGATCGGCGGGGTGCCCCGCGGGCGCGTGGTGGAGATCTACGGTCCGGAGTCTTCGGGCAAGACGACCCTGGCCCTGCACGTCATCGCCGAGGCCCAGCGGCGCGGCGGGATGGCGGCCTTCATCGACGCCGAGCACGCCGTCGATCCCGACTACTCGCGCAAGCTGGGGGTGGACGTGGACAACCTCCTGATCTCCCAGCCCGACAACGGCGAGCAGGCACTGGAGATCGCCGAGATCCTGGTCCGGTCGGGGGCCGTGGACGTGATCGTGGTGGACTCGGTGGCGGCGCTGGTCCCCAAGGCGGAGCTCGAGGGAGAGATGGGAGACAGCCACGTGGGGCTGCAGGCGAGGCTGATGTCCCAGGCCATGCGCAAGCTGGCCGGCGTGGTGAGCAAGACCAACACCTGCCTCATCTTCATCAACCAGATCCGCGAGAAGATCGGGGTGCTGTTCGGCAACCCCGAGACCACCACCGGCGGCCGCGCCCTGAAGTTCTACACCTCGGTGCGGATCGACATCCGGAAGGTCGCCTCCATCAAGGAAGGAGAGATGGTCATCGGCAGCCGGACCAAGGCCAAGGTGGTGAAGAACAAGATGGCCGCCCCCTTCCGCATCTGCGAGTTCGACATCATCTACGGCGAGGGGATCTCGCGGGAGGGGGACCTGCTCGACCTGGGCCTGGACAAGGGGCTGGTCCAGAAGAGCGGCACCTGGTGGTCGTTCGGCGACCTGAGGATCGGGCAGGGGCGGGAGAACGCCCGCGTCTTCCTCAAGGAGAACGCCGACGTGCGCGAGCAGGTCGAGGCGAAGCTGCGCCAGGCGCTCGGCCTGGTGCGCACCGCCGCGGCGGCCGGAACGGCTCCCGCCGCGGGCCCCGTGGCCGTCCCCGCTCCGGCTCCCGGCAACGGGGCGCGCACCGCGCCGCCTCAGGCGCCGGCTCCGCCGCACGGCAAGGGGCGCGGTCCGCACCCTCCGGAGCGCCCGGCGCGTTGACAGCGAGGCGGAGGGTCGGATATTTTTGCGGCGGCTTCAGCTCCCCTTCATCTCCACGCTGATTCCGTCCGGTGCCTCGGTAGCTCATCGGTAGAGCGAGGGACTGAAAATCCCTGCGTAGGTGGTTCAATTCCGCCCCGAGGCACCACCCGTCCGTCCGGCCGCCGGCTCATCGCGCCTCCGCCGGGCTCGCGCCCTCCAGGGTGCGCCCCTCGCGATGGGCCCTCAACAGCGTGAGGGTCATCCCCAGCAGCACGAAGGCGCTGTAGTCGAACTCCACGTCCCCCGACAGGCCGAAGACGGCCAGGTTCACCAGGAAGGCCTGCATGGCCAGCGCGAACAGGTAGGCGAAGGACCGCGTCCTGCCTTGCGCCGCCAGGTCCCGCTCCACCTTCCGCACTCCGCGCCAGGTGACCACCAGGATGGCCAGATAGAGCCCCAGCGCCGGAAGCCCCATCTGCGCGGCCAGGTCGAGGTACATGTTGTGCGACGGGGCGGCGCGCTTCATGTTGGAGACGTTGTAGTCCCAGAAGACCTTCACGTAGTTGCCCAGCCCCACCCCGGTCACCGGGTTGTCCAGCGCCATCGCCGCCCCCACCTGGGAGATCTTCACCCGGTCGACGTCCTTCACCTCGTCGATGCGGGCGAACCGGGTGAAGAGCGCCTCGGGGACCATCAGCCAGCCCGCCGCCAGCAGCAGGGCCATCACCCCCAGGGCCCTCACGTTGCGAGTCAGCTTCACCAGCAGAAAGGCCACCACCACGCACATGGAGATGAAGCCGGAGCGGGACAGCGTGGACATGATGCCGAACAGGTCGGCCGCGGCCAGCGCCAGCATGGCCAGCTTGACGGTCATGGAGCGCGACCCGAGCAGGGTGAAGACGCACAGCACCATCATGGTGGTCAGGTGGAAGGCCAGCTCGTTGGGGTTCTGCACCAGGGCGCCGGTCCTCTCCAGCTCCTGGGAGGTGATGACCTTTTCCTGGCCGAAGTACCCCAGCCGCACCGCTCCGGCCACCGCCAGCAGGCCGACGTTGGAGATCATGAAGGTGGCGATGAGCCGCCGCACGTGGGCCAGCGTGGTCATCACGCCGCTCACCAGCAGGAAGATCACCAGCCGCACCAGGAACAGGTTGCGATACTCCTGGAAGTTGTCCGGTCCCACGAAGGCCCCGGCGAAGAGGGAGATCAGGATCCAGGCGGCAAGCAGGCCCATCAGCAGGTGCTGGAGGGTGCCGAAGGGGACCCTCTTTCTGAGAAACGCCGCCTGGAACGCCAGCGCCGCCATCAGGAAGGCCTCGATCACGATGGGCGCCGACAGCGGCCCGATGCGCGGCATCTCCATGACGTGGGTCAGGCCGACCAGGGCGTTGACCACCAGCACGTGCACGCCGATCTCCGGCTTGATCAAGGTGGCCAGCGCCGCGGCCAGGATGGCCAGGCCCGTGAAGACGGTGGGGACCGAAACGCCGAGGACCACGGTGGCCAGCAGGAGGAACAGGGCGATGCCGAGGACGAGAAGGTGCGGCCTGTCGCGGCGGACGACGAGAGCGCGGGCGAGCGCCTGCATGTGGAAAAGGTACCTTCTCCGTCCGCCGGGGAGCAAGACGCCCGGGTGATACACTGCCGCGCGTGCGGCCGCGGTCGTCCGACCTTCTCCTGCTCTCCCTCCCCCTGCTCCTGCTGGCGGCCGTCTTGCTGGCCGTCCGGCCGGTCCCCGCCGAGGACGCCTGCATTCTCTTCCGGTACGCCGATCACCTGGCCGCGGGGCACGGGATCGTCTGGAACATCGGCGAGGATCCGGTGGAAGGGGCCACCGAGTTCCTCTGGCTCCTGATCCTGGCCGGGGCGTCCTCTTTGGGGATGCCTCTTCTTTCAGGGGCGCCCTGGTTGGGGATGGGGATCGCGGCCGGCGCGGCCATCCTCCTGTATGCGGGGGCCAGGCGGGTGATGGAGGCGGGTCCGCCGGCCGTCCTGGCGGTCTCGCTGGCCTTCGGCGGATCGACGGCCGCCCTGCACGCCGGGACCGGCTTCGGCACGCCGCTCTACACGCTGCTCCTTCTGGCGGCCTTCCTCCTCGCCTGGCGGCTGATGACCGGGCCCCCCTCGGAGCGCGCGGAGAGGGCGCTGCCGGCCGTCGTGCTGCTGCTGGCGCTCGCCAGGCCGGAAGGGGTGGCCATGGGGTGCGCGCTCTACGTCGCGCTTTGGATCCTCCGGCCGTCGGTCTTCGGCAAGCGCTTCCTGGCTCGGCAGGCGCTGCTGCTCGTGCTTCCGGGACTGGCCTACTTCGCCTGGCGCTGGTGGTACTTCGGCTTCCCGCTCCCCAACACCTTCTACGTGAAGTCCTCGGAGGGCTGGCTGAATCATGCCTCGGCCGCTCGCATCGCGCGCTTCTCGGTCCGCTTCTGCGCGGCCCCCCTGCTCCTGGGGCTTCTGTGGCTCCCCCGCGCGCCCGCGCAGAAGCGGCGGGCCTGGCTGGCGCTGGCCGGGGTGGCGCTTTTCGGGATGCTCCTCTATCTGAAGTTCGCCATGATCCAGGACCTCGGCTTCAGGTTCCTCTTCCCTTCGTTCGCCGCGCTGCTGCTTCTGTCCGCTCCCGCTCTCGATGGACTCCTCCCTCGCCTCCGCGAGAAGAGCCTCGGCCCCGCCTCCGCCGCCTCCGCGGCGCTCGCCCTGGTCCTGGCCGCGTCGGGTCCCTGGATGGTGAGAGCCAGCGGCTACCGCGGCGCCTTCGATGACCGGTACACGATCGGCGTGCTGCTCTCAGAGCTCGCAGCGGCCCGGCCGACCATGGTCGCCACCGAAGCGGGTTATCTACCGTACCTGTCCCGGTGGCGCGCCGTGGATCCCTTCGGCCTCAACGACGAGCACATCGCCCATCATGGCCTGACCCAGGACTATCTGTTCTCCCAGTCGCCCGACCTGGTGATGTTCCACGTGGACACACCACATTATGCGGAGCGGTGGACGCCTCCCGGAGCCGACCGCTGGGAGGAGATGACCAAGCTCCTGCACCGCTTCACGGGCGCGAACGGCTACGAGCTGGCGGGTGTGATACCCAAGAGCGGCCGGCCCGAGGATGGGTACCATTGGTACTTCTGCCGCTCCGGGGCCGACCCGCGCCTCTTCGAGATCATCCGGGAGGAGGCGCTCGCCCGCTCGGCTCCGGCGGCGGAAGGGGCCCTCGCACTACCGCCCTCACAATGAGAGCTTGTATTCCAGGGTTGATCAGAGTATGAAGAGAGTCTGAAGGACTCCTCCCCAAGGAGGGACGCCCATGATCCGACTCTGGCTGCTCCCGGCGATCGTCCTGCTGTCGACCGGCTCCTCCAAGGTCCTCCACGTCGAGACGGTGGCCGGCGGCGGACCGGACGGCATCCCCGCTCTGTCGGCGAACATCTTCGAGCCCGTCGCCGTCGCTGTCCTGCCTGATGGAGATCTTCTCGTGGCATCGCGCGGCCACGACAGGATCTACCGGGTGGACGAGGACGGCATCCTCACCGTGTTCGCGGGCGCCTCCCACCGATGGTGCTGCAACGACGGCGGCCCGGCCGCCAGGGCATACTTCCACGGCGTGCACGATGTCGTCGTCTCTCCCGGCGGGGAGGCGGTGTACGTGGTGGACGGCGGACTGACGGTCTTCGTGGAAGACAGTCCTCTGCTGGGAGTCGAAGGGAACCGCCGCATCCGGCGGATCGACACGGCCACCGGGATCATCAGCACCGTGGCGGGCGGCGGCGGCGGACCCACTCCGGCCACCCAGTGGTCGTTCCGGCGCCCCGTGGCCGCCGATGTCGATGCGCTGGGGAACCTCTACGTTCTTGACGCCAGCGTCGAGTTCACCTTTCACGCCCAGGTCGTACGGGTGGATCCCGCGTCCGGGAGCCTCACGGTCCTGGCGGGCGGCGCCTCGGCCGAATTCTCTTCGCCGGATGACATGGCGGTCGATCCGGAAGGGAACGTCTACATCGCCGACGACTCCAGCCTCAGAGTGCGGCGCCTGGACGCGGTCACGGGCATCATCACCACCGTGGCCGGCGGGGGAAATATGACCGGGGACGGGATCCACGCTCTCGAGGCGCGTCTCCTCCCCAGGGCGGTGTCGTTCGATCTGGCGGGCGACCTTCTCATCGCCGACGGGTTCACTGGCGCCATGCGCCGCCTGGACCTGTCCACCGGTATTCTGACCACCGACCCGCCAGGCCTCTTCGGGCGCGTTGCCTTCGATCGGGCGGGCAACCTGTACGCGGCCGATCAGGCAGGACACCGGGTCTGCCGGCGCCAGGCGGCCACCGGAGACGTCGCCGTGGTGGCCGGCAGCGGAGAAGGCGGTGCCGGAGGCGACGGCGGGCCGGCTGTGGCAGGCTCGCTCTTCCAGCCCTCCGACGTCGCCTTCGACGCCGCCGGCCGGCTGGTCATCGCGGACAAGGGGAATGCTCGCTTTCGCCGGGTCAGCTCAGCCGGCGTGATCGAGACTCTGCCGATCTCGGGGACGACCTCAATGATGAGAGAGGCGGACAACCTGCTCGTCGCCGAAAACGGCGATCTGTTCTTCTCCAGCCGGATCACCAGACCCGCGGATCCCTCGCACATCGTCTATCGCCGGGACGCATCCTCGGGAGAGATCCGCGCCGCCGTGGGAGGCGGGCGCAGCTGGGAGGACGGAGTCACGGCCACGGACGCTCTTTTGGAAACCCCGGCGGGGATCGCTTTTGACTCCCACGGCAACCTCCACATCGCCGAAGAGTGGAGGGGCCTCATCCGCAAGGTGGACTCCCGCACGCAGCTCATCTCCACGGTGGCGGGCATATGGGGAGTGTGGACCCGGTCTCCGGATGGGTCGCCGGCCGCAGGCTCCTCCATCGGCCGTCCCAAGAGGCTGGCCTTCGATGCCGCCGACAATCTCTACTTCCTCGACGGGCTCTACGTCAGGAAGATCGATGCCGCGACGGGTCTCCTGACGACCGTGGCCGGGAACGGCTCGTTCCTCCCGGCCGGTGGTGACGGGGGCTTGGCCACCCAGGCGCCGTTGGGCTCTGTGGCGGACATTGCCATCGACGCGACGGGGAGCGTGCTCCTCCTGGGCAGAACCCGCCTCCGGCGCGTCGATGCCGCCACGGGGATCATCGACACCATCGCCGGCTCAGACCTTTTTGGATTCGGCGGCGACGGCGGACCCGCGATCGACGCTCCTCTGACCGGGGAAGGGATCGCCGTAGCTCCCGATGGGTCGATCCACGTGGCGGCCACGCACAGCAACCGGATCCGCCGTCTGGCGGTGTGCCTGGGACGCGACGAGACGCCTCCGATCCTTTCGGTCAGCGTCTCTCCCGCCGTGCTTCCCGTCGTGAGTGGCAGGCTCTACACCATCGTGGCGACCGTGGCCGCCGAGGACGCCTGCGGAGATGCCAGGGTCTCATTGGTCTCCATCACCAGCAGCGAGCCCGACGACGCACCCGGTCAGGATGACGGCCATAGCACGAGGGACATCCAGGAGGCGGACTTCGGCACGGCAGACTTCGAGTTCCTTCTGCGCGGCGAGCGCTCCCGCACCGGCGACGGCCGGACCTACACCATCGTCTACTCGGCCGTGGACCAGACCGGCAACGAGGCGCTCGCTTCGGCCACCGTCAGGGTGTCGCACCGGCCCGGCCAGCTCCGGCCGTCCAGTCCCGTCGAGCCCTGACTCGTGAGGAGAATCACAGAGCATATCGGGCGCTGACGGCAGCCCATCGAAATCCAGGAGGTCTGCATGCCTAGGGTCCGTTCTGCATCATCCGTAAAGGTCCTCTTTCTCGCGTTCTTCACTCTCCTCGCCGGGTTCGAGCTCTCCAATGACAGCAGCATCGCCGCTTGTAACGAGACGAAGGACCCGGACTGCGACGGCGTATGGACATCCCAAGGAGACAACTGTCCCACCGTCTACAACCCGGGCCAGGAGGACGGAGATGACGATGGCACAGGACTGGCCTGCGACACATGTCACGATCCCGATTTCGACGGAAGAGGCCATCCCGGAGCTACGACTTGTCCCCTGGACAACTGCCCCGTTCTCTACAAATCTGAACTGACTCCGAAGCACGCCAACGTCATTTGCCGCTTTTCGCCAGGTACCGTAGAGCCCGGGTACAATGTCTTCGACGGCTCGAGCGGAGAATGGGTGGACAACGTATTGACATTCGGGGGGCACAGTGATTCCGGGCTCGACCTGGACGGAGAAGAGATCATCGTACTCGACAACAGCGGGGCGCAGGACTACTGCGCTGATACGGACGGCCCATGTCCGCCTGGCTGCTCCCCGGGCATCGAGAAGGTCAAAATCCAGACAGGAGAAAGGACCTGCCTCATCACCTGGGCACATGCCGCTCCCAGTGGCGGTCCTTGGTTCGGAAAATCCGTGCATGTATCGATCAATAACGATGACGGACACCCTTGGGCACTCATCAGTACGAATGACTTTCCGCCTGACATCGCCACGCCTTCCACTCGATCGCTAAACCCTCCAGCTGAATGGGAGGACCTATGGGGCAACTACTTCAACGAGCTCTTGATCGTGCGTCTCGACGGCGGGAACCTGCACCGGTTGGCCCATCATCGAAGCAGGGACGTCCCGAATCGGTACTGGCAGCTCCCTCGCGCATCGCTGAGCCGTGACGGAAGGCATGTTCTGTTCGACAGCAACTTTGCGCAGCAGAATGGGGTCCCGGATTATACAGATGTCTACTTGATCGACACATTGCTGCCTCCAGTGCCCCCTCCGCCCCCTTGCGGCCCCTGCATCGTCGAGTACTGTTCTACGGGTAATCGCTGCCTGTTCACGAGCACCTGTGGTCCGGGAGGCTGCTGCAACTACTCGTGCGTGGCGGATCCGGAGTGCACCCTCACCGAGATCCCGCCGAATGCCTGCGGGCAGTTCTGACTGAGGCTTCAGCGGCCGCGTGAGCCAATTCAAGGAGTTCTCCAGCGCTGCCAACCTGTGTGCGGCTGCGGCTGCAATGTCTATCACCAGCGTACTGCTGGGTTGTCTCCTTCTTTTCCATCACGGCCGTGACAGCGCGTTGTTCGAGGTCGTGGCCCGGGTCATGGCGGAAGGAGGCGTTCCCTACCGCGATGTCTGGGACATCAAGCCTCCCGGAATCTTCTTCGTCTACGCGCTTGCCCGCGCGCTGTTCGGCGAGGGGGTGTTCGCCGTCCGGCTGCTGGAGGCGGCCGGCTTCGCGTCCCTGGTCGCCGCGTTCGTGCTGCTGTCCCGGCGCCGCCTCGGGTCTTCGCTGCCCGGATTGTTCGGCGGGACGCTCGCCGTCTGGGGGCACGTGCAGCTCGACTTCTGGCACACGGCACAGGCGGAGAGCTTCGGCGCGGTTCTGATCGCCTGGGCCGTCCTGGCCGCGGACGCCGCCGTGGAGCGCCCGCTCGGGCCTCGCGCCTGGCTGCGCTGCGCGGCGGCGGGCTGCCTGCACGGCTGCGCCTTCGTTCTGAAACCGTTTCTCGGATCGGGGGTGCTGATCGGTGCAGCTCTCGCCGTCATGGCGCGCCGTCGCTCGGGAGGAGCCGGGATCCGGACGCTCGGACCGGCCGCGGCCATGATCGCGGGCTTCGCGGCGCCCGCGGCCGCCACGGCTCTCTGGTTCGCCTGGCACGGGGCACTGTCCGACCTCGTGGAGACCCTGTTCGTCTTCGTGCCACGCTACGCCGCGGTGGACGCCGGGCGGGCCTCGCCCCTCTTCTTCGTGCTGTTCGCCTTCCAGCAAGGCCTTGTGCTCTTCGGCAACCTGACGCTGCCGGGGATCCTCCTGCTGCTGGCGTTCGCCCCGGCCGCTCCGCGCGAGCGCGAGGCCGTCGTGCACGTGGGCGGCGTTCTGGTGCTGCTGCTCCTGGGCGTGGCCGCCCAGGGAAAGTTCTTCGCCTACCATCAGGGCGCCGCGCTCTCGCTGGCGTCCCTCCTGGCCGGATGGGGCCTATGGAAGCTGTGGCGGATCGCCTCTCATCGGCGGGCCGCGGCAGCGGCATTCGGCATGGCCTCCCTGGCCCTGCTCCTGCTGCCCACTCTCGGCCAGCTTTCAGCGAAGGATGAGCCGCTCATCCGCCGGGCGGCCCTGAGGCTCGCGGCCCTCCTTCGTCCCGCATCGAGGGTGGAGATCGAGGACCGACTGCACAGCCGCAACGACATGGATGCCGCGCAGAACCGTCTCGCGGCCGAGTGGCTCAGGCAACAGACGCCACCCGGCTCGCGCGTCCACGTCTGGGGGTTCGAGCCGGTTCTCTACCTGATGTCCGATCGGATGCCGGCCAGCCGCTACATCCAGAACCAGCCGCAGCGCGTGGAGTGGGGACGCGCTGAAGCCAGGGCACGCCTGATGGAGGACCTCCGCAGAACCCCTCCCGCCGCCATGGTCGTCGTGCATGGCGACGTCATGCCTCGGGTGGTGGGCAACGATCGAGACAGCGCATCGGAGCTGGAAGACTTCGACGAGCTCAGAGCGTTGCTCGAGTCCGGCTACAGGCTCGACCTCCGGACCTCTCGATTCAGTCTCTATGCGCGCTCGGCGAGACCGTGAAAGCAAGCCTTGGGAGCGCCGCGGGACGGACGACCGCGTCGGGGGACGGGGTTTCGGCTCCGGCCGGCCGCACGGTGGCACGCTGGGCGCTGTTGTTGAGCTTCCTGTCCATCCCCATCACCGGGATGGGGATCCAGTGGAACAACCAGAGCCTTCAGGTCCCCCTGATCCATTGGATCAACGACCGTTCGCTTTACCCGGGAGACCCCTTCGCCGCGACGCTGAAGGACTACGCTTCGCTGCTGTGGTGGGGAGTGGCCGCGCTCGCCCGGCTGATTCCGGTCGAGCCGCTCCTGGTGATCGGCTTTCTCGTCCAGCGGTTCCTCCTCCTCCTGGGGGTGGGCCGGGTCGCGGCGGCCCTCGCCCCGGCCTGCAGAGCTGCGCCCGTCGCCGCCATGGCCATTCTCGGCCTGGGCGCCGACATCCAGAGGCCGGGAGCGGGAACTCTGGTCAGCGCCTACTTCGAACAGACCGGGCTGGCCGTCGCCTTCATCCTGCTCTCGGCGGCATCGGTGATCGAGACACGCCGCTGGCCGGCGGCGCTCTGGCTGGCCGCCGCCTGGACATCCAACCCGCTCTATGGAGCGTTCGGTTGCACCTATCTGGCTCCCCTTGTATTCCTCGCCGGGAAAGGGTCGCTTCGACGGTGGCTGCCTGCCTCGGCCCTGTTCCTTGCCCTTTCGCTCCCGTCCATCCTCTTCTCGGCGGGCCTGCTGGCCGGAGGAAGCGGCACAGGCGAGCCATGGCTGGAGACCGGCCGCGTCTGGCTGCACTACCACCTCTTTCCTCTCACCTGGGCCAGGCCGGCCTGCCTCCGGTTCGCGCTGACGATGGCTCTGGTCACTCTGGCCGCTGCGTCCTTCCGCCGCCGGATCGAAGAGCGCTCCTTCTTCTGGATGGCCACGCTTTGGAGCGCCGTGGCAACGGCCTGGCTGGCCGCGGCCTTCGTGGCCGGGCACGTCCTGCGCGATCCTGCTCCGCTGATGCTCCAGCCGGGGCGCGCCACCGACCTCTGGTATCCGCTGGGAGCCGCGCTCTTTGCGGCCGTCATGGCGAGGCAGTCGGAAGAAGAAAGCTCCATGGAAGGAAGGGCCCTGGCGGCCACGGCGCTGATCGCCGGCATCTCCCTCTGGCAGAGGCTGTTCGCGAGCTTCACCGTGGCCGCGGTGGTCGTGGTGCTCGCGTTGCCGCACGTGCGCCGCTGGATCGTGGAGCGCCGCTCGCGCCTGCCGATGCTCCTGTCGGGGATCATGGTCCTGGTGGCCTGCCGCGTCGTCGCCCCCGGCCTGGCCCGAGGGGACCTCGCCGGCCGGGTCCTGCTGCGCCCTCCAGCGTCCGAGCTCGCGGCGGCCCGCTGGGCCCAGGACAACACCGAGCCCCAAGCCACTTTTCTCGTTCCGTCCGAGTGGGATTCATTCCGCGCTCTTTCGCGCCGCCCGGTCTTTCTGACCTGGAAGGACGTGTCGGCGATCCTCTGGCAGCCCTCCTATGTCACGGCCTGGCGCGAGCGCCTGGCCGCGGCCGGCGCCGTCATCCGGCCCGACTGGAGAATTCACGAGGCCCGGGCGGAGCTGTCGCGCGTCTTCGACGATCTTCGCGACGAGGATGTCATGCGCCTGAGCCGGCGGTTCGGAGTGGACTACTGGGTCGTTCCGGAGGATCACGTCAGTTCGTTGGAGGAGTCGGCGCGCCAAGCGGGTATGAAGATACTCAAGGTCGCGGCCGGCGCCGGCACTCCCTGACCCACCGATCCGGCGGACTCAGGAGCCACCCGGCCCGGCCGCCAGTGCCTCAAGGATGGTCGGTCCGTCCAGTGGAAACGTGGCCACCAATCCGTCCTTCACGCTGCGCCATCTCTCCGCACTGAGCGGCTGGCCGGCCAGGCGCACATCCCGCACCCTTCCGAATCCGGCCGGCAGATGAAGTAGGACGGACGCTTCGGGCAGACGCACGCCATCCTGCACCCGCTCGCGCGGCGGAGCGATCCTCACCATGACGGCGCCGCGGCTTTGCTCCCATTGGATCGAAGCGCGGCGCCGCGTCTCCAGCCAGAGAGCCAGCTCGCTCGACCTCGGATACCAGACGCGCCCGAGGCGACGCTCGAAGACGTCCTTCAGGACGGCGTCCAGGACGGAGTAGCGCGGCATCGCGCCGCCTATCTCCTGGAAAGTCTCCCACCAGTGATTGAAGAGGTTCACGATCCCGCCGTTCCCCTCGATCGAGTCGATGACCGCCCGCCCGCGCGACACTGCGGCCAGAAATTCCCGGCTGCCGGAGACATCCGATGGTCGCAGATCACCCGAGGCGAGCTTCGCCTCGAGCTCCGCCGACAGCGCGAATGCCCGAAGCATCGGCACGCTCTGGATCTCGAGAAGCTCCCCTCCTCCGGGCAGCGGCACCCACCATTCGCGGCCCGGCTCGTCGAGGTGCCGCGACCCCAGGATGCCTCTGACGCCGTGCCGCGCGGCCGCGCGCAGCGCTTCGGGACTATCCTGAACGCCCGGAAACCGGAAGACGGTCAGGACCCGATCCGGCAGCCCCGCGGCGCGGGCCTCGCGTCGGATGGCGGCGAACCGGCGAAGGCAGTAGGCGCGATCTCCCAGCCGCGAGTGATCCACGTTGCAGCCTGTCTGGGTGACCGAGAACTCGTGATGGTGCAGGTCGTTGTCGCCATCGGGAGAGTGGGTCAGCCCGTGTCCTCCCAGCTCCAGCCAGGGATGAAGCAGGCCCGAGGCGATCTCCCGCCAAACAGACACGCTCTCGGGTCGATCCCGCCACACGACAGGTGCGGCGTAGCGGTTGGCGGGACAGAGAGTCAGGGTGATCTTCAGCTCGGGATGGTCCCGGTGGAGCAGGAAGAGGCGGCGATCGGGCCGGCCGAGCCCTTCCCAGGTGACGGTCTGGCCGATGTCGTCGGGGGTGTAGAGCAGGGCCAGCTCCCGCTCGGCGCCGGTTCGCGGATCGTGCGGAAAACGCGGCCAGCTCACTCCGTCCACGCGCAGGGAGAACGAGCGGCGCGGCGGCCCGCCCGGCCGGCCTCCCCTCAGTCCGAAGACGAAGACTCCGGCCGCCTCCGGACGCCCCACCAGGCGGCCATGGTCCGTCAGCCGGATGCCGGGAGGAAGCGAGCCGGAAGCGATTTCGAGCCGGCACGGCACCGGCCGGCCGGACGCGGCCTGGAGCGAGGCGCAGGGAAGGTCCATCGCGTATTCGGCCCCCACCTTCGCGGCAGGCGGGGCGGCCGCGTCGATGAAGGCGTTGACCTGACCCTTCAGGCCGAAGACGGCGGGCCGGAAGAACTCCCCCTTCGCCAGCGGTCCCGCCAGCAGCGCCGTCCTCTCCCCCAGCGGCTCGACTCCTTCGGCCGACAGGACGCGCCGGCCCTCCACCAGGACCACGAGACGCCCCCCGGCCGCAGCCGCCGTGACCCGGACCGGCTCCCGCGGCGCTGGAAAGGTGGAGGAGCCGAGGAGCGTGGAGCGCTCGTGGTTCCAGGCGCGCGCGGTGACCAGACCGGCGGCGATGTCGAGATAGATCCCGGTGTAGCGGTTCTCGTCGATGTACCGCAGGGCGAAGCCAGCCGGTCCCTCGCGCGCGCTGAGGAGGGCCGAGATGCCGTGATGCGGCCCGAGCCTCCGGCTCACCAGGCAGGTCTCGTTCTCCACGCCGGAGGAGCGGAAGGACACGTCGCGTGGATCGGCGATGTCGTGAGCGGGATACCAGTCCCCCTCGACCCCGCCGCAGCCGGTCCGGCCCGCCCCAACCGCGAACGGCGCCTCGAGCTCTCCGGCCTGCAATCCCGCCGGCGCGGATGCCGCGGAAGCCGCCGGAAGGAGCGCAACAACGGCGGGGAGCAGGCGGCCGGCGAGACTCACCAGGTCAGGGGAGCAGCTCGTTCTTGGTCTCGATGTTGCAGACGTCGCGGGCGGTGACCTTGTAGAAGAAGCACTGCCCGACGGCGGGCACGCCGGTGTCGTTGAACTGGGTGTCCACGAACCCGTCCAGGTCGAGGTCGTTGTTGGCGGCGGTCAGCACCAGGAAAGGCGTGATCGCCGGGGGGTTGGCGTAGTCGGCAGCGTTGGTGCGCCGGTAGAGGCCGTAGGAGCTGGCGCCCCTGGAGAAGGCCCAGTCGATGAAGCCGCCGCCGGTCACGTCCAGGGTGTTCCCCACCGCCGCCGGAGGAGTGGTGTCGCCGGTGTTGCGGCCGGCGGTCCCGAGCCGCTTGGACAGGTTCAGCTCCCGGTTGAGCGGGTTGTGCGAATCGATCGCCCGGACGATGTAGAGGAACTTGGGATCCGCTCCGCTCGAGGAGAACGCGGTGTCGTAGTACGACAGCTCCGACGTGGTGGCCACCTTGTTGGCCGCCGTGGGGATGAAATCGAGATAGTTCAGGCAGGGCGGAGAGGCCCCGGCCGGCGCCGGATCGCACAGAAACTTGTGGACGTCGTACTTGACCGGAGGCGTCATGGCGTCGGTCGCCGCGTTCCAGTCCACGATGAGGCTCCGCTGGCAGTCCAGCGGGCTGGTCGCCGTCTGGGCTCCGCTGGTCGTCTGCCAGACGGGTGGCATGTTGTCGAGGTACCTGAACCCCGAGACAACCGAGGCGGACGAGTTGTCCGGGTTCGTCACGATGACGTCCACGATGATGGCGTCCCTGGGCGGCGGCTGCGCCAGGATCTTGGAGTGGGAGATGTG
The DNA here is from genome assembly GCA_035281445.1 of Candidatus Polarisedimenticolia bacterium. Classification (GTDB taxonomy): domain Bacteria; phylum Acidobacteriota; class Polarisedimenticolia; order JACPZX01; family DASXTC01; genus DATEEA01. The sequence continues at coordinate 20,245 of DATEEA010000190.1, forward strand.
GATGGTGTTCACCGCCTGCGGCGTGCCGAAGTTCACGCGTGCGCCGGGATCGAATCCTTTGCCCCGGATCAGGACCCAGTCGGTGCCGCTCATGTCCCCCGAGGGAGGATCGACCCTGAAGACCTGGATGGGGTCCGGGGAATCGGGAGGCGCGGGGGCGTAGTGCATGCCCATGTCCACGGTGCCCATGTCCGGGGACCCGTCCGCCGCGGTGGTGAGGGCGTCGTTGCCCGCCGGAGCGGCCCCCATGCTCCCCGCGTCGATGGCCGGGCTGGCGGGGTTGTTCGGATCGTTCTGCCGCAGGTAGAAGCGGCTCCTCAGCCCGGTCACGAAGAAGGGGTTCGCGGAGATGTTGCCGGCGCCAGGGACCCCGCCGCTGCCGAAGTCGGAGTGGATGGCCGTCACCGGGCCCGAGCTGTCGTCGCTGATGTTGTTCCAGACGATCAGGTCCCGGGCCATGAACGCCGGATCGACCGACACGGCAGGGCCGATGGTGAGTCCCGCCCCCGCCCCCGTCCCCGCGGTGTTGGAAGCGATGGTGGAGCCGGAAAGCGTCCCCCTCAGCATCCCCAGCCCGGCCGTCGTCAACCCGCCCCCCTCGCCGGTGGCCTTGTTGTCCGCGACGAGGTTGTTGTCGAAGGTCAGCTCCACGGCGTCGGTCATGGTGGCCAGGTTGAAGTCCACCCCCGCGCCGGCCTTGGCGTGGTTCCCCATGATGGTGTTCCCGGCCATCTTGAGGCTCAGCGTGTTGTAGCCGTAGAAGCTGTTGGTCTGCATGGCCACCCCCCCTCCGCGCGACAGGAAGGAGCGGTTGCCCACGATGTAGTTGTCGCTGATGGCCACCTCCAGGGAGTTTCCGGAGGTGTAGAGGGGATAGATCACGATCCCCCCGCCCGGTCCGGCGTAGGACCGGTTGCCGAGGATGACGTTGTTGCTGATCGACGTGCGGCCGCCGTAGGCGGTGGAGAAGCCGACGTACACCCCGCCCGCCATCGACGAGGTCTGGTTGCCGACGATGACGCTGTTGCTCAGGACCGCCTGGTCCCCCACGAACTCCACCGAGCCGCCGCTGGAGCCGTCGCGGAACCCTTCCATGAAGGTGATGCCGTCGATGACCACCTTGGCGTCGAGCCCGAAGCTGCGCAGGTTGAAGTTGAACTTGTTGGAGTCCAGCTCGGTGACGAACTGATCCGGGTCGCGGGTGGTGAAGGCCAGGTTGTAGCCCCCGGCCACCACGGTGGCCGTGGGGACCGGCACGGAGTTGTCCCCGAACCTCCCTTCGGTCACCAGCACCAGGTTGGTGACTCCGGAGGCCTGATCGACCCCCCCGCGGATGGTCCGCTTGGGGCTGGCCGGGCTCGACCCGTTGTTGGAGTCGCTGCCGGTGGACGACACATAGATGTTCTTGTCGGTGTAGATGAACGGGTAGAGGTCGTCGCTCACCGGCCCGGGGTTGGTCACCACCACCCTGGCCACCTTGCCCACCCCGGACAGCGGCACCTGGACGCTCAGCGTCCTGGAGTCGATGAAGGTGACGGTGGCGGCCACTCCGTCGAAGGTGACCGTGGCGGCGGGGTCGAACCCGATCCCCCGTATGACGGCCACGGCCGACGCCGGGGCTGTGTTCTTGGGGACCCAGGCGGGGTTGATGGAGAGCGCCTCGAGGGCGAAGACGGCGGTCCCGCCCGACATCAGCACGGCGAAAGTGAAAAAAGCGGCAAGGCGAACGAGGAGCCGGCAGCGTGGCTGCGACGTCATCACCTGTACCCTCTGGATGGAGGCCCGGTCCTCTGCGGCCCAGGGCGCCCGAGCGTATCCTCTTCTATACGGGCATGTCCATGGGCGGTCAAGGGAGAGATTGGCCCTGGGGCTCCCCCCCGCCCCCCCGGGCTCAGCCCAGCAGGTAGGTGTAGAGGGGGGTGTAGACGTTGACCACCCGGATCAGCTCCTCGGTGAACTTGGGCTGGTCGGGGCCGGCCTGGTAGGGCTGGATCTTCTCCCGGTACTGCCGGCGGGGGTCCTCCGGCTCGGTGTAGTAGGGGATGAAGAAGCGGATCTCCAGGTTGAAGCGGTGGTTGAGCCGCTCGCTGACCAGCTCCTTCATCAGGACGTACCAGGAGGAGGCCGCCTTGAAGTAGCGGTTCTCGGCCTCGGGGACGTCGAAACCGAAGATGGTGTCCACCTTGAACATCCCCTCGCCGTCCTCCACCACCTTCTGGCCCCCCATGTCGTGCCGGTGCCGCATGTGCACCCACAGCTCGGGGACCTCCTGGCGGATGGCGCGCAGCATCTCCAGGAACTTCGCCTTGTCCCGGGCCAGGCTGTTGAACCGCTCCCACTGGCGGCTCTTGGCGTGGTTGGGGATGACCAACGACGCCTCCACGGCGTGGTGGCGCAAGCTCACGGCGAAGTGGCAGTTCTCGTTGTACGCCTCGCCGTCCACGTAGTACACGTCCCAGGCCTCGTCGGGGAGCGTGGCCACGACGTTGTCCCGGTACTTGAGGCGGATCCCCAGGGCCTGCTGGTGCAGGTTGCGGATCTTCGGCTCGGCCGAGGCCATCAGCTCGCGCAGGTCGGCGGCCATCTCGGCCTGGATGGTCGGGTATCGCTCGGCCCAGGGTCTGGCCCCTTTGTAAACGACCGCCGCTTCGCGAGCCACTGAGTACGCCCCCTTTCCATTGGGAATCGTTGACGGGTTCGGACGTCTGGCGCAGGACGCCGGGAGTATAACACAACGGCAGGGGCCATCCGCCCGCGGTGCGGTATCATGCCGCATGCTTCGCCACACTTTCCTGCTGGCCCGAGGGGTCGGCTCGCGCACCGAGCGGTGGCTCTGGCAGCGGGGGATCCGGGACTGGCACGAGCTCGACGCCGCGCTCCGCCTTCCGGGGATGGGTCCCACCCTGGCCCGGCGCCTGGGCGAGGGAGTGGGCGCCGCCCGCGAGGCCCTGGCCGCGGGCGACGCCGGGTGGTTTCACCGCCGCCTCCCCGCCCGGGAAGGGTGGCGCCTCTACGGCGAGTTCCGGGGCTCGGCCCGCTTTCTCGACATCGAGACCGACGGGATCGGGATGTGGAAGGACGGCGTCACCGTCATCGGGATCTCCGACGGCCGGACCGGACGCGCCTACGTGGCCGGCCGGGACCTGGAGCGATTCGAGGAAGCTCTGGAGGGCGCGGCGCTCCTGGTCACCTTCAACGGCAAGGCGTTCGACGTCCCGTTCATCCGCCGGCGCTTTCCGTGGGCGCGGCTCCCGGCGGCGCACATCGACCTGCTGCACGTCTTCCGCTCGCTGGGGCTGCGGGGCGGCCTCAAGGCGATCGAGCGGGCCACCGGGCTCAGCCGCGGGCCGCTCGACGGGGTGGACGGAGCGTGGGCGGTGGCGCTGTGGGAGAGGCACCTGGCGGGGGACCCCAGGGCCCTGGGAGCTCTGGTCCGCTACAACCTGGAGGACGCCGTCAATCTGCGGTACCTGATGGACTGGGCGTACAACGCCTGCCTGAGGCGGTGCGGCGGGCCGGGCGCAGAGCTGCCGGTGGAGGCGCCGCCGGCCCTCCCCATCGACCGGGAGAGCCTGGCGCTGCTGCGCGAGATGGCCGCCGCGGGGCTCATCCCCTCTCGCCGATCCGCTGCAGACGCTGCCTGGCATCCCGGACCAGCGGGTGATCCTCCGCCCCCGCCCACTGGCGGATGAACTGCTCCAGGCGCACCCGCGCCTCGTCCGGCCTGCCCGTGGACGCCAGCACCAGCGCCGAGCGGTAGCCCGCCAGGGCCGTGATCTCCGGCTGGTGCAGCCCCTTCATTCCCAGGGCGCGGATCTGCTCGAAGGCGTCCAGGGCGTCGGCCGGGCGGCGGGCCTCCAGCGACGCGCGGCCCAGCACGTCCAGGAAATAGGCGTCGGCGTGTCCCGTGACGCAGTCCACCGACAGAGGCCGCTCCAGCATCCACGCCTCGCGCGCGGCATCGGCCGCCACGGTGGCCCGGCCCGCGGCCAGCGCCACCTCCGCCTCCAGCAGCCGCCTCCACGGCTCGGTCCACCCGGGCTGCGAGCGGTGGCGCTCGCTGGACAGCCGGTAGAGGGCCCGCTCGGTCTCCGCCGGGCGGCCTGCCCGCAGGTGGTTCACCCCGAGGGCGTACTCCAGCACCGCCTGGGGGCCGGCCAGGCGCTGGGCCGCCTCCAGGGCCTGGTGCGCCTCGGCGAAGCGCTCCTCCAGGGCGCGCGCGCGGCCCAGCAGCAGGAAGAAGAGCGCCGCCCGGCTCTTCTCCCAGGCGGAAGCCGCGAACTCCGGGCCGCGGGAGAAGTGGGTCTCGGCGTCGCCGAACCGGCCCAGCCAGACGTCGTTGATCCCGGCGTGCAGGTGGGTGACGGCGTTGGCCTCGATGGAGTTGCCGTGCTCCATCTCCGGGTCGTACATCGAGCGCAGCTCGGCATGCTGACCGGTCAGGATGAAGGCGGGGGCCAGGCCCACGGCGAAGACGTCCCCTCCCCTGCGCAGCACCTCGTCGGCCACTTCCACGGCGTCGCCGTACTCGCGGCGCCAGAGCCTCACCACGCCCGGCTCGGCCAGGGCATCGAGCGCCTCGGGCCATGCTGCGGCGTGCCGGCGGCTCTGCTCGAGAGCCCAGTCGTGCATCTCCTTCATGCCGTAGGCCTCCACCAGCCGCCGGCGCAGCGAGGGAGGCCCGCCGGTGCGCTCCAGGGACGTCTCCAGGCGCTCCACCACGGCGTTGGGATCGAAGTGGTCGCAGGAGCAGGCGGCCAGCATCCCGGCCACGGCGTTCACGTCCGGATCGGCGGGGTGTGCCGCCAGCGCGTCGCGCAGGGCGTGCGACGTCAGATCGAAGGCCCCTTCCAGGAAGCGCGACAGCGGTCCGGCCGCGCTGCGGTACGGGTCGGGAAGAGCCTCCGGGCGATCCAGGGCGGCGCGCACCGCGGCCAGGCCGTCCCTCCCCCGGCCGGCCAGCGCCGCCGACATGGCCAGGCGGTAGCGGGCCGGGGCGAAGCGCGGGTCCAGCTCCGCCGCCCGCGCGAACCGCGTCATGGCCTGGACGGGGAGGGTCGAGGCCAGCCCGACGCCGTCGCTGTAGAGCCGGAACGCTTCGTCCGACGTGGTGAAGGACCGATCGAGCCGGACATCGCGCGGAGCCGCCAGGGCGGCCGCCCCCGCCGGAGCCGGCGCCGCCTCGGCTGCCGGTGCCTCGGGGCTTCCCTCCGGTGCCGGGGGACTCTGCGCCGGACGGCCCCTGGCCGTGACCAGGACAAGCGCCGATCCGATCGCCGCCACCGCCAGGGCGGCGCCGAGCAGGATCCACCGCCTCGCGCGGGCGGGCTGCGTCATCGTCTCCTCCGGTGTCGCGCGTGTCGCGGAAGGTGGCGGCGGCTCGAGAGAGCCCGGGCGGATCCTATGCAGGGCCGCCGGGATCCGCAAGGCGCGGGGCCTTGCGCGGGGGCCGGGTCAGCTCGGGCCGGCCCGCTCCACGCGCCACTCGGCCATGAAGGCGGGGAGGTCTCCCCTGGTCTTGGTGGCGCGGTCCCCCTGGCGAAGCACGAAGGGGCTGGCCTCCACGCCGCCGGCGGTGCGGTACCCCAGGACGTACTCCCCTCCCTTGGCGGTGAAGCCCTCACCGGGCTGCGGCACGATCACCCGGTCCCAGTGTTCGCCCGGATCGACCACCAGCAGCCCCGGGTAGTCCTCGGCCCTGTGCGGGGTGGAGACGTTCTGCATTCCCTGGAGGATCTCGACGGTGCGGGTCACGGGTCTCTTGTACCGGCGGCGGCCCGGTCTGTCAAGGGTGGTAACGCGCGCCCTCGGCCGGCATCCCACCGGGCGTGAGAGCCTCAGCCGCCGCCCCGAGCGGCCCCTTCCGCCTCCCTTCCTTGTTCACCGATCCGGTGCGCCGGGCGCTGCTCGACGCCGCCCGGCCCCTTCTGGAGAAGGGGCTCGCTCTGCCCCGCCTCAACGACCTCTACCGCGGGCTGGCCGCCGGAGACGACGGGCGCCCTTTCGCCGACCGGGCGCTGGAGGCGCTCGACGTGGCCATGGACGTGGACGCCGCGGATGTCTCGCGGATCCCGGCCGCCGGGCCTCTGGTCGTGGTGGCGAACCACCCCTTCGGAGGACTGGACGGCCTGCTGCTGGGCTCGCTGCTGCGGCGCGTGCGCCCCGACGTGCGGCTGCTGGGCAATGTCTTGCTGCGCTCCATCCCCGAGCTGGACGAGATCCTGTTCTTCGTTGACCCGTTCGGAGGCGGCGAGGCCGTCCGCCGCAACGCGGCGGCCGTGCGGGCGGCCCTGCGGTGGGTCCGCGGCGGCGGGTGCCTGGGGATCTTCCCGGCCGGAGAGGTCTCCCACGCCACGCTGGCCTCGCTGCGAGTGGCCGACGGAGCCTGGAGTCCCGCGCTGGGCCGCCTGGTCCGGGCCGGCGGCGCCTCCGCCGTCGCCGTCTGGTTCGAGGGGCGCAACAGCGCCGCGTTCCAGGCGCTGGGACTGATCCATCCACGCCTCAGGACGCTGATGCTGCCTCGCGAGCTGCTGCGGCGCCGGCGCAGCCGGGTGGCCGTCCGCGTGGGCAACCCGGTCACGGCGGCGCGGCTGGGGGCGATGGGAAGCGACGAGGAGATCACCGGCTACCTGCGGGCCCGCGCGCACGTGCTGCGCGGCCGGGCCCCGGCGGCCCCGGCCGCCGGGGATCCGCGCGAGCCGGTGCGGAAGGCCGAGCCGATCGCCGAAGCGGTGGAGGCCTCCCTGCTGGCCGCCGAGGTGGCCGCGCTGCCGGCATCGCAGACGCTGGTGGAGAGCGGCCCCTTCCGGGTGCTCCACGCGCGCGCCCCCCAGATACCGAGGCTGCTGCGCGAGGTCGGCCGCCAGCGCGAGGCCGCCTTCCGGCGGGCCGGCGAGGGGACCGGACGGGCCCTCGACCTCGATCCTTTCGATGAGCGGTACATCCACCTCATCCTGTGGCACGGCCAGAAGCGCGAGGTCGCCGGCGGGTACCGCATCGGCCCCACCGACGAGATCCTGCCGGCCTGCGGCGTGGGAGGGCTGTACACCAGCACCCTGTTCCGGTACAGGGAGGAGCTGCTGCGGCAGATCGGGCCGGCCCTGGAGATGGGCCGCTCGTTCGTGCGGCTCGAGTACCAGCGCAGCCACTCCCCCCTGGCGCTCCTGTGGCGGGGGATCGGCGCCTATGTCGCCGCCCATCTCCGCTACCGGCGCCTGTTCGGGCCGGTCAGCATCAGCAACGACTACCGCTCCATGTCACGGTCGCTCCTGCTGTCGTTTCTCCGGATGCACCGGCAGGTCGGCGACCTGGCCCGCCTCATCCGGCCCAGACGCGGGACGCGGCTGGCCGCCCTCGACGATCCCGAGGCCGGCCGGGCCGGGGCGGTGGTCCGCACGCTGGAGGAGGTGGACGAGCTGATCCGGGAGATCGAGTCCGACAGGCTCTCCATGCCGGTGCTGCTGCGCCAGTACCTCAAGCTCAACGGGGTCCTGCTCGGCTTCACGGTGGATCACGACTTCGGCGACGTGCTGGACGGGCTCATCCTGGTGGACCTGGCGAGGGTGGACCGGCACCTGCTGGCGCGGTACATGGGCAAGGAGGGGATGGCGTCGTTCCTGGCGCACCACCTCGGATAGACTGCCGCGGTGAGCCCGTTCGCCGATCACTTCACGTCGCAGGCCGAACAGTACGCCCGATGGCGGCCGCTCTACCCGCCGTCTTTGGGCCGGCACCTCGCCTCGCTCGCCCCGTCGCTCGATCTCGCCTGGGACTGCGGCACCGGATCCGGGCAGGCGGCGCGGATGCTGGCGGAGTCCTTCCGGGAGGTCGCGGCCACCGACCCCAGCGCCGGGCAGCTCGGGCAGGCCTCCCCGCACCCCCGCATCCGGTACCGTCAAGGGCGCGAGTCGGAGTCGGGACTGCCACCCCGCTCGGCCGGGCTGGTCTGCGCGGCGCAGGCTGCCCACTGGTTCGATCTGCCGGCCTTCTACGCCGAGGCGGAGAGGGTCCTCGTGCCGGGAGGGGTGCTGGCCATCTGGTGCTACGGGCGGACCGGGATCGACCCGGAGGTGGATCGCGCCGTGGCCTGGCTGCACGACGACAGGCTCGCCGCGCACTGGCCGTCAGAGCGCGCCCACGTGCTGGACGGCTACGCGCGGCTCTTCTTCCCCTACGAGACGCTCCCGCTCCCCCCCTTCGCCATCGAGTCCCCGATCTCCCGGGAGGCCCTGCTCGGCTACCTGGGGAGCTGGTCCGCGGTGGCCCGGTGCCGGCGCTGCGAAGGGGTCGATCCCCTCGCCGAGGTCCTGCCCGCCCTGGAGCGGGCCTGGCCCGACCCGGAATCGGTCAAGGTGGTCCGCTGGCCGATCGCCGTTCTCGCCGCCCGGGCCGGCCTCCAGCGCGCGAAGAGCTGAGCCGGCCGCTCAGTCGGCGAGGCGCCCGGCCGACGGATGCCGGGCGTGCAGCAGCGCCGCCGTCAGGAGGCTCCACGCCCCCACCGAGGGGGCGCCGAGGCGCCGCTGCAGCGCCCCGATCCGGAAGAGCAGTCCCCACTGGCGCCACAGCACGCCGTACGACCAGAGCAGGCTCCGGCCCGGGTCGTAGATGTCGGTGGACTCCGACGTCACGCCGTTGAGCTCCACGATCTGGAAGCCTCGCCCCAGCATCAGGTCCTCCTCCGAGGCGAAGCGCAGGTCGAACCGTCCGAAGCAGAAGCCGGGATGGGCCCGGGCGATGGCGTCCACGGCCCGCTCCAGCTCCGGGGTGATGAGCCGCGAGCCGTCCAGGAACATCGTCCCCTGGCAGTGGTTCCCGGCCATCGCCAGAGGCACCCTTTCGCCCGCCGCCGGGACCTGCGCGGCGCGCGCTCCCAGGCGGCGCAGGAACACCCCCGCCTGCAGGCGGTGCCTGGGATGCGACCAGATCAGGTCCTCGAGGCTGGACACGCCGTCGCCCACCGCCTCGGGGAAGCGCTTGTCGGTGAGGGAGAAGATCCGCCCGCGCGCCTCTCCCGGGATGCGGTGGTAGAAGACACCCGCCTCGCGGGGGCCTGGATGGTACGCCTGCGCCATGACCGCCGCGGCGTTGTCCTGCAGGTAGCGCTGTGCGGCCTGCTCGCCTCGGATCAGCCGGACACCGGCGCCCCTCTGGCCGGCGTCGGGCTTCAGGACGATCGGAAACGACCAGCCCTTGCGGCGCATCGTGTCCATCAGAGCCGCAGACCGGCCGGCGGGATCCCCCGGTGGGATCACGGCGAACGGCACGACCCACTGCGGCGGCAGTCCGGACAGGATGGCCGACTTGGACTCCCCCACGAAGCCTCCGGCCGGGATCCCGGGGTTGGCCGCGGTCACCGTGCCGAAGCCTCCGTGGCGCAGGCTGAGCCAGCCGATCCACGGGACCACGGGCAGGTAGATCAGCCAGGCCGGAAGGAACTCCCATCGGGCGAGGCGGCCGAGACAAGCGGCGGCCCTCCGGCGCACGCGGCGGCCCCGCGGTCCGGCCAGGCGGCGCGCGGCCACC
>DATEEA010000191.1:0-19094 GCA_035281445.1 Candidatus Polarisedimenticolia bacterium
CGGCCGCCCCGGGCTCCCCGGGCTCCCCGCCGCGGCCGGCGGCCGCGCGAGGGCCGGAGGGCGAAGGAGGGGAGCCGGAGCCGCGGGAATCGCAACCGGGGAAGACGGACGCGAGGCAGCCGTGCCGCCTTGAGGCCGGACGCCAGCAAGCGCGCCCCGCGGACCGACGCCGCCCACGCCGTGCGGGCGAGGCTTGACCGCTCGGAGCGCGGCCGGGCACCGGGGGGAGGCGGGGGAGGGTGCGGGTGTCTTTGCATGCTCAGAATGGAGCGTCGAGCGCTCAGAAGAAGGCCCCGAGGCGGGCCGGACGCAGGCCTCCCTAATGTACGTCGCGGGCCGCCGGCCTGCAATTCGCCGGCGGCCCGCGACGGGTGGGGTGACGTCCTACCTGCGGCCCCGCCTCGCGGCGGCCCTATCGGCCGCCTCGGTGAGCTTGGTCGCGATGTCGTTGGCCTGCGACGTGATGGCGGAAGCCTTCGAGGAGGCGTTGGTGTAGTCCTCGCTCGAGATCATGTTGCGGACCTCGCCCAGGGACTGATCGAGGCCGTCCAGGTCCGAGGTGAAGAGCTGGATGTCGGCCTTGGTGTCCTTGGTGACCGGGGCCTTGCTGAGGGCCTCCCGGGCCGTGGTGATGGCCGTGGTGGCCTCCTGGAGCCTGTTGTTGGCCTCGTTCTTGGCCGTTTCCTTGTTGGCGATCGCCGCCTGCCTGGCCTTCTCGGCGTCGGCCTTGGCCTGCGCGAACATCTCCTTCGCCTTGTCGTAGTTCCTCATCAAGGCGAACTTCTGGTTCTGGGTCTCGACCTCCTGGTTGGCCGCGTCGTAGGAGCTCTTCGCCGCCTGGAACTCGTTGCCTGCCCACTTGTCGGCCTGGGCCGAGTTGCGGGCGTCATCGAGCGCTGTCTGGGCGTCCTTCATCTCCATCTCCGGCGGCTTCGCGCAGCCGGCGAGCACGACGGCGAGCACCAGCAGGCTGCCCGCGAGAAACAGTTTCTGAGTCCTCATCTCGTCCTTCCTCCTCCTTAGATGTCCCCACCCCGGGGACCGGGTCACGCCGTATGGCGCGGAGTGCGCTCCGCGCGGTCCTGCATATCGAGACCGTTCGCTCCCCTGACATGACAGGGCCGAACAGGATCAGGCTTCGTTGTCGTTACCGGGAATATCGCGCCAGGCACTTGGCAGCCGCAGTGCCCTCTCCACGCGTCGTCGATTCCGCTTCGTCTCCTCACGGTCATGCCGCAGCGGCGGGCTCGGGGCGAGACCCGTGAACATGACCGCCGAGGCCCCCCTGAACAGGAGCCCCGCGATTTCGAGCCGACATCATAGCGAACCGGAGGGCCGACTTTCAAGGGCCTGAAACGCAAGGCAGGTCCCGCCGGGGCCGCCGGTCAACGGAAGGTTTCATGTGGAGGCGGCGATCGGAATCGAACCGATGGTGAAGGTTTTGCAGACCTCTGCCTTACCACTTGGCTACGCCGCCCCCGCTGCAGCGCCCTCGGCCGAGGTCGAGAGATGAGGGCTGGAGCGGGAAACGGGATTCGAACCCGCGACTTCAACCTTGGCAAGGTTGCACTCTACCACTGAGTTATTCCCGCCCAGGCGAGCCATTATACCGATGGGGGAGGGGGTGTCAATCGCCCGCGCCGTCAGGCTTCCGGGCGGAAGGCGTCTTCGATGTGATCGACGCGGACGCCGCCGCCTTCGGGGCAGGTGACGGCGATGACGTCGAACCGGCAGGAGGCCGCCGCAGCCCCGGAAGCGGCCAGGTAGTGGGCGGCGGCCCTGGCCAGACGGAGCCGCTTGCCGCGGTCGACCGATTCGGCGGGCGCCGCGAAGCGCTCCCCGCGGCGGGTCTTGACCTCGACGAAGACCAGGACTCCCCGCCGCGAGGCGATCAGATCGATCTCCCCGCGCCGGGTCCTGTAGCCCCGGGCCAGGATGGTGTAGCCGCTGGCCTCGAGGTGCCCGGCGGCCAGGGCCTCTCCCTGGTCGCCGAGCAAGCGGCCGCCTCCCGGAGGAACGGTCGGTGCGGTCATGGCAGTCGCGAGGCGCCTCCAGGGCGCCGCTGCGGGCCCTTGCTCAGCCCTTGCGGCGCCAGCGTACCCCCTGAGGGGTGTCCTCGAGAACGATCCCCCGGGCGGCCAGCTCGTCGCGGATCCGGTCCGCCGCGGCGAAGTCGCGGGCTCCACGGGCCTCTTCTCTGCGGCGGATCAGCGCGTCGACGTCCTGGGAGAGGGAATCCCGGCCGGCGGGCGTCCCCAGCAGGTACCGCAGCTCCTGCAGGAAGCCGGCCAGGGCCTCCCGCTCCGCCGCGGAGCCTTCGCCGCGATCGAACGCCGAGTTGGCGTCCCTCACCAGATCGAACGCCGCTCCCAGCGCGCCCGGAACGTTGAGGTCGTCTTCGAGCGCCGCCTCCGCCCGGGCCGCGGCGCGCTCCACCGCCCGGAGCAGCTCCCCGGGCCGGCCCGCGGGCTCGCGCCCCAGACGGTCCTCGAACGCCTCGAGGCGCTCCAGCGCGGCGGCCGCCTGGGCCACCCCCTCCAGGGTGAAGTTGAGCTGCTTGCGGTAGTGGGCGGTCAGCAGGAAGTAGCGGATGGCCCGCGGTGCGAGCCCCTTCGCCAGCAGGTCGCGAAGGGTGTAGAAGTTGCCCTTCGATTTGGACATCTTCTCCCCATCGACGATCAGGTGCTCGCAGTGCATCCATCGCCGGACGAAGGGCCTTCCGGTGGCGGCTTCGCTCTGCGCAATCTCGTTCTCGTGATGGGGGAAGATGTTGTCCACGGCGCCGGTGTGGATGTCGAAGCTCTCCCCCAGGTACTTCATGCTCATGGCCGAGCACTCCAGGTGCCATCCAGGCCTGCCCGGTCCCAGCTCGGACTCCCAGAACGGCTCCCCCTCCTTGCGCGCCTTCCACAGGACGAAGTCGCGCACGTCGTCCTTCTCGTACTCGTCCGACTCTCCGCGCGCGCCGGGCCGCATCCCTTCGGGATCCAGGCGGGAAAGACGCCCGTAGGAGGGGAAGCTGGCGATCCGGAAGTAGATCGATCCCTGGCTCTCGTAGGTGTGCCCGCGGGCGATCAGCCCGCGGCACAAAGCCACCATCTCGGCGACGTGGCGCGTGGCGCGCGGATAGATCTCGGCCCGCTCGAAGCCCAGCGTGTCCAGGTCCTCGAAGAAGGCGTCGATGTAAGCCCGCGTGTACTCGTCCAGGGCGACGCCGGCGGCGGCGGCGTTGCGGATGGTCTTGTCGTCCACGTCCGTGAGGTTCATCACCTGCACCACGCGCAGGCCTCGGTGCCTCAAGAAGCGCCGCAGAGTGTCCTCCCACACGTAGCAACGGAAGTTGCCGATGTGGGCGAAGTCGTAGACGGTGGGGCCGCACGTGTAGAGCCGCACCTCGCCCGGGACGAGCGGCTCCAGCGGCTCCAGCCGGCGGGTCATCGTGTCATGGAACCGGATCCCCCGCTCCAGCCCGCCTCCCCAGGGCCGGTGCCCGTCCTTGGGATCCCCCCCGGGGCCGCTCATCGGATCTCGAAGACCAGGTCGCGGCTCGCGGAAGCCTGCGAGACCCTGTCCGTCACCGACACGCGCAGCAGGTAGGGTCCCTCCGGCCAGCCCTGGGTGGACAGGGCGTAGCCGTGGGCGGCGTGCTCCTGCTTCTCGAAGGTGACGTGGCCGAGGTCCTGAGTCTGCTCGGCGGAGAGGGTGAAGAACCCGTAGTCCACGTCGAGGCTCGGCTTCCCGGTGGCCGGGTTGTCCGCCGCGCCGTAGACCTGGTAGTAGAACGACAGGTCCTCTCCCGCGCGGAACGTCTGCGTCACCCGTGGAACGATCCGCAGCGCACCTATCGTGAACGGCTCGCCGGCCGCCGGGGCGCCGGCGGAGCCGGCGGGCCGGGCCTCGATGGAGCGGGCCAGCATGAGGCTGCTGAGCGTCAATCCCGCCGGCTGAAGGTCGGGGACGGTGATGGGGAACACATACGACCCCGCCTTGCCCCCCTCGCGGTCGAGCACCGAGAACAGGACCTTGTAGCTTCCCGGCTCCAGGAGGGCTCCGGCCTGGAACACCAGATCGTCGTCCAGACCGGCGCTGGCGTTCTCCGCCGCCGGCTTGAAGTCACCCTCACCGTCCAGGCCGAGCACGAGGTCGTTGCCGGTCACGTCCATCACCCGGGCGTAGAAGACCACGTCCGGCACGTCACGTCCTCCCGCCCGCCGGTAGTGGACGACGCTGCTCTTCACGGCCGTGGTGAGCAGCACCAGCACCTTGCTGGTGGTGGTGCGGAAGGCGTCGGCCCGGGCGCGGATCGGGACGCTGCCGAAGTACTCCTGGGTGAGGACCGTCTCCCTGATCTCCCACTCCGTGGGCGGCTGCTGCAGCTTGACCAGCTCGGTCTGCAGCGTCAGCGGGCTGGCCGCGGCCGGTCCGCCGGCCTGCCGGATGAGCGGATCGGTGAGATTGATCAGCCGGGCCGCGCGCTCCTGGGCCAGCCGGATCTGCGCCTGGGCCCGGGCCGTCGTCCCCATGGGAGGCTGGTAGTGCAGCGGGCTTCCCTGCTTGGGATCGGCGTCCTTGCTCGGCTCCGTGGAGAGCCGGAACTCCCCCGTGGTGTCGCGCGCGAAGGCGACCACCACGTTGGGACCCAGGCCGGTCTCTCCCGACGTCCGGTAGACCCAGACCACCGTTCCGCGGTGCCCCTGGGCCATGAGGTCGCGGTTGATCTCGTCGGGAGGACCGCGCAGGATGTGGATCTTCCCCATGTCGGTCCGCCACCCTTCCTTGGCCGTCTCCTCGCCGTAGAGCCTGTTGGCGTCGCGGACGCGCTTCCAGAACTCGGCCCTGAACTCGTTGCCGGGGGTGTCGGGGGTGGTGTCGCGGCGCCGCCAGAAGTTCTCGATGAACCGCGCCCGCGACTCCTGATCCTCCAGGTCCTTGTACTCGCGGTCCTCCCACCGGGTGATGATGTAGCGGACCGGGCCCTCGCGCCACTGCGGGATCGGCTTGTCGAGGTAGTCAGTCTTCTTGCGCGCTCCTTGAGCGGCCTGCGCCGCCAGGGCGAGTCCGAGCACCGCGAGGAGGGCTGCACGGGCCCATCGACGGACGCGCATCGGGGCGGCTCATCCCTTCCCTTTGGACTTGGCCTTGGCTCCGGCCGCCGCCTGGACCTTGAAGGGGAGCGTGGCCTCCGCCGTCCTGCCGGACACCGTGTCGGTGATCTTGACCGAAATTCTGTAGTCCCCGGCGGGCCATCCCCGGATGGGCAGGCTGTACGCCTGCACCAGGGCGCTCTGCCCGCCGGTCAGCACCGGCCGCCCCCCCACCATGCGCCATGCACCCGCCGTGTCCGACTTCTCGAAGGCGTAGGAGAGATCGACCTTGGGCAGCTTGGTCAGCTCGTCGGGCGCCGCGCCGTAGATCTGGTAGTAGAAGGCGATCTCCTCGCCGTCCTTGTAGACGTTGTCGGGGCGCGGAACCACCTTGAACTTGCCGAGCACGAAGGGCGCCGGCGTCTCGTCCCCGGGCGGCGCGGAGAGCGGCTCGATCTTGCGGACGAGGGTCACCGAGCTGAGACCGAGCGAGTCCCCCTCGAAGCTGGGCACCTGGATCTCGCGCTCCAAAGTGCCGGTCTGGCCGGAGGCGGGGTCCTTCAGAGCGAAGACCGCCTTGTAGGAGCCGGGCTTGAGCGGCCGCTCCGCCTGGTACAGCAGCGTGTCGTTGATGCCGGCGGACAGGTTCCCGTCAAAGGCGCCGAAGTGCTCGGGCCGGAAGAACCGCTGCTCCGACTCGCCGGTCTGGGCGTTGAGGATCTCGGCGGCGATGAGCAGGCCCGTGGGGTCGGCTGCGGCGGCCAGGGCTGCCCGCTTCACCTCCAGCGTGAGCGTGGCGAAGGTCGAGTTGTCCGCCGCTTTGTAGTAGTTCATCGTCACGTCGAGCGGGATGGCGGACGGCGCCTCGGCGGCGGCGCGCACCTGCTCCATGAGCTCCATCTGCGGGGTCCTCTCGGCGGGGGGCGCCTCGGGCGCCGGCGGGGAAGAGGGCGGGGCCGTCTCCGGGGCGGCGGGCGCCGGGGCCTGGGCCTGGCCCGCGGCGGGCGGAGCGGCGCGCCTCGCGGCCACGGTCAGTCCCCGCAGCACCGGGTGATTCCAGTCGATCTTCTCGTCCAGCCGGAAGCCGCCGGTCACGTCTCCCGTGAAGTTCAGCTCCAGCCTCTCGGAGGCCCCCGTGAGCGGATTGTTCAGGTAGACGAACTTGCAGGTCCGGGTGGGGGGAGGGGGAGCCGATCCACCGGAGTCGGAGCCGAATCCTCCCGGCGCCGAGCCGAAACCCGCGGAGCTGCTCTCCAGGAGACCGGTGCCGGTCGTCTTCTCGTCCGGCTTGCCCAGCAGGATGTAGACGCGGCCACGGTCATCCTGCCATCCCTTGCCGTCATCCTCGGTCAGCTCGGAGGCGGCCTCCCTGGCCCGGCGGTAGAACTCGTCGCGGAACTCGTTGTCGGGGGTCCCCGGACTGGGATCGCGCCTGGTCCAGAACTCCTGGACGAAGCGGCTCCGCTCCTCGGGCTGCTTCAGCTTCCTGTAGGCCTGGATCTCCTCCTTGGTGAGGAGATACTTGGCCGGGCCCTGGTGCCACTTCGCGTCAGCGGTGTCCCATGGATCGGCCGCGCCGAACGACACGCCCTGCGCCAGAAGGAGCGCGCCGGCCAGGGCCAGCCGGCGGGCCCGGAACCATTCGTACGGCTCGGCCATCCGCGATGCCTCCAAGAAAGAAAAAGGGGCCACTCTCGTGGCCCCTCATTATAGTCCCTGACCGGCCGCGTGCTAGAACTTGAAGGTCGAGCCGATCTCGAACCGCCGGCCGATGTCCCTGGTCCCCTCCAGCCCGATGCCGTCGAACGACGTGAGGTCGTACTCCGTCAGGTTGAGGTAGTCCTCGTCGAGGATGTTCTCCACGCTGAGGAAGGCCGAGGCCTGAACCTTGCCCAGGACGAAGTTCTTCTCGATGCGGGTGTCGATCTTCCAGAACCCCTCGTTGCGCTGATCGTTGCGCTGGCTCGAGGGATAGAACGTGCGGAAGATCTGGTTCCCAGTGCTGTCCAGATCGACGATCGTGTGAACGACAGACCAGGGTGTTCCCGAGGACCACTGGATCACGCTCCCCAGGGAGATCTCCTTGGGGAGGCGCGTGACCGCCTGGAACTTCAGGATGTGCCGCTGGTCGTACGACAGGTAGCCTTCCTCGTCGTCCACCGTCTGCGGATCGTTGCCCAGCCCGGCCAGAAAGTCCTCGGCCTGGCCGTAGGCCTCGGACCAGGTGTAGCTGGCCAGCATCTGCCAGTTGCGGTGGAGCCGCTTGGTGATCTTCAGCTCGTACGCCTCGTACCTGGAGCTGTTGAAGTTCCCCACGCGCAGGACTTCGTTGAAGTTGTTGTTGACGGTGTAGAGGTCGGGGGCGCCGTTGCGGGCCAGGAATCCGGATCCGGGATCGAAGCCGAAGTTCCCTCCGGTCACGCCGCCCGGGGTGCTGGAGGCGACCTGGCCCAGGACCGCAGACGAGCCGAAGCGATCGAGCTCCAGGGGCGTTCCGAAGCCATCCCCGCAGATGAACTCGGGAGCGATCCCCAGTTCCTCCCACTGCGGACACGTGATGTGGTTGAAGTCCGTGTCCTGCAGCAGATCGTATCCCTTCTTGTTGATGTAGGTGAGCCCGACCGACCACTCCGGCGCCAGCTCCCGCTCGAAGCCGATGGTGAACTCGTCGGTGAACGGCGTCCGGATGTTCCTGTCGGTCTGGGTGATGGAGACCGTGGAGGCGGCGGCGGAGACCGACTGATCGGTGATCACGTTGGTCGTCGGGCTGGGGAAGAAGCTGTAGTTCACGAAGTCCGGGCCGATCTCCTGCGAGATGGTGGCCAGGAACAGCCGATCGTAGAACCGGCTCCAGTTCCCGAAGACCTTGGTCTTGCCGTCCGCCCAGGGATCCCACGAGACGCTGAACCGGGGAGCCAGGTTGTTGTTCACGATCTCGAAGTTGGAGGTCTGCCGCTCGAAGAACCTGGTGAAGCTCTTGTGCATGGCTGTGCCTTCTTCGCCGGACTGGTTCACGAACCCGTCGCCGTCTAGGTCGAGCGCCCGCACCGCTTCGGGGACATCGGGACCCGTCACGCTGAACCGCCCGAAGTGGTCCGGCGGCAGCCCGTTGTACTTGAACGGCTCGGAGTTGAATTCGTGGCAGTTGGTGGTGGTTCCTCCCGCATCCTGAGCATCCACGAGGGAGCAGATCTGCTTCCAGAGGCCGATGGCCTCCGTCCGCTCCTTGCGGGGATCGAAGAACTCGAAGCCCGAGGAGTCGATGTCCTCCCGGTCGAGGCGAAGCCCCACGTTGACCGTCAGGTTAGGAAGCGGCTTCCACGCGTCGTAGACGTACGCCCCGCTGTTGAAGCTGGAGGCGCGCTGAGGGGTCACGAGGGGCGAGGCGACAGTGAGGAGCTGGAAGCCACTGACCTTGTCCGAGGCCGAGGTGCCTCCGCCGGTGTCACCCTGCTGGGTCGTCTCGAAGGGCTTGGTGACGTCGATCAGCAGCGGGTTTTGGAGCTCCTCGTCGTTGAACTTCTCATCCGCGAACTCGATCCCGGACTTGATGCTGTGCTGGCCGAACGCGTCCTCGATGGTGTAGGAAAGGTCGGTCTTGATGGAGTTGCGGATCCCGGTCTCGCTGTACTTCAAGAAGTAGGGCCCCGTCACCTGCCCGGTGATCAGGTCGGCCTGGTAGACCTCGTTGCTGCCGCGAGCGGGGTTGCAATTGTCGATCACGCAGGGATAGTCGGCCTGGACGACGTTCGCCGCCGTCTGGATCCGGGTGATTTCCGTGGGTCTGAAGGCGTCCGACACGGCGGTCACCTTGATCCGGCCGTTGTAGGCGCTGATCGTCGATTCCAGCAGGAGCTGCGGCGAGATCGTGGAGGTCCACTTGAGCTGAGGGGTGATGCTCCCCTGGGCGAACTCGAAATCGCTGTCGGGCGACACGCCGAGGGCCAGGTTGAGGCCGAGGAAGGTCAGGGGGTCCGACGAGACCTGGAAGGCCAGCTTGTTGTAGGAGTTGACCTGCCAGGTCAGCTTGCCGAAGGAGTTGTTGCCGCGCGCCGTGACCAGGACGTTGGAGCCGATCTGGTTGACCGGTCGCTCGATGTCCAGGATCTGAGCCGTTCCGAAGTACCACAGCTTGTCCTTGACGATGGCGCCGCCCAGGGTCAGCGTCGGCCTCAAATCGTGGTAATTCGGGAAGGAGCTGCTGAACTTGTTCGTGTCGTTGTTGTTCGCACCCTCCCCGTTGAGGAACTTGCCCCTCCACAGGATGGTGAACCGTCCCTCGAAGTCGTTGCCTCCCGACTTGGTGATGATGTTGGCGAAGCCGCCGTCGGCCCGGCCGTACTCCGCCGACGCTCCGGAGGTGATGACTTCCACCTCTTCGATCATGTCCGCGTTGAGGTTGGCCCCGAACGTTCCGTTGATCGGATCGGTGATGTTGCCGCCGTCGAGCCGGTACTGCATCCCGGTCTCGCGCGAGCCGTGGACGTTCGGATTGCCGTCGCCGTCGGTGTCGGTGACGCCGGGAGCCAGCGTGAGGATGTCCTGGTAGTTGCGGCCGATGATCGGGAGGCCCTCGATGAACTCGGCGTTGTAGGAGGTGCTCGTCTTCGTGCTCTCGGTGTCGACGATGTTGCCCTTCGACTCGACCACGATGGTCTCGGTGGTCTCGGCGTCGCTGCGCAGCGTCATGTCCTGCACGACGGTCTTGCCCGAATCGAGATCGAGCGGCCCGACCTCCAGCGGGGCGAACCCGGGGTAGTCCACGCGCAGCGTGTAGTCGTTGGCAGGGGGGAGAAGAGGGATCCTGTAGTTCCCCTCGATGTCGGTGACGACCTGCTTGTTGCCGCTGGGCTGGTTCCTGCTTTTGATGAGGACGACGACGCCCGGCAGGCCGGCGCCATCGGTGTCGACGACGCGGCCCTTCACCGTCGCCGTCGTGGCCTGGGCGTGCAGCACCGGGATGGCCAGCCCCAGCACGAGCGTCAAGACCGGGAAAGTGACAGCGAATCGTCGTGCCGACATGATAACCCTCCGTGGAATCCGGGGGTCGTTTGTCCCACGCGAAGTGGACATGGCTTCGCGTGGATTGGCCGGGAGATATGTCATTTCCACCGGCACGACCCGGTGTCTATCAGGAGATGGTCTTCCTCCGCCCCTAGCGAATGGACCTCATCAAATACCACAAGGATCCGGAACTGTCAAGGATCCGTTACGGTGGGGACGTCGGAAAACCGAGCCTGCCCACGAGGGGGGCCGGACTCCACGGATGGACGAGGGCTCGTCCTCCGCATCCCCTCTTCTGAACCGGCGGGGCGAGCGCCCCACCCGGTTCACCTGAATGTAAACGGTTGGACCCGGCAGGGCGAGTTTGGTTTACGGGACACTCCCGAGAAGCCCTAGCCTCCCGACCGGACCCCGGCCCCGCCGCTGACCCCCGGGGCGTCGGCTCCCCGACAGGCAGCCCCTCAAAGGGAGGGGATCACGGTGACCCTGTACCGCACCGGCCTCAGCCCGGCGGATTCCGCCTCCCCGGGCTGCTCCTCCGGCACCCGCACCACGACCTCCAGGGCGCCTCCCGAGGGGACCGTATGGATGGTCCTGCTCTTCAAGGGCTCCAGGCGGGTCCGGGCCTGGTCCACGAACTCCGCCCCCTCCAGGTGGACCGACACGGTCACCAGGCTCCCCTGCGCCTGTTCCGCGTTGAGCGTGATGGTCAGCCCCACCATCCTCTCCTCGCCGGCATCCGGTTCTCCCGCGCGGGCGGACAGCCGCACTCCCGAGCTGTAGGTGACCGGCCGCCCCACCATGGCGCTCATCACCCGCTCGTCGGGAGGATCCGGGACGCCGCCCACCTCCCGCTCCACCTTCAGCAAGAAGCTGACGGGGACCGCCACGGCCCCCGGGGCCGAACCGCTCAGGTCCTCCCCTGGTCGCAGGGGACGGGCGCTGATGCTCAGCACGATCCGGCGATCGGAACGCTGGTCATGATCCAGCTCCAGCAGGTAGGACGAGTCGGAGGAGAGGACCGTGGCCTCCTCCCGGCGCGAGAGCCGTCCCTCCTCCGGAGGGGACGACACCTCCCCGGCCCACGCCTCCGAAGCGAGCGTCACGGGGATGCCGGCCGGCTGGGGAGAACCCGCCAGAACGGTCAGCCGGTACGAGAGGGGAGGGCCCGCGTAGGGGACTCTCCTGATGAGAAGCCCCTTGCTGCCGAACGGGATGCGGGCCGAGTCGGTGTCCACCGTCCTGGTCCCGAGCGCGTCGATCACCAGCGTGCGCACCGTCACCAGCGCCCGCTCGGCCGGCTGGGCGGCGGGTGACGAGGGAAGAGGGGGGACGGGCGCTGGAAAAAGCGCCAGCAGGGAGGCGAGCCACGCGAGGAGGACCGGCCTCGGCATCGGGCGCAATCTTAGCCTTCCCCGCCCGGCAATGAAAGACCCCGCGCCGCCGCCGCCGAGGCCTGGAGCGCTCCCGACTCGGGCAGGAGCGTGCTCTCTTCGCACACCGTGGATTGAAAGCGGCGGGCGGGCTGCATTACCATGCGCCACCCACCGGCGGGGAGCGCTCACGCATGAAGATCACCCTCGACGAAGTCAAGCGGATCGCGGCCCTCGCTCAGCTCGACCTCACCGCAGCCGACCTGGAGCGGATGCGCGGCCAGCTCGACCAGATTCTGCGATACGTGGATCATCTCGCCGAGCTCGACACCACCGGGGTGGAGCCGGCCGAAGGGCTCGTCGCGGGGGGCGGGCCGCCTCTCAGGGAGGACGAGCCGGCTCCCTGCCTGCCGCCGGACGAAGCGCTGGCCAACGCACCCGAGAGTGGGGCGGGCCACTTCAAGGTGCCGAAGGTCATCGGATGATCGCCGCCGGGGACAGGGGTCCCGGCAAGGGCTCCCTGCTCGGTCTGGGAGCGGCCGGACTGCGCGATCTGTTCGTCCGGGGAGAGGCCTCGGCCCTGGAGATCGCCACGGCCTGTCTCGACAGGATCGCCCGGGTGGAGCCCGGCATCGGGGCCTTTCTCACGGTGGACGCCGAGGGGGCGCAGAGGCAGGCGAGGCTGCTGGACGACCGCCGGGCGGCGGGGGCTCCCGCCGGGATCCTGGCCGCGGTCCCCGTGGCGATCAAGGATGTACTGTGCGTGCGGGGGATGCCCACGACATGCGGCTCCCGCATTCTGAAGGGATTCTTCCCTCCCTACGACGCCACGTGCGTCGAACGGCTCCGTGCGGCCGGGGCGGTCATCGTCGGAAAGGCCAATATGGACGAGTTCGCCATGGGGTCCTCCACGGAGCACTCCGCCTACGGAAGGACGCGCAACCCCTGGGACGGGCAACGGGTCCCGGGAGGGTCGAGCGGCGGCTCGGCGGCGGCGGTCGCCGCACGGGAGGTGCCTCTGTCGCTGGGGAGCGACACGGGGGGCTCGATCCGCCAGCCGGCCGCGTTCACCGGCACGGTCGGCCTGAAGCCGACCTACGGGAGGGTCTCGCGGTACGGTCTGGTGGCCTTCGCCTCCTCGCTGGATCAGGTGGGCCCCTTCGCCCGCAGCGTGCAGGACGCCGCGCTGGCGCTGCAGGCCATGGCCGGCGCGGACCCGCGCGATTCCACCTGCTCCCCGGTGCCCGTGGAGGACTACGCCGCCGCCGCGCGGACTCCGGCGTCCCTGGAAGGGCTGCGGGTGGGCGTCCCGGCCGAGTTCATGGGGGAAGGGCTCGACCCGGAGATCCAGGCGGCGGTGGAGCGGTGCATCGCCTTGCTGCGTGACCAGGGCGCCCGTGTCGTGGAGGTCCCGCTCCCGCACAGCCGGCATGCCATCGCGGCCTACTACGTGGTGGCCACCGCCGAAGCCTCGTCCAACCTGGCCCGCTACGATGGAGTGCGCTACGGGGCCCGCGCCGCGGACGCGCCGAGCCTCGGCGCGATGTACCGCCGCACCAGGGCCGAGGGGTTCGGAGCCGAGGTGAAGCGGCGCATCATGCTGGGCACCTACGCGCTGTCGGCGGGCTACTACGACGCTTACTACCTCAAGGCGATGAAGGTGAGAACCCTGATCCGCCGCGACTTCGAGCTGGCCTTCCGTCAGGCGGACGTCCTGCTCGGGCCGACCACCCCGTCCCCGGCCTTCCGCTTCGGCGAGAAGCTGGACGATCCTCTCTCCATGTACCTGTCGGACATCTACACGGTGACCGCGAACCTGGCGGGGATCCCGGGCCTCTCCCTGCCTTGCGGGTTCACCCGCGACGGGCTGCCGATCGGCTGCCAGCTGCTCGGGCGGTTCTTCGGAGAGCGGGCGCTGTTGTCGGCGGCGGCAGGCCTGGAGGCCGCGCTGCGCCTGCAGGCTCCCGCGTCCGCCCCGGCGGAGGTGCTTCCCTGATCGGCCGGTGCGCGGCCCTGGGCGCGGCCGTGATGCTCGCGGCGACGGCGGCCGTCGCCGGACCCTGGGCGGCCGGCGGCGCCCGCCGGGCGGCGGTGGACGACTTCAGCGTCGCCACGCTGGAGGGGGCCAACGCGATCTTTCTGGAGGTCCAGGCGGGTCCGCGGGACAGCTACGTCTCGCTCGCGCACCGCTACTGCGGCAGCGAGCGGCATTGGGCGGCGCTGGAGAAGGCCAACCAGGGGCGCGGCGTCGCTGCGGGGCTCTTCTACGCCATACCGTTCGAGGTCCTGAAGCGCGAGCACCAGGTGCGCGCCCTGACCGCCCTCTTCCCGGCGGACGGCCCCGAGGAGGAAGGCTGGGTCCACCGCGTCCCGGAAGGGGACGACGGCCAGACCCTGGAGAGCGTCGCCTCCTGGTTCGCCGGCGACCCGATGCTGGCCGGACAGCTCGCCGAGGCCAACGGAACGGCCGCGGGACCGCTGGCCGCCGGCTCGGAGATCGTCGTGCCGCGCGCCGTGCTCCTCCCGGATTTCGAGCAGGCCACCGCCGTGGCCGGCGCCCTGCGCCCCCTCACCGATCCGCCCGCTGCGCCGCCGTCCGCTCCCAGGGTGCTCCCCGCCCCGCCTCCCAAGGCGCGGCCGGCGCCCCCCCAGAAAGTGGGAGAGCTCACGTTCGTGGAGGATGCCAGGGGGGCCTTCGCCCTCTACCGCCTCAAGCCGGGGGAGGCGCTCTACTCCTCGGTCATCATGAAGTTCACCGGGAGGCTGGATCCGGCCGAGGTCCAGGAGGTGGCCAGGCAGGTCTCGGCTCTCAGCGGCATCAAGGACTTCCGCTCCATCCCCGCCGGGTTCGCCGTGAAGATCCCGCGAGAGCTGATCCTTCCCGAGTACCTCCCGGCCGGAGACGCCCGGCGGGCGGCTTACGAGTCGGGGCTGGCCGCGGCGCAGCGCCACGCCATCACGGTCAAGGCGCGGGATCTGGACGGGGTGACCATCATCCTGGACTCGGGCCATGGCGGCGACGACGTCGGGGCGCGCCGCAACGGCGTGCACGAGGACGACTACGTCTACGACATCCTCTGCCGGATCAAGGAGCTGGCCGAGAAGTCCACCGCGGCGCGCGTCATGACCACGCTGCGCGACGCCAGCAGCGGCTACAAACCCCAGGACGGGCCTTTCGCCATCGATCGGGACGAGTACCTCCTCACGAGCCCGGTCTACTACCCGCGGCAGCCGCACGCCGGCACGGCCGGCGTGAATCTGAGATGGTATCTGGTGAACTCCTATTACAGGCGCCTGGTGGCCAGGGGCGCCGACCCGCAGAAGATCGTGTTCCTGAGCCTGCACGCCGATTCACTTCACCCCTCCGCCCGCGGGGCGATGGTGTACGTGCCGGGGCAGGCCTTCCGCGAGCGCACCTTCGGACACTCGGGGAGGCTTTACGATCGCCGGGAAGTGGGGGAGCTGCGCTTCGTGAAGTTCGCGCCCGACGAGCGGGAGCGCTCGGAGGGCTACTCTCGCCGGCTGGCTTCGCGGCTGGTCGGCGCCTTCCGCGCGGCGGGGCTCCCGGTGCACGACGACAAGCCGATCCGGGATCGGATCATCCGGATGCGCCGGACCTACGCCCCGGCTGTGATCCGCAGCAGCCTGGTGCCTCAGAGCGTCCTGCTGGAGGTTGCCAACCTCGGCAACAAGCAGGACGCACTGCTGCTGAAGAGCCCTGCCTTCCGCCAGAAGGTGGCCGCGGCGGTGCTCGACGCCCTGCGGCGGCACTACGGGAGCGAGCTCCCGGGGAGCACCGTCTCGGCCTCCGCGGCCCGCAAGCGCTGAGTCTCCTTGACTCGGTGAGGGCGCTGTGAAAGAATCCGCGGCTCACCTGTAACTGCTTCTTTCAAAATGCTTTGGCCGGCCACGGGGCCGGCGTTTCCGAGAGGCGCGGCGGCGATGCGAATCCTCGTCATCGGTGGCGGCGGGCGCGAGCACGCCCTGGTCTGGGCCATCCGCCGGAGCCCCCTGGCGGCCCGCCGCGAAGACGTGCTCTGCATCCCGGGCAACGCCGGCATCGCCGGCCTGGCCGTCTGCAGGCCGGCCCCGCCCGGGGGGCTCGCCGACGCCGCGGCCCTGGCGGCGGAGGCGCGGGCCCACAGGGCGGATCTGACGGTGATCGGGCCCGAGCTGCCGCTCACGGCCGGGCTCGCCGACGTGCTGCGCCGCGACGGCCGCCCGGTGTTCGGCGCCTCGCGGGAAGCGGCGAGGCTGGAGTGGAGCAAGGTCTTCGCCAAGGAGTTCATGGCGCGCCGCGCGATCCCCACCGCGCGGTTCAAGGTCTTCTCCGACGCCGCGGAGGCCGCCTCCTGGCTCGGCTCGGCCGAAGCCTCCTACCCGCTGGTGGTCAAGGCCGACGGGCTGGCCGCCGGCAAGGGGGTGGTCGTGGCCGGCCGCCGCGAGGAAGCTCTGCGCGCGGCACGGGAGATGCTCCTGGAGGGACGGTTCGGCGACGCGGGCCGGCGCGTGGTGATCGAGGAGTGCCTCACCGGGGTGGAGGCGTCGTTCTTCGCGCTCACCGACGGGGAGCGCGTGCTGCCCCTGGAGACCTGCCAGGACTACAAGAGGGCGCTGGACGGCGACGCGGGGCCGAACACCGGGGGGATGGGGGCGATCTCTCCGTCCACCGAGATCGACGCGGCCATGCGCTCGTCCATCCTGGAGCAGGTGATCTTCCCCGCCGTGACCGGGATGGCCGAGGAGGGACGCCCCTACCGGGGCGTCCTGTACGCCGGGCTGATGCTGGTGGATCGCCCGGGTGGGCCTGTGCCGATGACGCTGGAGTTCAACGCGCGCTTCGGCGATCCGGAAGCGCAGGTGCTGCTGCCGAGGATGGCCTGCGACGTGGTGCCGCTGCTGCTGGCGGCGGCCGAGGGAAAGCTCCCTCCGGACGCGGCGGCGCCGGCGGTCCGCGAGCCGTCGGCCTGCGTGGTGGCGGCGTCGCGGGGGTACCCTGAGTCGCCGGAGATCGGCCGGGCCATCGGCGGACTGCCCGAGGCGGGGGAGGTTCCAGGGACGGTGGTCTTCCACGCGGGGACGGCGGCGGCCCCGGACGATCCCTCCGGGGGCCGGCGCGTGGTGACGGCGGGCGGGCGGGTGCTGGCCGTGTCGTCCGTCGGCCCCTCCCTGCGGGAGGCGGTGGCGCGGGCCTACCAGGGGATGGAGCACATCCGCTTCGAAGGGATGCACTACCGTAGCGACATCGGACGCGACGCGGTGTCGCGCCTCGAGGCCCGGACCATGGGACGGGAGGGGGAATGAGCAAGGACAAGAGCGCAGCGGCCAGGGTGGGGATCGTCATGGGGAGCGACTCCGATCTCGCCGTGATGAAGGAGGCGGCCGAGGTCCTGGAGGAGTTCGGCGTCCCCTACGAGATGACCGTCGCCTCCGCGCATCGCTCCCCGGATCGCGCGGCGCGCTACGCGGCCACCGCGGCCGACCGGGGGCTCGACGTCATCATCGCCGGGGCGGGCGGGGCCGCGCACCTGGCGGGGGTCATGGCGGCGGGGTGCACCCTCCCCGTGATCGCCGTTCCCCTGGCGTCGTCGCCTCTGTCGGGGTTCGACGCCCTGCTCTCCAGCGCGCAGATGCCGCCGGGGGTGCCGGTGGCGGTGGTGTCGGTCGGCTCGTGGGGGGCGCGCAACGCGGGGCTCCTGGCGGTGCAGATCATCGCGCGCCGGGAGGCGCCGTTGCGCGAGGCGCTGGCCAGGCACAAGGCGTCCATGGCGGAAGCGGTGGAGGCGAAGGCCCGCGCCCTGGAGAAGGGAGCCCACGGCCGCTCATGATCGGACTGCACGTCACCACGCTGGGGTGCAAGCTCAACCAGTTCGACACGGCCGAGCTCGCCGGATCGCTGCGCGGCGCCGCCCGGCCGGTCGCCGATCCTTCGTCCGCCCGGCTCATCGTGATCAACACCTGCACGGTGACGGCCGCGGCGGATGCCGAGGCCCGGCGGCTGGTGCGCCGGCGCCGCAGGGAGAGCCCCGGGGCCCTCATCGTGGCCACAGGCTGCTATGCCGAGCGGGATCCGGAGGCCCTGCGGGCGCTCCCCGAGGTGGACCTCGTGCTCGGCCGCGGAGACCGTCCCGCCGCGGCCGGGATCCTGATCGAGGAGCTGCGGCGGAGGTTCCCCGCAGAGCTGGCCGACGGGTGCGCGCAGAGGGGGCTGGAGGAGCGCCTGCCCGACTTCGGAGATCGCAGCAGAGCGTTCCTCCGCGTGCAGGAAGGGTGCGACCTGGTGTGCACCTACTGCGTGATCCCGGCGGTTCGCGGCCCCTCGGTCAGCGTCCCGCCCGACGGAGTGGAAGCCGCCTTCCGGCGCCTGATCGCCGCGGGCTACCGCGAGGTCGTGCTCACCGGCGTCAACACGGGGGACTACGGGCGGGACCTGGCCCCTTCCTGCGACCTGCCGGCGCTGCTGGACCGGCTGACGCGGGTGCAGGGAGACTTCAGGATCCGGCTCAACTCGGTGGAGCCGCGCCGGGTCACTCCCGAGCTGGTGGAGCGGCTCGCCTCGGAGCCCAAGCTGGCCCGCCACCTCCAGGTCCCGCTGCAGAGCGGATCGGACGCCGTGCTGCGCGCCATGCGCCGCAACTACCGCGTCAGGGACTACCTCCTGGCGCTGGACCGTCTGCATCGCAGAGTGCCGGGCATCGGCCTGGGCGCGGACGTGATCGTGGGCTTCCCGGGCGAGGACGGCGAGGCGTTCGAGGCGACCCTGCGGGCGGTGGAGGCGTCGCCGCTGAGCTACCTGCACGTCTTCCCGTGGTCGGAGCGTCCCGGAACGGCCGCGGCGTCTCTTCCCGGACGTGTCCACCCCGAGGAGGCGCGCCGCCGGGGCGAGGCGCTGCGGGCGGTGGGCGAGCTCCGGTCTCTGGCCTTCCGGCGCGGCCAGGTGGGGCTGCCGCAGCGGGCGCTCACGCTGAAGGGACGGCGGGGCGGCGGCGCCACGCGGGCCGTCACCTCCAACTTCATCGACGTGACGGTGGAAGGAGAGTTCCCCGAGAACCGGTTCCTGGACGTGGTCATCAGGGAGGTTTCGGGGTCGATCAATCGCGCCGCGCCCCTGGACGAGAGGGCGCCGGCGGGCTAGCGGGCGCGCGTCTTGTCCGCGGGGGTCCGCTGGTCCTCGTCGTCGAGCAGCCCGCAGCCCAGCGCGAACCGGTAGGGGAGGCCCATCGAGCCGAGCAACGGGCGCTCCAGCCGGCCGGCGGGCACCTGGCCGGTCTCCGCGGCGCGGGAATCCAGCAGGCGCCCGGCTGCCCTGCGCTTCCGGCGGCGATCCTCGGCCGGGGGCTCGGCCACCAGCTGCAGCGTCTCGGCGGCCCCTTGGATCTCGTCGCCGCCGGAGCGCAGCAGCGTGGCGTTCACCGACGACTTGCGGGACTTGCGAGCCCGGCTCGCGCGCGAGGTCACGGTCGGCATCTCGGTCCTCCGGAGGCGATCCGTCGCGTTGCCTGGGTTGGCGGATGGAAGCCCAAGACTACTCCACCGGCTCTCGTCTGACAACAGCCCGGAATCAGGCGCGCCGCGGGCGCTCCGGGCCGGCGGCGTGCGGTACGGCCGTTGCGCGAAGCAGGGCCGCCTCCTC
>DATEEA010000192.1:0-11705 GCA_035281445.1 Candidatus Polarisedimenticolia bacterium
GCGCGGCGGGGGCGGAGGGCGAGCGGGGCGAGGGCCGGGAGAGTCTGAAGGAAGCCCTGGGAAGGATGTCGCTGGGGATGTCCGCGGGGGGAGGAGGCGCCCCGCTGCGCTACGACAACCCGGTGGGAGGGCTGAGCGGGCCGCAAGGAGGGCTGTCGTTCGACACCCCGGGATTCGACTGGGGGCCGTACGCGCGCAGGATCTACTGGATCATCTGGACGAACTGGACGCAGGGATGGCCCCCCGCGGCCTGGGCCGGGCTCAAGGGCGTGGTGACCGTCCGGTTCAGGATCCACCGCGACGGGACGATCTCCGGCATCACCGTCATGGACGGCTCGGGGACCGAGGCCTTCGACACGTGCGCCACGCTGGCGCTGGAGGCGTCCAGCCCGCTGCCTCCGCTCCCGGCCGACTTCACCAAGGATTCCGAGGGGATCACGGCTCGCTTCCTGTACAACATGGAGGCGCGGGAGCGATGAGCTGCGGCTTCAGGAAAGACAGGCTGCGGCCACCGTCCCCACGACGAACGGCGCGACGGCGAGGGCCAGCGCCGCGTCGGGGGATCCCGCGGCCCAGGCGGCGTAGCCCGCGCCCAGCCCGCCGAGCGACACGGCCGCCGCCAGCAGGCCTCCGGCGCGGGAGAGGGCTTTCCTGCTTGCCGCCGCCCGGTCCCGCGGCGCCTCCTGATCGTGGGGGCCCAGATCGAGCGCGGCCACCCTCGGGCGCAGCGCCAGGTACAGAGGCGGCCCCAGCACCAGCCCCACCAGCACGTTGTTCACCAGCACGATGGACGCCGTGCTGACGAACGGGTAGAGCTGCAGGAAGTGGACCCCCCAGGCGATCACCAGGGCGCAGGAGCCGGACGCCGCCGCGAGCCCCAGTCCGTACACGGCCCAGTCGGCCGCCGACCGGAACGAGGGAGGGTCCTTCCGCCATGCCCGCCAGATGCGGTGGGGCAGGTAGCCGTAGAGGAGGTTTCCGGCGAAGCCGAAGAGCGATCCCGGTCCCAGCGTGCCGAACAGATCGCTGATGGTGTTGCCGAGGGCTGCGCCCCACGCGGCGGCCGGCCCGAACAGCAGCGAGAAGACGATGGGGAGCGCCATGCCCGGACGCAGATCCGTCACCCCCGGCAGCAGCTGGATCGGCTTGAACGGGATGACCGCCGCCGCGTGCAGCGCGGCCAGCACGGAGGTCAGCACCACCAGGCGGATGTCCTTCCACAGGGTGAACAGCTCCCTCATCGGCCGGCCGGCGTCCTGCGCACCGCCTCGATCACGCCGTAGAGATCCCGCTCCAGGAAGACGATGGAGCGGAGCAGCCGGTACCTTTCCTCCGGCTGCGCTCTCACGATCGACTCGTCGAGCGAGGCGGCCACGATGCGGGCGAAGAAGACCACGTCCTGCTCGCCGATCCGCTTGACGGAGTCGAGAACGCACTCGAGGTGTCCCCGGCACTCCTGCAGCCTGGGCGCGGCCACGCGGCTGGAGCCGGCGAAGGACCATGCCGGCGCCGGCGTCTCAGGCTCCACCGCGTCGGCCGCCGCCCAGGCCTTCACCGCGAGCTCGGCTCCCGGGACGTTCACCACGAACTCCCGCGTCTCCAGGATGTTGATGGCGGTGCGGTGCGAAAGGCTGCACGACAGGGCCAGCATGGGCGGGGAGCTGGAGACGACGGTAAGCCACGACTTGCGCGCGGCGTGGGGTTCGCCGCGGCTGCTGAGCGACGTGATTAGCACGAGGGGACCCGGGATCAGGGCGGGGCTCCACCTCGACTTGTCGGTGGAGATCTCCACCTTCGTCTCCGCCTTTCGCCGGGTCATGGGATGGGAAGCAGCACCGTGGGCGCCCACCAGCCCTCCCAGGAAGGAGGAAGGGAAGGGGGGCGGCCCGCGCGCGCCGGGAGGAGGGTCGCCCGGCGGGATGCGCGATTGTAACAGGCAGTGGGGAGCGGGATCAACGCCGCCCCGGCCGGCGATGGTAGAGTCCGAAAGGGAGGTGCGCGTGGGTTCTGGCCGGGGTGCCTTGAGGGTGATCGGCGGGTCGCTGAGGGGCCGGCGTCTGCTCACCCCGCGGGGGGATCGGATACGCCCGACGGGGGATCGCGTCCGGGAGGCGCTCTTCGACATCCTGGGAGACCGGATCCGCGGGGCGGTCTTCCTCGATGCCTACGCCGGAACCGGCGCCGTCGGCGTGGAGGCTCTCAGCCGGGGGGCCGGCTTCGCCGTCTTCGTGGAGCGCGACCCGGAGGCCGTCGAGCTGATCCGCAGGAACCTGGACTCCCTGCGGGAGTCCGCCGGCAGAGCCAGGCTCATCGGCCGCGATCTGGCCGCGGCCGTGGCGCTGCTGGAGACGGAAGGGGTACGGTTCGATGTCGTCTATCTCGACCCGCCATGGTCCGGCGGGGAGCTGGACCGAGGGTTGCGGCTGATCGGCACGGGCCGTATCCTGAGCCATGCCGCCGTCGTGGTCGCCGAGCACGACGCGGCCTCGGAGCCCCCTGGAGGAGGCGCCTTGAAGCTGCTGCGGACCCGCTCCTACGGCCGTGCCGGGCTGACCTTCTATGCAGCGACGCATCGTTGATCGGCGCTCCGGCCGCGGGTATGATGCGCACGACATGAAGCCTTCCCGTCTCGCCTGGTGCCTCCTCCCCGCCCTGCTCGCCGCTCCCGCGTGCGCCAGCCGCGCAGCGGTGCAGGGCCTGCAGCGGCAGATCGACCAGCTCGAGCGCCAGAACTTCGAGCTGCGCAAGCAGCTTGCCGAAGCCAGGGTCCGTCTGGAGATGGCCGCCGAGGCCGGAGGCGGAGCCGACCCCGGCGCCCACCGCGCCGCCCGCCCGCAGGAGGAGGCCTCTCCTTCCGAGGCGCCTTTGTCCAGGACGGCCCGCGGTGAGTCGGCCACGGTCTACTCCGAGCCGATCACCGACGCCTCCCGCTACACCTCCGGACCGCTCATCGGCCGGGCCGCAGGGGGGCAGGCCGCTCCCGCGCCCGGTGGACGGCCGGCCTCGGGCCCGAGCGGGCTCATCCATGCCGCCCGCGCGGAACTCGACGCCCACCGCCCCGATGCGGCCATGGTGCTGTTCCAGCAGCTCGTCTCGGCGCATCCCGGGGACGCCCTTGCGGACGACGCGCAGTACGGCATCGGCGAGTGCCACTTCCAGATGGAACGGTACGAGGAGGCGATCGGGGCCTACCGCAAGGTGGGGGAGCTCTTCCCCTACGGAGACCAGGTCCCGGCCGCGATGCTGAAGATCGCCTTCTCCCACCTGGCCCTGGAGCAGCGCCCGGAGGCCATGGAGACATTCCGCACGGTCTCCGAGTCCTATCCCGGCACCGAGGCCGCCACCGTCGCCCGCCAGCAGATGGCCCATCTGAAAGCCTCTTCGCGCTGACGAGGCTCCTTGCCTCAACCCCCTCCCGTCCATATATTTCGCCCCCGCTGCGCCCCCGGGGCCTGAAGGCGGGACCTTGCCGGCCCTCCAAGTAGCGGCAGCAGCGTAGCTTACGACGACCAAGCGAAGCGCCGCCCCAGGAGGCATCGATGCACACGTTCAGGAGGTCCCAGGCCGTATCGACCCTGTCGCTGGCCGTCTTGACGGCCGCTCTGGCGGCGCCGGTCAGCCTGGCGCGTCAGGAAGAGCCCGAGGAGAAGCCGGCCGCCGAGGCCGCCCAGGAGGCGGGCCGTCCGGCCCCCGGGCGCGTGCCGGCGGGAACCAAGACAAGGCCGCCGCGCACCGGCCGGTTCGTCGGGGACCACTGGACCCCGTACGAACCGCCGTCGGCCGAATCGTTCCCCGAGGGGTCGACCATCCACGTGATCGTGCCTGGGGACACTCTCTGGGATCTCTCCGGGAGCTATCTCCAGGATCCGTACCTGTGGCCGCAGATCTGGGACGTGAACCAGTACATCACCGACTCGCACTGGATCTACCCGGGCGATCCCGTCCTGATCCCGGTGATGCCCACGGTCATCGGCGAAGGCGGGCCTCCCGTCCCCTCCGACGACGAAGGGGTGGAGCCGCTCCTGCCTGCCGGCCCGCCGGCTGAGGCGCCGGAGACGGCCGCCGCGCCGGCTCCCCAGCTACTTCCTCCGGCCGGACCGATGCTGGTGCCGATCGCCGACGAGAGCGACGTGGAGTGCGCCAGCTACATCGTGGACCGGTACGAGCCGCCCGCGCTGGCCATCCACGAGCGGGAGGACCCGTCCCGGACCGTGCTGGGGCCGGGGGACATCGTCTTCCTCAACCAGGGGATGAGCTCCAACCTGGTTCCGGGGGCCGAGTACACCATCCTCACGTACGAAGGGGTGGTGCCGCACCCCATCTTCATGGAGGACGTCGGGGACAGCGTCCGTCCCGTGGGGCGCCTGAGGGTCCTGGCCGTCCAGCCCAAGAGCGCCACGGCCCAGATCGTCCAGGCCTGCGACGCGGTGGAGAAGGGCATGCGCCTGGTGCCCTACGAGGAGATCCCCGTGCCGCTGGCCACGCCCGGTGAGTTCCGGCGCTACGGCGTGCAGCTCGACGTGAAGAACGCCGGCTACATCGTGGACTCCAGCCCGGACAAGGCGGCCATGGGAGCAGGCGACATCATCAACGTGGACCTGGGAGCCGACCAGGGACTGCAGCCGGGCGACGTGCTGACTGTCTTCCGCGAGTTCGGAGGAGAGATCCGCTTCGCTTCCACCGACAGCTACATCGACAACCAGCAGGCCAGGGCGGAGAAGCACCGCATCGAAGGGACGCTCGATCCCACCGACTACCCCCAGGCCATCCTGGGCCAGATTCTGATCCTCAGGACGCAGAAGAACACGGCGACGGCCAAGGTGATCACCTCCACCAAGGAGATGGCGCTCGGCGATCGCGTCGCGCTGCGCTGATCCGACCGCTTGCTCCGGCCCTTTCCCCGTCGCGCGGGAAGGGCCGGAGCGCGCACCGCCCCTCCTCGATCAAAAAATCCTTGACCGATCGGATCGCCGTGGTAAGATGACGGCTCTCCAACGAAAGAACCTGCACCGGGATATTCCTCTTTCATCGAGCGGGGTGGTCGACCGTCACAAGAGGTGAGGGCCGTTGATGGGCACACTCGAGAAAGTGATCGCTGACTGGGTCAAGGGTGAGGTCAGGCTGAATCAGGCTCTGAAGGAATTCGAGCGACGCTACATCACGATCGCCCTGAAGGAGAACCGCGGGAACCGCTCGGTGGCCGCGCGCAAGCTCGGCATCCACCGCAACACTCTCATCAACAAAGTGAAGAGTCTGGATCTCTAGAGGCTCGGGGAAGGGCCGGCCGGATCCGCCGCCCGAGCGGCGAACCCGGCCCGGATTCCGCCCGTCAGCGGCGCCTGCGCGGCCTTCCGCCGCCGCCCCGGTCCCCGCGATCGCGGCCGTGGGGTGCGCCGTGAGGCCGGCCGCCCCCGTGCCCCCCGGGCCTCCCGCCCGAGCCGCTGTGGGCATGGGCGCGGGGCTGCCCTTCGCCCTGAGGTTGCTCGCCCCCCTCGCCGCCTTGCTCCGCGAGCAGCGCCCGCCGGCTCAGACGGACGCGATCGCCGTCCACGTCGATGACCTTGACCATGATCTCGTCGCCTTCGGCGAGCTCGTCATGCGGGTCGTTGACGCGGTACGGGGCGATCTCGGAGACGTGGAGCAGCCCCTCCAGCCCGGGGAGGATCTCCACGAAGGCGCCGAAGTTCACCAGCCGCTTCACCTTGCCCATGTAGGACTTGCCGACCTCGGCCTCCGTGGTCAGCTCGGTGATGATCTCCAGAGCCATCCTGGCGGACGCCTCGTCCACCGAGGCGATCTCCACGCGACCGTCGTCGTTGATCTCGATCTTCGCGCCCGTGCGCTCGACGATGGAGCGGATCATCTTGCCGCCGGGGCCGATCACCTCCCGGATCTTGTCCTTGGGTATGGAGATGGTGATCATCCGGGGCGCGAACACCGAGATGTTCTCCCTGGCCTGGGAGATGGTCTGCATCATCCGATCGAGAATGAACAGCCTTCCGTCGCGGGCCTGGGCCAGCGCCTGACGCATGATCTCGGCGGAGATGCCTTTCACCTTGATGTCCATCTGGACTGCCGTGATCCCCTGGCTGGTCCCGGCGATCTTGAAGTCCATGTCCCCGTAGTGGTCCTCCACGCCGGCGATGTCGGAGAGGATGGCGTAGTCGTCTCCCTCCTTCATGAGACCCATGGCGATGCCGGCGATGGGGGCGCGCAGCGGCACACCGGCGTCGAGCAGAGCCAGCGTCCCGCCGCAGATCGAGGCCATGGAGGACGAGCCGTTGGACTCCAGGATGTCCGAGACGAGCCGGAGGGTGTAGGGGAACGTGTCGATCTCGGGGATCATCACCTTCAGCGCGCGCTCGGCCAGCGCGCCGTGCCCGATCTCCCGCCTGCCGGGGCCCCTCAGGAATTTCACCTCGCCCACGGAGAACGGCGGGAAGTTGTAGTGGAGCATGAAGCGCTTCTGCGATTCGCCTTCCAGCCAGTCGAGCTTCTGCGCGTCCGCGGACGTGCCCAGGGTCACCGTCACCAAGGCCTGGGTCTCCCCGCGGGTGAACAGCGCCGAACCGTGCGTCCGGGGCAGGATCCCGACCTCGCAGGTGATCGGGCGGATCTGATCGAACCCGCGCTGATCGAAGCGCCGGCGCTGCTTGAGGATCTCGCGGCGCGCCAGCTTCTCCAGGACCTGCTCGAAGATCTGCTTGGCCTGCACCGCGCGCTCGGGGGCGTCGGCGGGGATCCCTTCCAGCAGGATCTCCTTGACCCTGGCGATCGCCTTGTAGCTCTCGATCTTCCCCCGGATGGAGAGCGCCTCGAGCAGGGGACCGGTGACCGTCTCCTCCACCTGGCGGTGGAGGTCGGCCGGATACTGCTTCGGGGCCACCTGCCGCCGCGTCCTGCCGAGAGCGGCGAACATCTCCTGCTGCACCTCGACGATCCGCCGGCACGCGTCCTGTCCCGCCCGGATGGCTTCGAGGATCTGCGCCTCGGTGACCTCCGATGCGCCCGCCTCCACCATCACCACGTCCTCCGTGCCGGCGGCCACCACAAGGTCGAGCCGGCTGGAGAGCATCTGCTTCTCGGTCGGGTTGACCACCACCTCGTCGTTGACGAGGCCGACCCGGACGGCGGCGATGGCCATGGGGAAGGGGATGTCGGACAGATGCAGGGCGGCCGAGGCTCCGATGACCGCCAGGGTGTCGGGGTCGTTCTCCTGATCGTAGGAGAGCACCAGGGCGATCACCTGGGTCTCGCAGTTCCAGCCCTCGGGGAAGAGCGGGCGAATGGGGCGGTCGATCAGCCGGGACGTCAGGATCTCCTTCTCGTTGGGTCTCCCCTCCCTCTTGAAGAAGCCCCCGGGGATCTTCCCCCCGGCGTAGGTGTTCTCGCGGTAGTCCACCGTGAGGGGTACGAAGTCGATGTCGGCCTTGGGCCGGCGATCCGCGCAGGCCGTGACCAGCACGACGGTGTCGCCGTAGCGGACGGTGACGGCGCCGTCGGCCTGTTTGGCCATCCGGCCTGTTTCGATCGTGAGCTTTCGCCCCGCGATCTCGATCTCGCGAACTAGGTGCACTGGAACCTCCGGTTCTGTGGAATGCGATGCATGGATGATGCGCGGCAGGCCGGCCAGGCACCCGGACGGTGGGACGGAAGCGATGAACTAAGGGTGGGATGAATCGTTCGAATAGGTTGTTCGATAGGCGCCGGTGGTGCTGTGAAAACCGGTAAGTTTAACCCCTAGAACGCGCTTCCTGCCCGCCGGACGGGCCGTCCGGCCTGAGCGAGGGATCTACTTGCGAATCCCCAGTCGCTGAATGACCTCCTTGTAGCGGTCGACGTTGCTGGTCTTGAGGTAGTCGAGAAGCCGGCGGCGCTTGCCGACCAGCTTCAGCAGGCCACGGCGGGAATGGTGGTCCTTCATGTGCGTCTTGAAGTGCTCGGTCAGATCCTCGATGCGGCGGGAAAGGATCGCGATCTGGACCTCGGGCGATCCCGTGTCGGTCGCGTGGGCCCGATAGGACGTGATCAAGTCCGCCTTCTGCTCTCGTGTCAGGGACAAGCCCTAGCCTCCGTGCCGACGGCTGAGTGCGCCCGCGGCCGGGCGCCGCCAAACGATTCAGGGGAAAGGGGATCAGGCACTCGCCGGACCCAATGGAACGGGGCATCTTAACACCCCCCACGATTGCTGTAAAGAGATTCCGGCCGTGCCTCAGGAGGCCAGGACCACGTCGGGCCGAAGGCGCGCTTCTCCCGCCTCATCCGGGCCGACGACCGCGATCCCCAGGAGCGCCCCGCGCGAGTCCTGCACGCGAAGGCGCGTTCCCGGCGCGGCGTCCGCCAGGGGCCCGGCGGCCTCCAGATCGCGCGCCGTGAGCGGGCGTCCGTGCCTCATCGCCTCCCGTCCCGCGGAGGACGCCACCACCGAGGCCATCCCCAGCTCCATCCGCTCCAGGGGGAGCACCACCGAGCCGAGCCTCTTGTCCCGGGCCAGGCGGCGGAGGGTCTCCATGGGAAGCGCGTCCTCGATCCCGATCCCGGCGCACCGCGTCCTGCGCAGCTCCTCGAGGTGCGCGCCGCACTCCAGGGCCCGGCCCAGCTCGTCCGCGAGCGCTCTCACGTAGGTTCCGGATGAGACAACGGCCTCGAAGCGGATCCGTCCGTCCCCGGCCTCCAGGACCTCGAACCGGCGGACCACGACGGGAGCGGGCGGCGCGGCCGCCGGAGTGCCCGCCCGCGCCAGGCGGTGCAGCCGCCTGCCGGCCACCTTGCGCGCCGAGTAGGGAGGAGGGGTCTGCATGCGGGGACCGGTCAGGCGGGCCGCCTCGCGGCGCACCTGCTCTTGGGTGACGTGGCCGCAGCCGGCCTGGAAGGTGACCCGTCCCTGGGCGTCGAAGGTGTCCGTGGCGGCTCCCAGGCGGATCGTGCCCTCGTAGGTCTTGTCCGCTGCGGAGAGGAAGCGGGCCAGCCTCGTGGCCCTCCCGAGGCAGAGGAGCAGGACGCCCGTGGCCAGAGGGTCCAGCGTTCCCGTGTGCCCCACCCTGATCCCGGTGAGACGCCGCAGCTCCTGCACCACGTCGTGCGAGGTCGGGCCGGACGGCTTGTCCACGATGAGAAGGCCGTCCACCGTCTCACTCCTCGTCGGCTTCGTCCGCGGGGCCGCCGGGTGCCCGCAGGTCCTCGATCAACCGCTCGATCCGCGCGCCCTGCTCCAGCGACGTGTCGAGACGGAACTCGATGTCGGGCGTGTACCGGAGCCGCAGCTCCTGCCCCAGGCGCCTGCGCACGAAGCCGCGCGCCGCCTTCAGGGCGCTCAGCGCCGCAGCCCGGGCCTCTCCTTCCGCCAGCGTGGAGACGTGGACGCGGGCGTGCCGCAGGTCGGGGCTGACGGTCACCCCGGTCACGGTCACGAAGCCGAGACGGGCGTCGTGGACTTCCTGCTGCAGGAGCCTGGCCACCTCCGCCTGGATGAGGTCGGACACCTTCTCGCGCCGCGAACCGGCCATGATGTTCCTCGCTTCCTCACAGGTAGTCTATCTGCCGATCCACGATCTCGCCCGGGATGCGCCCCTCCACCTCGGCCAGGATGTCCTGGAAGAGGCGCTCCAGAGGCGGACGGCTTCCGGCCACTGCGGCGATCCCGAGCACCGTGCGCTGCCACAGATCCTGGCAGTCCACCTCGGCCACCGAGACGTTGTGCCGCCTGAGCCGGTCCTTGAGGCTCTTGACGATCTGGCGCTTGTCCTTGAGGGAGCGTGCGAGCGGCAGGTGGATGGCCAGGGTGCAGACGCCGACGATCATGCCCGGGACCCCGGGGAAATCAGGCGTACAGTTCCGTGCTGACGACCTTCTCGACCTTGAACGCCTCGATGATATCGCCCGGCTTGATGTCCGAGAACTTCTCCAGTCCGATGCCGCACTCGTAGCCTGACTTCACCTCGCCGACGTCGTCCTTGAACCGGCGCAGCGAGCTGGCGCGCCCCGTGTAGATGACCACGTTGTCGCGCAGCAGCCGCACCTCGGCGTTCCTGAGAATGCGGCCCTCGGTCACCATGCATCCGGCGACGATGCCGAACTTGGGCACCTTGAAGGTGTTCCTGACTTCCGCCCGGCCG
Organism: Candidatus Polarisedimenticolia bacterium; assembly: GCA_035281445.1. Classification (GTDB taxonomy): domain Bacteria; phylum Acidobacteriota; class Polarisedimenticolia; order JACPZX01; family DASXTC01; genus DATEEA01. The sequence continues at coordinate 10,116 of DATEEA010000192.1, forward strand.
AGGGACACTTCCTTGATCGTCGGCTCCAGCATCCCGGCCATGGCCGCCTTGATCTCGTTGGCCACGTTGTAGACGACGGTGTGCAGCCGGATGTCCACCTCCTCCTTCTCGGCGAGGTCTGCGGCCTTCTTCTCGGGCCGGACGTTGAAGCCGATCACGATGGAGTTGGTGGTGGTCGCCAGCAGCACGTCCGACTCGGTGATCGCTCCGGTGGAAGCGTGGATGACCCTGACCTTCACCTTGGGTGAGATGAGATCGGAGAGGATCTTGCTGAGCGCCTCGACCGAGCCCTGCACATCGGCCTTCACGATGAGGCTCAGCTCCTTGACCGCCCCCTCCTGGATCTTCTGGAACAGGTGATCGAGGGTGAGGCGGGTGGTCTTCTGAAGGCTCTCCTCGCGCAGCTTCTGCTGCCGGAACGCGCCGATCTGGCGCGCCCGCCACTCCTCGGTGAGGACTTTGAACAGATCGCCCGCCTGGGGTACCCCCTGGAGACCCAGCACCTCGACCGGGCGGGCGGGGGGCGCTTCCAGGACCCGCTCGCCGGCGTCGTCGAACATCGCGCGCACCTTGCCGCTCACCGCGCCCGCGATGAACGGATCGGAGACGCGCAGCGTGCCGTTCTGCACGAGCACGGTGGCCACCGGGCCGCGGCTCCTGTCGAGCCGCGCCTCCAGCACCGTGCCCGAGGCGGGGAGCTGGGGATCGGCCTTGAGATCCTGCAAGTCGGCCACCAGGAGCACCATGTCCAGGAGCTCGTCCAGGCCCTTCTTCTGCTTGGCCGAGATGGGAACGCAGACCACGTCGCCGCCCCAGTCCTCCACCAGAAGGCCCCTGTCGGAGAGCTGCTTCTTGACCACGTCGGGCTTGGCGTCGGGCTTGTCCATCTTGTTGATGGCCACGATCAGCGGGACGCCTGCCGCCTTGGCGTGATCGATGGCCTCGATGGTCTGGGGCATCACGCCGTCGTCGGCGGCGACCACCAGGATGACCACGTCGGTCACCTTGGCTCCGCGTGCGCGCATGAGGGTGAAGGCCTCGTGGCCCGGAGTGTCCAGGAAGGTGATCCCCCGTTTCTTGAACGTCACGCCATAGGCGCCGATGTGCTGGGTGATCCCACCGTGCTCGCGCTCCACCACGCGCGTCTCCCTGATGGCGTCCAGCAGGGACGTCTTGCCGTGATCCACGTGTCCCATGACCGTGACCACCGGGGGGCGGGCGACGAGCTGCGAGCCCTTGGAGGTCTCGCGCTCCTCGATCACCGCGCTCTCCTCGAAGGAGACCACCGTGGCCTCGTAGCCGAACTCCAGGGCGATCTGGCGCGCCATGACGGGGTCCATGGGACGGTTCACGTTGGTCATGACCCCGCGCATCAGCAGCTTCTTGAGGACGTCGTTGGCCTTGATCGCCATCTTGTCGGCCAGCTCGCGCACCGTCACCCCCTCGGTGATGGCGATCGGCTTGGGAGGTCCGGTGGGCACGGGCGGCGCCGGCTTCGGCTCGGGTGGAGCGGGGCGCGCGGACTTCGCCGCCGGAGCAGCGTGCGTCGCCTGGGCCCGGTGCCGGTCGGGAGCCTGAGGCGAGGGCCTC
>DATEEA010000193.1:0-24080 GCA_035281445.1 Candidatus Polarisedimenticolia bacterium
CGTAAGTCCTCGCCGCGCCCCGTCGGCGCGATTTCGACGCGAGCGTTGGCTGGCAGGCGGGCCCTTCAGTGCCGCAGATGGTGGGGCAGGGTGATGGCGTGGGAGTCAGCGAGGGCTGACCGGGTGGCAGCAAGCAGGTACAACTTCGGCTCGACTCCGGCGAGCTTGGCGGACTCGAGCAGACTGTAGAACAGCGCCGCCACCTCGGTGCCGCGCTGAGACCGGGAGCCGTAGTGATTCTTGCGGCCCACGACCACACCCCTGAGAGCGCGCTCGGTGACATTGTTGTCGAGCGGGATGCGCGGGTCGTCCAGGAACAGGGTGAGCCCCTTCCACAGCCCCAGCATGTAGGCGATGGCCTTGCCGAGGCTGCTCTCGGGCAGCGGGGTCTGAGCGAACGCCCAGTTCTGGATCTCGCGCACGATCGCGCGGGAGCGCTCGTCTCTGAGGCGCTGCCTGAGCGACCACGTGTCGGGACGTGCTTCGTCGCTGATCGCCGATGGCACCGTCTGCTCCACGGCGTACAACCGGCCGATCAGTTCCAGGACCTCCCCGCACGGCCCGGGGAAGTGCACTTCCGCCTCGATAAACTTCCTCCTCACGTGGGCCCAGCAGTGCGCCAGGGTGAACGAGGGCCCCGCGCGGCTGAGCGCTTCGTACGCGCCGTAGCCGTCGGCGATGACGACACCCCGGTAGCCGTCGAGGACCTGGCGCGCGGCCTCGTGCGAGCGACTCGGCAGCACTTTGTAGAACACGGCGTCGTGCCCGCTCACGCTCCACACCCACCAGCGCTTCGAGCTCTCCTTGCCCATCAGCCGCCACCAGGTCTCATCCGCGCCCACCACGTCCCCGTCCAGCACCCGCTGCACGAGCGCCTCATAGGTTGGGTACAGCACCCCCGCCAGCATGTTGAGCTGGTCCCACAGCGTCTGCGAGTCGATCGTCAGACCCTCGCGGCCCATCACCCGCACCTGGCGCTCCAGCGGCAGGTGGTCGAGGTACTTCTGCACGGCCACCTCGACGGCGAACCCCGTCGCGTAGCGCGAGCCGGGCTGCAGCTTCACCGGGCCCGGCGCCGTCTCCACACAGCCGTTGCACGCGCAGCGGTACTTCTTGCGCTGATGCTTGAGGATGACGAAGCGCCGCTCCACGACCGAGATCTCCTCGCTGTCCTCGGTCTGGCCGGTCCATTCCTTCAGAGCCCCGCCGCATTGCGGGCAGCTCTGGTCGGCGACGTCGAGCTCGTGGATGACATCCAGGATGGGAAGGGCCGGCTGAGGGCGTGGCCCGTGGCCCTGCTGCCGGGCGCGTTTGGGGGGAGCGTCTTCGGCATCAGTGCGGGGCCGGCGCTCGGTCTTGTCGCCGAAGATGGCCCGCTCGCGCTGGGCCAGGACTTCCTTCAGCGCGTCGAGCTCACGCTGCAGTGTGGTGGCCTCGCGGCCCTTGAGCTGGTCGATCTCGGCCGACAGCTTGGCCAGCCGCTCGTGCAGCCGATGGTTCTCGCGATCGAGCAGCACCGCGACCTGTCGCAGCGTGTCGACGTCTTTGATCTGCTCGATGCGCGTCATAAACGCAGTAGATCATCGAGCGATCTTCCGGTCAAGAGTTTTTCGCGCGAAGGGATCAAAAACCGGCGGACTCAGCGCCACCTTCCCCACCAGCGCGCTGCCCTCGAGAAACAGATGCAGCTCGCTCAGCGTGAGAGTCACCGCGGCATTGCCGGCATCGCGCCACAGACAGGCGAATCGGCCCTGCTCGAGCCGCTTGGCGTAGATGCACAGCCCCGTGCCGTCCCACACCAGCACCTTGGCTCTCTTGCGCGTGCGGTTGGCGAACAGGAACAGCTCGCCCGACACGGGATCCCGGCCCAGCTCACCGCTGACGATGGCCGACAGCCCGTCGTACCCCTTGCGCATGTCCACAGGGTGCGGGCAGGCAAACACACGAACCCTCCGCGTGGAGCCGATCACGACAGAACGTTGAGCAAGGTGGCCAGCTGCGCCACGTCGAGCCCCTCGACGCGAATCCCCGAGGGGGTCACGAGCACTGCCGTGCTGGTGTGGCTCCTGAGATCAGACGCGACGTCCACTACCACGGGCCGGATCCGTTCAGAGCTCTCGGCGGCTACCCAGCGTTGCAGCGATGCCAGCGCCAGGTCAAGGCTGGCGGCGATCGGCGCCAGGCGCTCTCCCGCCGCCAGGCGTTCGCGTGCGTGTCGGGCTACCTGTTGTCGAAGCGAAAGCGGATAACGGGTGCGCAGGCCCCCGTAGCGGCGCTGGCGTCTCAGGGCATTGCGGAGTCGGTCGTGGTCGGCGCGGTGCATCGTGAGCCCTCCATGAGGGCAACACGGTGCATCAGATCCTCAGATCGCGCCAGACGGGGTGCGGCCAGGAGTTACGGTCAGGCTGCGGCCGCGCCGCACCTCGCGAAGATGCTGACTGAGCCGGGCCTTCAGTTCTGCGATCTTAACGCTTTTCATGACCACAACATAGTCAGATGTGGTCACGCAATCAAGAGGGACGCGCGTTCCGCGTTCTGTCGGTCTCACGATCAACGGGTCTATCGCATCTTGGCCGACTGAGCGGGAATAGAATGCGGGCTCAGCCGCCCAGGCGGTAGGTGGCCAGTGGGAGCGGGGTGTAGCCTTCCTCGTCCTCCACGATGCTGATGGCCTGGTCCATCGGCACGTCCTCCAGCACCTGGGTGCGGCCGGTGGCCGGCCAGAAGACCTCAAGCCTCAGCAGGCGCTCGGCCTTGCCCAGGCCCAGGGTCTGGCGAAGCGGGTTGCAGCCGAAGCTGCCTCCGCTGTTCACGTGGCGGTAGATGGAGCGCTCGCGGCCCTGCTCCAGGATGCGGGCGTGGAGCCTGGCGCCGATCGCGGCCCGGTTGGAGCTGCGGCCGGCCACGCGCACGGTCAGCCAGTGGTTGCCGAAGCCGGGGTTCTGGAACAGGGCGTCGAAGAACTTGTCCCCGGGATAGGCGCCGCCCAGTTCCACGTAGACATCCTGGTCGCCGTCGTTGTCGAGGTCGGCGAAGGAGACGCCGTGTCCTTTCTGCAGGTGGCCGAAGCCGCCGGACATGGTCACGTTGACGAAGTCCGACCCGCCGCGGTTGAGGAACATCACGTTGGGCGTCAGCTCGGAGTAGTAGACGTCGCCCGTTCCCAGGTAGAAGTCCAGGAACCCGTCGTTGTCCAGGTCGCCGAAGTTGGCCCCCATCGGCTGCGCCGGGTAGGTGAGCCCCTTCTCCCGGGCCACCTCGCGGAATCCTCCGCGGCCGTCGTTCTGGTAGAGGTGCATCAGCGGGACCTCCAGCGACTGCTGCAGGGCCCGCTGGGCGGGGTCGGCGGCCGCAATGCCGATCCCCTCGGGGTTGAGGGCCAGGATGCCGACCGAGCCGGAGGAGGCCGCCACGTACAGATCGAGCGAGCCGTCGTTGTCGAAGTCCCACCACCACATCGGGAACGACGGGGTCGGCCCGGAGACCGCGAGCTGCCTGGCCACGTTGGAGAAGGTGCCGTCGCCGTGGTTGCGCAGAAGCGCCGCCGGGATGCAGCCGGAGATGTACAGGTCGGGCCAGCGGTCGTTGTCGTAGTCTCCCCACACCGTCCCCATGCCGAAGCAATGCCCTTGCGCGCCGGACTGCGGAGCCACGTCCACGAAGGTGCCGTCGCCGTTGTTGCGGAAGAGCTGCGTGGGGGCCTTGACGTCGCGGCTGGTCTCGTTGGCGATGAACAGGTCGAGATCGCCGTCGTTGTCGTAGTCTCCCCAGCTCGCCGCCTTGGTCGGAAAGTGCACCTGCCCCAGGCCGGCCTCGAAGGTCACGTCGGTGAAGGTGCCGTCGCCGTTGTTGCGCAGCAGGGATTTGGGATGGCGTCCCCATTGGTAGAGCCAGGCGCCCCTCAGGACCAGGATGTCCACGTCGCCGTCGTTGTCGTAGTCGGCCTGCGCCATGTTCAGTCCTCCGTAGAACCCCAGCAGGTTGGCCTGCTCGGTCCGGTCGGAGAAGTGGCCGTCGGCGTCGTTGTGGAAGTAGCGGGTCTGCCCCCGAAGGTCCCAGTCGCTGGTGACGATGTCCAGGTGGCCGTCGTTGTCGAAGTCGTCGATGATCACCCCGCCCGACAGGTCGTAGGTGTCGAGATGCAGCCTGGGGGCCACGTTCTCGAAGCGGGGGAAGGGGACATCCGATTCGAAGGCGGACGGGGGGATCAGGTACCGCGCGGGAACGTCGTGAGGGTAGCCGCCGATGGTCATATGGGCGAGGTTGATCAGCCAGCGGGCCGACTGCTGGTAGCGCACGGCCTGCCTCATGGGCCCCTGGCCCGCCCGGCTCATCCCCGGAGACGATCTGGAGAGGTCCCCTTCCGGCAGGGGCTCGTCCAGCAGCTCGCGGAAGTGCTTGATGGCGTTCTTGGCGCCTTCCTTCTTGCGGTGGAGGCCCCCTCCGCGGATAGGGAGGATGCACGCCTCGGCGGTGTCGCGCACGCAGCAGTTCTGGTCCTCCGCCAGCCTCATGAAGGCGACCCCCAGATGGAAGCGGGTCTCCAGCAGGTAGAGCGCGGCCTGACGTCCCGCCGCGCCGCCGGCCGGGAGCTTCTTCAAGAGTCCGTGGGCCTTCAGCAGCGCGTCCACTCCGGCCTGGCTGTTGCCCAGTTTGAGCTCGTCCTGGCCGAGATCCAGCAGGAGGCGGCATGACTCCAGGGTGTGCGCGGGCGACCCGCCGGGAGGCGCCGCCTTCTCGTGGGCGGCCAGGGTCTCCCGCAGCTCCTGGACTCTCCTGTAGGGGAAGGCGTGGTGCTCGTAGGGAAGGTTGTCGGCGATCTCCTTCAGCATCGCCCGCATCCGCTCGTGTCCGGACGACGTCTCCTGCGCGCAGAGGTGCCGCGCCGTCACGATGACGAGAGCGAGGAGGAGTGCGTGCCGGGCCACCATCCTCGAAAGCCGCTGATGCGTCCTGGAACGAGCGGTGCCGATACGGCGGGATTATACCCCATCGGGAGCCGGGGACCGGCCCGATCGCGGCTGAGGCCTCCAACTCGTTCCCAATCGGCGGCCTGTGAGGGCCGGAATAGCGTCTTCGAGGGTTGGTCTTGGGCTCCCGCTCGCCGCCATGGCCGGAGAGAGTGTAGGACCAGGTGTCACCATCTCACGGGTCGTCATACAGTTACACGACGAGCACGCTGGCAGCGAGGTGAGCGGAATGGAAAGGGACGCCAATGGGCACATGCCATTGGCGCCGGCACTCTGATGCCGCCATGCCATTGCGTTGCGCTGAATTGGGACATAGATTGCCGGCATGTCCGGATCATGGGGGAGAGCGAGCCGGTATCTGACCGCACTGGAGAAGCAGGCCATGCTCTCCGCGCCCGAAGCGCGTGGATGCCCTTCCTCGCCCCTGCTCCACGAGGCGCCTGATCCGGACATCCTGCCTCTGTGCAACGCCCTCAACGAGCTGCAAGACATCTGCACCTACGCGAGCTGCTCCGGGCACCAGGACGGCCGTGGGGGCAGACTGCTGCTGCGGCTGGGCCGGGACACGTCCGCTGCCTTCGACAGGAGGGCGCTCGAGCTGGCGGCTCGCTCCCGCATCCGGATGGTCTCGAAGCGGTACACCGCGGACCGAGGTGAGCTGGTCGAGATCGCTTTCGCTGGCAACGACACGGAGCATCTGGGGGAGGCCGCCGGGACCATTCTCAGCTTCTTCCGCAGACTGGTGCACGAGATCCAGTCCATCGAGCGGTGGTGCATGGTCGGCCGCTGTGACTGAAGGGGTGGGCCGGAAAGAGCGCCTTCATGAGCGCGTGGCCGTCCGGGTCCCGATCACGCTGCTGGATCGCACGGGCATCCGGGTGTCGGGGATGACCCTCAATGTGAGCGCCTCGGGGGCCCTGGTGGAGATGGACGTCCTCTACGATGCGCAGCCGCCGCTCTACTTCCACTTCCGCCTGCCGGGAGCCGGGGGCGGCGACGTCATCGGCAAGGCGTCCTTGCGGTGGCGCGAGCGGACAGCGGAGGGTTTCGAGCGGTACGGGATCGAGTTCCTCGACATGGAGCCGGATTCGATCGTGCGCCTGGATCAATTCGTGGAGGCGCGGCGGGAGCTCCAGGCCCCGGCGGAGTCCAAGGAGGGACGCGCCGGCGGCGCGCCGACGTACCAGGTCATGCGGCGCAGGGTGGGCGGCGGCTACGAGCTGGCCCGGGGGTACACGCCGAGCCTGGACCGGGCGCGCAGTTGGGCGGCCGCCAAGCGCCGTCAGGAGCCCGAGTTCAGGTTCGTCATCATGGACGAGGCCGGCAACCTGGTGGAGGGGGACATCGAGCCTCGTGCGGAGCAGGCCCTGGGGGAACAAGAGGAAGCCTTGTGAACGGCCCGGCCTCGCTCCGATGGCCGCCGGCCGCGGCGCGGGTCAGGTCAGTCGGGGAGAGCCTGCGGCCAGCCGGAGATGAGCGACAGCGGCTTGTTGAGGTCGCTGTCGGAAGGGCGCAGCCCGAGGATGGCCTGTCCGTCCGGGGAGACGTCCAGGTCGGCGACGGCGTGACGGAACAGCTCCCTCGGCGCTGAGAAGCGCGGCGCCGGGCCGGGCTCGACCTCCACGGCCATGACCCTGTCCGGCGCGGAGAGGTAGAACATCTCGCGGCCGTCGGCCCTCCACCGCGGCTTCATCCCGCCTCCGGTGGAGATCTGCCACTTCCCCTGTCCTCCTCGAAGGGCCTGCACGTACACCTCCCAGCGACCCGACTGCTCCGAGGCGTAGGCGAGAAGACTCTCGTCGGGAGACAGCGCCGCGTCGCTGTCCAGGAACGGAGTGGCCACCAGAGGCGTGACCTCCCTGCTCGCAGCGTCCAGCCGGAACAGATCGAAGGCTGTCTGGCTGCCCACGCCCCCCGCCACCAGCCACCGGCCGTCGGCCGACACGTCCATGGGCCAGATCCCCTGGTCGGTGGTGCCGATCTCCTCCGGCGCGCCGGTGCCGTCGGAGGGCCGGCGGTAGACCACCCCGTCGTTGCGCCGGTCGTTGGCGTAATAAAGGAAGCGATCGTCCCGGGACCACACGGGGAATGTCTCGCTCCCCTCCTCGAAGGTCAGGCGCGTGGCGGAGCCGCGGCCCAGGTCGTGGATCCACAGGTCCGTCCCTCCCTGGCCGGGACCGGTCACGGCGTAGGCGAGCCGCCTGCCGTCATGGGAGAGAGCGAACCCGTCGAACAGCTCGCGGTCGCGGATCACCCGCATGCCCACGCCGCTCCGATCGAGCCAGACGAGCGACGAGTAGGTGCCGCGGCTTCCTTCGCGATAGACCAGCGTCCCTTCGGCCGAGATGCCGGCGAGGGCCTGCTCGTTCTGGCTGTAGGCCACCGGCGAGGCCACCGAGACAGGATCACCCGAGACGCCCAGGCTGTCCGGGTCGAACCGCACCGAGAGCAGGGCGCCGTCGCGCAGGTAGAGCAGCCTTCCGCCGGGATCGAAGAGGGGAGAGGAGTTCACCTCGACGAGGGGCGTGCGCCGCCCGCCGTCCAGATCGAGCGCCTCGATGGCGCTGGTGTCGCCGCGCGCTCCCCCCTCCGCGGTCTGGGAGAGAAACAGGATGCGCTTCCCGCCCGGCAGGTAGACGGGGAAGCGGTGGCTCTTCTCGCCGCGAGAGGCGTCGAGGGTGGTGAGAGGTCCCGGTGCCCCGCCCGACGAAGAGACGATGGAGAGCCCCGTCCTGAAGGCCGGCGAGAAGACGATGCGCCCGTCGGGCCCCCAGGCCCCCCCGCGAGGCGAGGGAGCCTCGCAGATCGTCCGCGCCGGGCCCCCCTGCGGATCGATGCGCTTGAGGAAGCCCTCGGCGAAGAAGGCCACGTGGCGGCCGTCAGGGGACCAGAAGGGAAGCTCGCCCCCTTCGGTGGCGTCGAGCCGGCTGGCCTTCCCCTTGCCCAGATCGCGCAGCCAGAGCGCGCGCTCGCCGGTCTTGCGATCGAACGCCTCGAAGACCAGCGACCGGCCGTTGGGCGAGAGGGCGAAGGTGTCCCCGAAGGCCATCCCCTCCGGAGCGGGGATGGACGCGTGGAGGACCCTGGAGGCAGGCCGGCCCCCGGATGACACCCAGAGCGTCCCGAACAGCACGGCGGCGGCCAGGCAGGCGGCGGCGGACCCCCAGGCGATGCGTGGCGACGGCGCCGCGGGGCGCGGCGGTCCCGCGGAGCCAGGCGAGGGCGGCCCGTCCGCGCGGGGATCGGCCAGCACCTCCTCGATCACCACCCGCGCGTCGCCGATCCACTGCAGGCGCTCGCGCGGCTTGCGGCGCAGGCAGCGCTTGAGCAGGTTGACGATCCTCTCCGGAGTGCCGGCGGGAAGGGCGGAGAAGTCCGGCGTGTCCTTGAGCACCGAGGCCAGGATGTGCGAGACCGTTTCGCCTTCGAACAGCCGGCGGCCCGTGAGCGTCTCGTACAGCAGCACTCCGAACGACCAGATGTCGGCACGCCGGTCCACCGCGGCCCCGGCCGCCTGCTCCGGGGCCATGTAGGCCGCCGTGCCCAGGATGACTCCCTGCCTCGTGGCTCCTTCCATCAACGTCGGGGACTGGGAGATGAGGCCGGATGAGGACGGCGAGGCGCCTCCTGCGTCCATCGCCTTGGCCAGGCCGAAGTCCAGCACCTTCACCTGGCCGCCGGCGGTCAGCTTCACGTTGGCGGGCTTGAGGTCGCGGTGGACGATGCCCCGCTCGTGCGCCTCCTCCAGAGCCTCGGCGATCCGCCGGGCCACCGCCAGCGCGTCGTCGAGGGGAAGCGGGCCCGCGGCGAGCCGCTCGGCCAGCGTCGGGCCCTCCACCAGCTCCAGCACCAACCCCCGGACGCCGCCGGACTCCTCCAGGCCGAAGAGGGAGGAGATGTTGGGATGGTTGAGCTGAGCCAGCAACTGAGCCTCGCGCTCGAACCGCGCCAGCCGCTCCTTGTCCTGGGTGAAGGCGTCCGGGAGGACCTTGATGGCCACGTCGCGTCCCAGGCGAGGGTCGCGCGCGCGGTACACCTCCCCCATCCCTCCCGCGCCGAGAGGGGAGAGGATCTCGTAGGGACCGAGGCGGGATCCCGGGGGCAGCGCCATGGGCGGCAAGACTAGCAGATGCGAGGCCCGGCGAGGCGCCGATGCTCCGCGGGCCCGCCGTGGCGCGCGATATAATCCGGGCCCTCATGCGACGACTCTTGATGTTGGGATCGCTGATCCTGCTGAGTGGGGCTTCGCTGCCGGCGGCGGGCCGCGACCCGGCGCGCTCGGTGGTCCGGATCGTCAATCACTACCAGAGAGCGGACTGGGCGACCCCCTGGGGCAGCGCTCGTCCGGGCGAATCGTCCGGTTCGGGGTTCGTCATCGAAGGCGGCAGGGTGATGACCAACGCGCACGTGGTCAGCGACTCCCGCCTGCTGCTCCTGTACGTGGCCGGCGATCCCAGGCCGCACGAGGCCCAGGTCATGCAGGTCGGTCACGACTGCGATCTGGCTCTGATCAGGCCGCTCGAGCCGGACGTCCTGAAAGGCGTCCCTGCCCTCCCCTTCGGCGGGCTGCCCGGCCTGGGCTCCTCGGTGGACACGCTGGGCTTCCCGGCGGGAGGCGTGCGCGTCTCGTCCACGCGCGGCGTGGTGTCCCGCATCGAGGGACAGCTCTACGTGCACTCGGGCGTGGACAGCCATCTTGCGGTGCAAACCGACGCGGCCATCAACCCCGGCTCGAGCGGCGGGCCTGTGGTCCAGTCGGGGAGGGTGGTGGGGGTGGCCTTCCAGAACAATCCGTCGCTGGAGAACGTCGGCTTCTTCATCCCCATGGAGGTCATCTCCAGGTTCCTCCAGGACGCGGGCGACGGGCGGTACGACGGCTATCCCGACCTGGGCGCGGAGACCGGGAATATGGAGAATCCGTCCGCGCGGGCGCTGGCCGGGATGCGAGAGGGGGAGTCGGGTGCCCGCGTGACGAGGATTGACCCGGGCGCGAGCGCGGACGGGATCCTGGAGAAGGGTGACGTCATCCTCGCCGTGAACGGCAGGCCGGTGGCCAACGACGGCTCGGTGGAGGACGACGGCGACCGGATCCCGTTCGGGTACCTGATCGACAGGCTCTTCATAGGCGACACGGTGACCCTGGACCTGCTCCGCCGCGGAGAGCGGAAGCGCCTGCCTGTGCCCCTGCGGGAGCATCCGCTGTCGCGCTCACGGCGCCACGTCTACGACGAACAGCCACGTTACTTCGTCTACGCCGGTCTCGTCTTCGTGCCGCTGTCCCCCGGGACCATGCAGACGTACGGGTCGGACTGGGCGCGGGTGGCTCCCAGGACGCTGCTCGACGAGTACTTCTTCCGGGTCCTGGCCCGCGCCGGGCCCCGTCCTGGTGAGCGGGTGGTGCTGCTGCGCCGCCTGGACGACGCCGTGAACATCGAGATGGCGTGGTTCCTCGACCAGGTGGTGGAAAGGGTCAACGGGCGCGCGATCGACGGGCTCGCCTCGCTCATCGAGGCGTTCGAGCAGAACAGGGAAGACCACCACGTCATCGAGTTCGCCCACGCCGGGCGGTTCACGGTCCTGGACCGGCGGCGCGCCGACGCGGCCAACGGCGGCATCCTCCAGCGTTACGGCATCCACAAGGACAGGCGGCCGTGAGAGGGAGCAGCCTGATCGCGGCCCTGGCGCTTCCGGCGCTGGCGTGGGGCGCCGCGCGGGCGGAGGCGGAGCGTCCGCCCTACGAGGGCTGGGTGGTGGGCCTCAACATCACGTGGCAGACGTGGGACGAAGACCAGCCGTGGCTCAAGCGCAAGCCGGAGACGCGGCGGGCGGGTGGCGTGGTGGTCGGGGAGAACCTCGTCCTGACGACGGCCGAGATGCTGGAGCACGCCACCTTCGTGCAGTTGGAGACGCACGGCCGGAGCCGTCCCGGCAAGCCGCAGATCAAGAGAGTCGATCGCTCGGCCAATCTGGCCCTCCTCTCCATCGAAGGAGGCCTCCCGGCCGGACTGGCCCCGGCCCCGGTCGCGCCTCGCACGCCCACTTCGGGGACCCTGAGAACCGTCCGCTGGCGCGGCCAGCAGATCGAAGCGGCCGCTTCCAGGGTCATCCGGCTCGAGGTGGAGCGCTCCGAGACCGGCAACGCCCAGTACGCCCACGTGCGGCTGAGGACGGACCTGTCGGGGGGTGGGTGGTCCGAGCCCGTGTTCGACCGCGGCGCGCTCGTCGGCCTGACCGTCTCGCAGGATGGCGACGAGAGCCGCGCCATCCCCGCGGAGATCCTGTCGCTGTTCGTGCAGGGGCCCGCGGAGGGTGCCGCCGACTCCCTCCCGGCGCTAGGCGCCCACTGGCAGGTCAACAAGGAGGAAGCGGTCACCAAGTACTTGGGGCAGGAAGGGGCGCCGCGCGGCATCCTGATCCGCCAGGTGCCCTGGGGATCCACCGGCTGCGGGGTGCTGCAGCCGAGGGACATCCTGCTGGAGCTGGACGGAGAGGCGATCGACGCGGAGGGTTTCTTCCTCCATCCATGGCTCGGCCGGATCGGCTTCCACCAGATCCTCTCGGAGCGGTTCAAGCCGGGCGACGAGGTGAGAGCCCGCGTGCACCGTGGCGGCCGGGAGCTGGACGTGGTCCTGGCGGCCCGCGCCTACCCCGATGATCTCAAGCTGATCCCGGGGCGGCAGCACGAGCCGCCTCCCTTCCTCGTGGCCGGCGGGCTGGTGATCCGTGAGCTGGACGTGCCGTACCTCCGGACATGGGGGAAAGAGTGGAACCTCGACGCCCCCGACCGGCTCTACTCACGCTATTACTTCGATTCCGAGGGCCAGAGACCTGTGCTGCGCCGGGTGGTGTTGGTGACGGCGGTCCTTCCTTCCGTCTACACGATCGGCTACCACCATCTGCGCGACGTGGTGATCGAAAGGTTCAACGGCCGGCCCGTCAGCCGGCTGGAAGACGTCGCCGAGGCGCTGGAGTCTCCCGCGGGAGCATTCCACGTGATCGATCTGGCCCGCGAATCGGCGATGGACCAGATCGTCCTGGACGCGGGCACGCTGAAGGCGGCCACCGGCGCCGTCATGGAGGAGTACGGCCTCCCGTCCGACAGGCGGATGCGGTCGTCCCCGCTTCCCGCGGGTGGTGGTGAATGCCAGCCTGAGCCGTGACTCTGCGAGCGGCCGCCGCCGTGGGGAAGGGACGCCCTCCGGCCCGGCCGGAGGGCGTCCCTCGATGCGTGCTCGTCAGGCCGCGGCGGAGCGGTGACGGCGCAGCATCACCAGCGTGCCTCCCACCACCATCAGGGCGGTGAGGAGGATGATCCCCCACTCGGAGAGCGTCGGGATCGAGTCCACGGGGGTCACGCTCACGAGAGAGGCGCCCCTGTGGTCCGGATCGAAGTTCCCCCCGGTGAGGTCTCCCTGAGCGCCTCCCACCTTGCCGCCTTCGATGTTCGAGCGAAGCATCTCGGCGTTGGTCCCCTGCGGGATGGTGACGTCGAACTCGAAGAACGAGGTCCCGCCGTTGGGGATGGCGCTGGTCACCGGGGAGCTGAAGCCGGACCACGTGTACCCTCCGGGCGCAGCGCTGAAGGCCTGGAAGGCGGCGGTGCTGTCGGCGTCGGCGGTGAACCCGGTGAAGCCGGGCACGGGATTGCCGTTCGCGTCCACGATGCGCGCGGCCGTGACCGCGAAGCCGGACTTCACCGCCAGGCCGCAGGCGCAGGTGGATGTGGCGGGGTTCGGCACGGGGAAGGTCGGTCCCCCCGTGATGCGCACGACGACGGTGGTGGGTGCTGTCTGGATCAACGAGACGCGACCCACTCCACCGCCCGGTGTGGTCGTTCCCTTGCAGGCGAAGACGGAATCCATGGAAGCCGCGCTGGCGACCAGGATGGAGAGGACGATCAAGGCAACACGAGCAGCAGCCTGACGGCCGGTCATGACGATCTCCTTTACGGACGGACGATGAGATGACGGCGCCCCGTTCCCGCGGCGCGGGGCGGGGCTGACGGATGCCTCGGAACGTGGGTCAGGCGGCGAGAAGCGGAGGGGCGCGCGGGCGCGCGGCGCGCGACAGCAGCGCCGCGCCGGGCAGCGGCTCGCGAGCCGACCTCAGCCATCCGCCGGCGAGAGCCGTCCGGCGCAGGCGGGGCCGCCTGCCCGGCCTGCGGGGGGCGGCGTCGAGCAGCCCGGCCAGCGCGGCGTTGACGACCGCGACGAGGAAGGCCACGAAGGCGTACCCGAGCGCTCCGGCCACCATCCTGAAGACCGGGCCGCTCTGCTGGGTCGCGGCCAGCAGTCCGTGGCGCAACTCCAGCGGCTGGAGGGCCAGCTCGATCCCGATCCAGCCCAGACCGAGCGCCAGGATGGGGAACACGCCCCGCCTCGGCAGCCTGGCGGAAGCGAGCGCGTAGAGGGCGGGCAGCAGCGTGAGCAGCGCCGCCGCGCCCATCTCGCGGCCGGCCGGGATCGCTCCTCCCAGGAGGCTGAACGCCACGAGCGAAGCGCCCCAGGCCAGACCCGCGGCGGCGGCCCCGGCGGGGCGCAGGATCCGTATGGCGGCGAACAGGGGGAGCAGGCTCACCCACGCGGCGGGCGCGAACCGGGGAGACCGGTGCGCTTCGGCCAGGAGCCAGGCACCCATCGGAAGGAGGAGCGCGAAGGCGGCGCCGGTCCAGCGCCGTGCCCGGTCGGCGCGGGCCGCTCGACTGCGGAGACGATCCCTGACGGCGACCATCGCTCCCCCCTGCCGATCGTCGCTCACGATGTTGAGCAGACCTATACCGCCATGGGAATCCATGCGCAATGGAAAAAACATCCCAAAAAATGTATGGACAGGACCAAACCAGCCTCTTCGCCTCCCCGGCCCGGTTGATGCCAGCTTGCAGGGCCGGGGCGTCCCGGCCTCCCGGCTGGCCTTCATGCTCCGCCGCGCGGCGGCGGGGTACGAAGTCTTCTGGGACCCCGAGGGTGTCGCGGAGCAGCAGAGTGTCCGGCTCGCAACGAAGGACCCGGAGCTCGAGGTCACCACGCACGCGCCCGCCCGGCCTCGGGTGGACGAGGGGCTGCCCCGGAAGGTGCTCGCGGACAGGGCGGGCCGCTACAACAACGCGCAGAAGCTGGCGGCGGCCATGCTCGGCAGGAAGCGCCTGGAGGAAGGGCTCACCCCGCCGTTCGAGCGCGGCACCGTCGCCGCGGCGCTGGAGGCCGAACGGCGGCTGTCCCGCCCCAGCCCGCCGTTGATCGTGGAGCTGGAGAGGACCGTGCGCGCCGGCGTGCTCGCCGCGCTGAAGGGAGGCGGCGACGCCGCGGTCCTGCGCGCGGCGTTCAAGGATCTGGCCGGGCTCCAGTCGCTGCCGGAGGGGGAGGCTGCGGAGATCGCGGACCACCTGCCGAGCGGGCTCAGGGCCGAGGTCTGCGCCGCCCGAGGCGGAGAGAAGAGCCTGCTCCGCTCCCTGCAAGCCCTGGCCTGCGGCCGCTGAGGGGCTCCGGTCCCCCGGCGGCGCTAGCTCTGGCTGGCCCGCGCCTTACCCGCCGCGTCGAGAAGTCCCCAGCGCCGCCGGACCCCCCGCTCCAGCTTGCCGAAGATCATGTGGTCGACCATCAGGCCCAGGGCGATGATGACCATCATCACCGCCACCACCTGCGCCATGTCGTTCAGCTCGCGTCCCATCATCAGCAACTGGCCGAGCCCCATGCTGACGTAGAGAAGCTCGGCAGCCATCAGCGACCGCCAGGCGAACGACCACCCCAGCTTCATCCCCGACAGGATCGACGGCAGCGCCGCCGGCAGGAGGACGCGCCACAGAAGGGCGGCCCCCCTGGCGCCCATGTTGCGCCCGGCCTTGATGTAGATGGGGGGAATGTTCTTGACGCCGTCGTCGGTGTGGATGGCGATCGCCAGAAGGGCCCCCATGATCACCACGAACTGGATCGCCGCCTCCGAGAGACCGAACCAGATGATCGCCAGGGGAAGCCAGCAGATGGACGGGAGCGTCTGCAGGCCGAGCAGCAGAGAGCCGACCGTGTCGCCCGCCCAGCGCACGCGTCCCACCCACAGTCCCAGCGCCACTCCGAGCACGAGCGAAAGCGCGTACCCGATCGCCAGGCGGCGCAGGCTGACCCAGATGCCGATGAGAAACGTCCGGTCGGCGAAGCCGGCGATCAGCGACTCCAGCACCTGGAGGGGACCGGGCAGCAGGTAGGGCGGCCACGGCCCCCACACATGCAGAGCCTGCCAGGCAGCCAGCAGCGCGGCGTAGAAGGTGAGCCGCCTGGTCATAAACCCTCCGCCTCGTCCAGCTCGCCGCGCAGATCGTGACGGATCCGGGCCGCCACGGCGGCCACCTCCGGATCCTCGACGCGTCGCGGCCGCTGGAGGCGGATGTCGAAGGTCCCCTTGATCCTTCCGGGGCGGCGGGTCATGGTGATGACCCGGTCCCCCAGGCAGGCCGCCTCCTCCACGTTGTGGGTCACGAAGATCACCGTCTTGCCCGTCCTCTCCCACAGATCCTGCAGCTCGAGGTGCAGCACCTCGCGCGTCTGGGCGTCGAGCGCCCCGAAGGGCTCGTCCATCAAGAGAAGTCTTGGATCGATAGCCAGCGCCCGGGCCAGCGCCGCCCGCTGCTTCATCCCTCCGGACAGCTCGTGCACGTAGGATCTCTCGAAGGTGGAGAGCCGCACCATCTTGAGATGCCGGCGCGCCATCTCGCGCCGCTCGTTCCGGCGGATGCCCCGCAGGCGGAGTCCGAACTCCACGTTGCCCAGGACCGTCAGCCAGGGAAAGAGCCCCAGCTCCTGGAAGAGAACGATCCTCTCCGGCCCCGGCCCGGCGACCGGTCTGCCATCGAAGCGGACCTGGCCCGAGTCGGGGGTCTCCAGCCCGGCGATGATCGACAGGAGCGTCGTCTTGCCACAGCCGCTCGGTCCCAGGATGCAGAGGAACTCCCCTTCGCGAACCCTGATGTCCAGCGGCCCCAACGCGGCGACCTCGTGGTCCTTGGTCAGGAAGGTCTTGGAGACGCGATCCACGCTGACCAGGGATGCATCGGACGCGCCCTCCGGCCGGGTGACGGGCGCCCGCATCAAAGCACCGGGGGACGTCCCGCGGCGGCCCTGATCTCGTTGAGGATCGAAAGGTCGTGGATGCCGCTCAGATCGGGCTCGGTCTTCCCCAGGAACCCCAAGGCGAACGCCCTGCGGGCGCAGACCAGAAGCGACTCGCGCAGCGGGTCGTCGGTCAGCTCCAGCCGTGCCATGGAGGACTCCATGATCGCCTGCGGCAACGGGGCGCCGGTCAGTCTGTGGATCTCCTGGTTCAGCGCGGCCATCGCCTCCGCGGGGCGCTGGCCAATCCAGGCGGTGATGGAGGCGTGCTCCTGGAGCCAGATCCGGACGAGATCGGGGTGCTCCCGCAGGAAGCGGGTCGCGGCGATCACGTGCGTGGTGACGTAGCGGCCGCCGGGCCAGAGCGAAGACTCCTCCAGAAAGACGGTCCCGTCCGCCTCCTGGGTCAGGCGCGACACCCACGGCTCGACCGTCCACGCGGCGTCCAGCTCTCCCTTCAGAAAAAGGGTGAGCTGGTCGGGGTTGGAGAGCGGGAGGATCCGGACGTTGCCGCCGCGCTCCCTCCACGACAGGCCGTTCTCCATCAGCCAGTGGCGCGCCGCCACGTCCTGGGTATTGCCGAGCTGCGGCGTGGCCAGGCTCCTGCCGGCCATGTCAGCCGGCTTCGCGATCCCCAGCGCCCGGCGCACCACCAGCGCCGCTCCTCCGGAGCACGATCCGGCCACGATCCGGAGCGCCTCTCCGTTCGAACGCGCGTAGCCGGTGATCGCCGGGTTAGGCCCGATGTAGGACAGGTCCAGCTCGCCGGCGAAGAGAGCCTCGATGGCCGACGGCCCCGCGTTGAAGGTCTTCCACGAGATGGTGGCCCGGCCTTTCATGGCCGCCTCGAAGCGTCCCTGAGCGCGTCCCACGACGGCCTGCGCGTGTGTGATGTTGGGGAAGTGACCGGCGCGGATCTCGGGGATCCCGGAGCGGTCCTTGTCCGGGGAGCAGGCGGCCGCCGGCAGCGCCATCAGCAGGACGAAGGTCCGGCTCGCGGCACGCCGCGCGCGACTCGAGCTCGGAGGCTGTGCGTGAGCCACGGCTCCTCCATCATGACATCGCCCGGACCGATGCCTGATCGATGGCGTCCCAGAAGTATCGTCGTGCCGTGTGCAGCGTAGCAGATGGATTGAGCGTCGACTTGCCCGCGCCGCTCGCGCCCTGAAGCATGAGATCGAGCGCGCGGGCCTTCGTTCCCGCGGCGGGTGGGACGGGGGGCTCCTGGAGGTGCGTCCTCGGACAGACGCCTGGCTAGGGCGTGTACTCCACGTGCAGGCGAGGCGCCTTCGCCGCGCCTCCTTCGAACGACTCCGCCGTCCGGTGGCCCGTCCCCGTGATGAGGAAGACGATGCTGCTCCCCTCGGCCCACCCCGGGCGGCCGACCACCTCCTGCACCACCGCGCTCAGGTCGGGAGTGCGCTGCGGCTGACTCTCTTCGTTCAGCAGGCCCCAGGGCGGCGGGGCCCAGGCGGTGGAGGCGGTCGTCCGGCTCCTGGCCGAGATGTCGAACTTGAGCGCGGTGAAGGCAGGGGCGCTGTCCGCTGCCTCCGCCTGGATGGCCAGGGAGGTCGGCTCGGACTGGGTCTCTCCGGCCCGGAACTGGATCCAGGCGGCGCGGATCACCGCCCCCGGCGGGATGGCCAGGGAGGCGAAGCGGATCCCGATCGTCTGGTTGCTCCCGTCGAACACCAGCTCCAGGTCGCCGCTGTCGACCTTCATGGACCCGGTCGCGCGCTCCTCGGCGTCGTCGGTCCCCGCCGTCACCGCGGCGTCCAGCGTCGTCAGCCCGGAGAGCGATCCCTCCACCACCACGGTGACCTCGTCCAGGGCGGAGAGCTCTCCGTCGTGGGCCTCCAGACGGAGGACGTACGTCCCCGGCTGGGAGAAGACCGCCCCTGTGTCCACAGCGCCCGGATCGTCGAAGGTGACCACCCCGGGCCCGGCCCCACGGCTCCACGAGACCGCCGTGGCGCCGGGCGGGTGCGGCAGGCCGTCGTCGGTCACCGTGGCGTCGAGCAAGGCCGCGGCCGGGAGCCGGATGGTCTGGTCGAGTCCCGCGTCCACCTCCGGCGCCTGGTTGGACACCTCGGCGGCGATCTCCACGTGCAGCAGCGGGGCCTTGGTCCGATCTCCCTCGAACGCCTCCGCGGTCCTCTTGCCGGACCCGGTCACGACCAGCACGATGGCGCCGCCCGGATTCCAGCCCGGGCGCGCGATCACCTCCTGGAGCAGGGGGGAGAGGTCCGGCGATCGCTGGCCGGGCCCGGCCACCCCGGGGCTGGGCCAGGCGGGCGGAGTCCACAGGACCGCCGCCGCGGTGAGAGGGCGCGACGAGATGCTGTTCCTGGACGTGGTGAAGGCAAGCGCCGAGTCGGCGGCCTGGGCGCGCAGCTCCAGCCTGGCGTTGTCGGCTCCCGGCTCGTCCACGGTGAGCTGAAGCCAGGCGCGGACCACGAGCGCATCTTTCGGAATGGGGAGATTGGCGAACCGCATCCCGACCGTCTGGACGTCCGCGTCCAGGACCATCTCCAGATCGGTGCTGTTGACGGTGACGCTGCCGGTGGCCTTCTGCTCGGCGTCGTCGGGCCCCGTGGCCACCCTCGCCTCGAAGGCGAGACCCTCCGGAGGCGCCTCCACGGTGAACACGACGGTGTCGCTGACGATGGCCAGCCCATCGTCCGCGGTCAGGCGCAGGAGGTACTCGCCGGGGGCTCCGAACTGGACGGTGGTGTCGGCGGCGCCGGCGTCGAAGAAGACCACCTCCGCCGGCCCGCTGTCCACGCTCCACGCGATCGCCGGAGACGGCGCCGGGAGGCCGTCGTCGGTGACGGTGCCGTCGAGGACTCCGAGGCTGGACAGGAGGATCGTCTGATCGGGGCCGGCGTCCACCACCGGCGGCTCGTTCTCGGGGGGCGCGACGACGACGGTCGCGAAGTCGCTGCCGCTGAGCTGGCCGTCGGTGGCGGACAGCCGCAGCACGTACGACCCGCCGGCGGTGAACGAGGCCAGCGTGTCGGCGGAGAGCGGGGTCACGAAGTGCACGTCGCCGGGTCCGCTGAACTTGGTCCAGACGATCGACAGCCTCGGCGGCAGGGGAAGCCCGTCGTCGGTGACCGTGCCGTCGAGCAGGATCTGCTCGCCGAAGGCGGCCGCGGCGTCCGGTCCCGCGTCCACGATCGGCGCCTCGTTGATGCGCTGCGGCGACACGGCGACGGCCATGTCGTCGTGCGACGACAGCTCGCCGTCGCTCGCCTCCAGTCTCAGGACGTAGTCCCCGGCCAGCGAGAAGCCCGCGGTGGTGTCCACCGCGTGCGGGTTGGCGAAGACCACGACGCCGGGGCCGGAGACCATGGTCCAGCGAGCGGTGAGGGCGCCGCCGGCCGGAAGTCCATCGTCAGTGACGTCGCCGTCCAGGACCGCCCCGGCCGGGAGCTCGATGGCCAGGTCCGGTCCCGCGTCCACAGCCGGCGCCTGGTTGGCGGGGGTGGCCACGACGGTGAGCTGGTCCTCCGCGGTCAGATCGCCGTCGGTCGCCGTCAGGGACAGCACATAGGCCCCGCCGGCCGAGAAGGTGGCCGTGGTGGCGGGGGCGGCAGGGTCGGCGAACACGACGTCTCCTGGTCCGGAGACCTTGCTCCACACCGCGCTGACGGAGGAGCCGACCGGCAGCCCGTCGTCGGTGACGCTGCCCTGGAGCGACGCCGCGGCGGGGAGGGTCACCGCCAGGTCCGAGCCGGCGGCCACCTCCGGCGGCGTGTTGAGCGGCACCTCCCCCACCACCAGGACGGGGGGGCTTCCGGCGCAGTCATCCGAGGAGCAGGCGGTGGCCTCGAAGCCGAGGTCTCCCAGGGCTCCCAGCCTGGCGTCGGCGAGCGAGGCGCCGGCGGTGCGCGGCCGCTTGCCCAGCAGCGTGCGGATGCGCAGCGCCGTGCCGGACGGGACGGTCAGGCTGGTGAGGACCTGCGGGCCGAAGTCCGCGCACTCCAGCGGCGGGCCGGCGTTGGACCAGGCCAGCGCCGTGGGGTTGGGGTTGGACACCGACGCCGGAGCGGTCTGGAGCTGGTACCGGCACAGGCCGCCAGGCTGGGCGAGCTGATCGAGCACCCCCACTCCTCCCGCCACGACCCGTGGACTGGGCCTCAGCGAGCCGTCGTGCACCAGGCGGATGTTGTCCCACGACAGCGCCAGCAGGACGTCCTCTCCCTGGCTCTCGAAGCTGTCCACGCGCGGCCTGGGGACCGGCTGCCACGGGATCACGTTGTCGCGTCCGAGCACCGGATTGGGCTCCCCGTTGGAGACCTCTCCCAGGTCGAAGAAGTTCTCGATGGCGTCGGCGCCCTTCGGCTCGATGCGGGCCTTGGAGGCCACGAAGGCCAGGGCGAAGAACCGGTGGGAGCCCTCGTGCAGGAGGAACGCCATCGGGTAGTCGATCTGGTAGGCCAGGGTGTAATAGGGAGGGTCCGCTCCTGGACCGTACGCCGCTCCCCAGTACGGGTTGAGCAGGTTGTCGTCGTCGGACGACCCGGCCTGCCGGGGGTTGTCGGAGCAGCCGTCCACTCCGGGGGAGGCCCAGGCGTTCTCGAAGTTGGAGCACAGCGCGCCCTCGGGGATCATCGCCGCGTACTGGGGCAGCACCTCGCGCGCGCCGGTCATCACGATGCCGGCCAGGCCGCTGTCGTTGCCGCTGAAGACCCCGGCCGGGGCGATCCCTGTCCCCTCGGTGTCGCCGGAGGCCTGGCCCCAGATGTTGATGGTGTTGTTGCCGTATCCGATCTGCCACCAGACGGCCGCGACGGCGCCCGCTGCTGCGGGGGGAGGATCGAACCAGCCGGCGAAGCCGCACTGGAAGACCGGCATCACGCTCTGGGTGCAGTTGGCCAGGGCGGGGGAAGTCCCCAGGGCGAGCGCCCCCGGAAAGACGACCGCCGCGACCGCGGCGCGGAACACGCTTGCCCCTAAGCGCACAACCCCCTCCGCCCGACTCTCTCGACCCGCAGGCCATTCTGATACAGCAGGGTGAATCCTGGGTCAAGGAGTTTCTTGACCCGCTCGCTGCGCCCGGGGCGATCGGCGGGAAGGGACAAGGGGTTTCGAGGGGATGGCGTTCGCGCCCGATCCGTGGCGGGCGCCTCGCCGGTGAGTGGTGTAGCATGCCCCGGTCGTGCCCCGCCCTGTCATGGAGGATCGCATGAAGCCAAGCAGACTGGCGTTTCTCGTCACGGCGGCCGCGGCCGCCGCCGCCGGCGTCCAGCACGCGTCAGCCGACACGCCCAAGTTCAAGATCTTCGGCGCGGCGTCGTACGTGTCGCCCCTGAGCGAGGACGACGTCACCATCGGCACGGTCCGGGATTCCGTGCAGGCGTCCGACGAGCTCGGCTGGAACGTGGGCTTCGAGGCGCGCTTCAGCAAGGTGGTCGGCCTCGAGGTGGACTACGTCAACGTCACCAACGACGTGGAGTTCGGCGACGACGTGATCGGCGAGGTGGACATGCAGCCGCTCAGCGCGACGCTCAACTTCCACGTCATCCCCACGGGGATCGTGGATCTCTACGTCGGGCCGACGGCCTCGTACTTCATCTTCGGCGACGTGGAGCTGGACGACCTGGGAGACGTGGAGACCGACAACGAGCTCGCCTACGGCGCCTCGGTCGGGCTGGAGATCGGCCTGGGCGACACGCTGGCCATCATGGGGGGCCTGCGCTGGCTCAAGGTCGATCTCGACTTCGAGGACACCGTGGAAACGGGCGTCGATCCGCTCTTCTCCAGGCTGGGCCTCGCCCTGAGGTTCTGATCGGCTTCCCGGGGGCGTCCCTCCGGCGCCCCCGGGACGCCCCGGCCCGCCCGGCCTCCTTGCCGGGCGGCGCGGCATGTTCAAGACTCTACCTATCATCCCCGGCGGCGCTGCAAGGATCCTCCCCGGTTCGCGAGGCGCGCCATGAACATCCAGGACATCCGCCGAAACATCCGCAACGCCGGTGTGGCCGGAGCGGTCTTCGACCTGGGGTACCGGATCGCCAACAGGTCCGGGCGGTTGATGGTCCTTCAGATGATGAAGGTGACCATGGAGTCGCTGGATCCGGAATTCCTGGCGCGGGGAGCGCCCTGGGAGAGGTTTCAGGGCTCCTTCCTCGACGAGGCGGCCGTGCGGCGCCACGGCATCGACCCCGCCAACGAGATGGCTCCCCGGTTCCTGGAGGAAGCGCTGGCCAAGAGGGACCGGTGCTACGCCCTGATGGACGGCGACAGACTGGCGGCGTACGGCTGGTACTCCACGCGCGAGACGGCCCTGGGAGACGGCCTGACCCTGAGCTACGGACCGCAGTGGGTTTACATGTACAAGGGTTTCACCCATCCCGCCTACAGGGGCCTGAGGCTGCACGCCCGCGGCATGGCCGGGGCCCTCCAGGCCACCGCCTCGGAGGGCTACCGCGGACTGCTCTCCTTCGTGGAGGCCAACAACTTCTCCTCGCTCCGATCGGTCCACCGCATGGGGTACCGGGACATCGGGCGCATCGTGGTCCTCGGGATTCTCGGCAGACACTGGATCAGCGTGGCCCCGGAGTGCAGGCCCTACGGTCTGGAACTGCGCTGCCGGCGGGCCGAATGCGGGGACTTCCCTTCGTCTTGACACCCCCTCCACAAGGGCCGAAGATTTCGCGGGCCGTTTCTCATGGCCCTCAGGAGAACCCATGCGCCCATCCCGAATCGCTCCGTGGTCCTTCGCCTTCCTCGCGGCGGCCGGCGTCGCCGCGGCCCTGCTCACGGCCCTTCCCGCCTCGGCGCAGGAAGAGCCGGACCCCATCAACTGGCAGCCGGGCCCGATGACCGCCGATCTCGGCGAGATCGCGCAGATCGCGGTGCCCGCCGGCTACGTCTTCGCCGATGCCGGCGAAGCGCGCCGCCTGCTCGAGCTGATGGGCAACCCCACCTCCGGCATCGAGCTGGGCGTGGTGATGCCGGACACGCCCGAAGGACAGACCCCCTGGTTCGTGTTCTTCGAGTTCGACCCGGTGGGCTACGTCAAGGACGACGAGAAGGAGGACCTGGACGCCCCGGCGCTCCTGGCGTCGATCCGCGAGGGCAACGACAAGGCCAACGCCTTCCGCAAGGACCGCGGCTGGAGCACGCTGGACATCACCGGCTGGGAGGTCCCCCCCTTCTACAACGAGCAGACCAACAACCTGGAATGGGCCATCCGCGGCTCGAGCGAAGGCGATGGGGTGGTCAACTACTCCACCCGCCTGCTGGGGCGCAAGGGGGTGATGAGCGTCGATCTGGTCCTGTCCCCCGAGCAGCTCGCGGCCGCCAAGCCCGCCTACCAGGCCCTGCTCCCCGGCTTCAGCTACAAGTCGGGGGAGCGCTACGCCGAGTTCCGCTCGGGCGACAAGATCGCCGCGTACGGACTGACCGCCCTGGTGGCCGGAGGCGCCGGGGCCATGGCCGCCAAGAGCGGTCTGCTGGCGAAGTTCTGGAAGGTCATCGTGGCGGGACTGGTGGCCCTGGGAGCCGGCTTCAAGAAGATCCTGGGCCTCTTCCGGCGCGGGGAGCAGACGGCCGGCAGCACGCCCGGCGCCACGGCCTAGCTCCGCGATGCTCGAGTCGGCCGCGCTGGCCGCGGTCCTCCTCCTGCTGTACGTCCTCGACGGCATCCACGCCGTCCCGCGCGACGCGGTCCTCTTCGGGCCGCTGCCGGGACGGCGTCCCTCCGTCCGGGGGGCGGCGAGGCGGGCGGGCACCATGACGCGCGGCCTGGTCGTGTCGCCCCTGTCGCCTCCCCTGCGGGGGCTGGCTGCGGCCACGCCGTGGCCCTTCTCGGTCTCTCCCCAAGGGGTGAGCTCCTGGGTGGGGGAGTCCTTCAACCCCGGGCCGCGGCCCCCGCGGCAGGAGCGCTTCGTGCGCTTCGACCGCATCACCTCGATCGAGGCCGAGGGAGCGGCGCTGCGCATCAACGCGGAGGCCTTCCTCGACGCGGGATCGGGGCCCCGGGCGCGGCACGCGGCGGCGCTGC
>DATEEA010000194.1:0-23222 GCA_035281445.1 Candidatus Polarisedimenticolia bacterium
CGGGCCTCCCCGGCCAGCGCCGCGGCGCGCTGCGCGGCGGGGTCGATTGCCGCCAGCCGGGCCAGACGCTCCCCCGCCGCGGCCAGCCTGGTCACGGCGGCATCGTCGTCATCGCTCAGCAGGGCGAAGGCCTCCGACGCCAGCCGCGAGACCTCCCCGGCGTGCCGCAGGAGGCTCTCCTCGCGCGCCAGGGAGGCCTCCTCCCCGGGCCTCGGGTCGAGGGCCTCGATCTCGGCGATCTCCCGCTGCAGGGACTCCTGGCGGCGCGCCCGCTCGCGCTCGCGGGACGAAGCCTCCTCGATCTCCCGCTGCAGCGCCAGGCGTCGTGCATGGAGCGAGGCGACCTCCCCGCGGCGCGCCAGGGTCCCGCCGAAGCGATCCAGCGCGTCGCGCTGCCCTTCCTCCCGGAGGAGGGACTGATGCTGGTGCTGCCCGTGCAGATCGGCCAGGGCTTCACCCAGCCGCCGCAGCGCGGCCACGGTCACCAGGCGGCCGTTGACCAGGCAGCGCCCACGCCCTCCGGCCGCCACCTCCCGGCGGATGAGCAGCTCCCCCTCCGGGGCCTCGATCTCGGGCCCCGCCTCCGAGGCGACCGCCGCCGCATCGGGACGCGCGGACAGATCGAACTGCGCCTCCACCACGAGCCGCTCGCACCCCGATCGGATCATCTCGGGCCCCGAGCGGCCTCCCAGCAGGAGAGCGATGGCGTCCACGACGATCGACTTGCCGGCCCCCGTCTCGCCGGTCAGCACGTTGAGCCCGGGGCCCAGCTCGATGGAGACATCGTCCACGATGGCGAAATCGGAGATACTGAGGAAGGAGAGCATAGACTCCGGACGGGACGGGCGGGTGGGGCTCCGAAATCGCGCGGATGGTACCATCCGTTTTTCGGCGCTGTCAAGGTAACGCGTTGCGTTGACATGCCGATACCGCCCTGCTACAGTCCGACCGCCTCGCGGGACTCGCGCCCGCCGTTCGACCAGGAGGTCCCTCCGATTCCGATCCTCGCCGCGGCCGGCGCCGCCCTCTCCTCGCCGGTGTCCGCGACGGCCGCCCAAGGTTTCCAGGGTGACGTCGCAGGATTGATCCTGCACTCCGGCCCCATGGCCCAGCTCGTCCTGCTGGTGCTGGCGTTCTTCTCGGTGATGTCCTGGGCGGTCATGGCCGAGCGCTACCGCGCGCTGTCGCGCGCCGAGCGGGAGGACCTGGCTCTGCTGCGGCGCTTCCGCGGCACGGAGAGCCTGGCCGATCTGCGCG
Organism: Candidatus Polarisedimenticolia bacterium; assembly: GCA_035281445.1. Taxonomy (GTDB): domain Bacteria; phylum Acidobacteriota; class Polarisedimenticolia; order JACPZX01; family DASXTC01; genus DATEEA01. The sequence goes on from DATEEA010000194.1 coordinate 1,258, forward strand.
ACGCCTGCGAGCGGCTTCCCTACAGTCCGATGGCCCACGTCTACAGGACCGGGTTCCGGGAGCTGATGCACTCCCGCCCGGGGCGGGGGCCGGGAGCGCCCGGGGGCGCGGCCACGATGGCCGCCCCCCACGAGTCTCAGATGACCGCACGGGTGCTCGAGCGCGCCATGATCTCGGCCTCCTCCGAGTCGCTGTCCCGCCTGGAGCGCTTCCTCGGCTTCCTGGCCTCCACCGCCTCGGCCACCCCGTTCATCGGCCTGTTCGGCACGGTCTGGGGGATCATGGGCGCCTTCCGCTCCATCGGCATGACCGGCACGGCGAACCTGGCCACGGTCGCGCCGGGCATCTCCGAGGCGCTGATCACCACCGCAGCCGGCCTGGCCGCGGCCATCCCCGCGGTGCTCGGCTACAACTACTTCAACAACCGGCTCCGGGTGATCGGCAACCGTCTCGACAACTTCATCGCCGAGACCATGAACCGCTTCGAGAAGGCCTCCTGATCATGGCGGGGTCGATCGAGTCTCCCGGCAGCCGGGAGCGCCACCGCGCCAGCCTCGCCGAGATCAACGTCACCCCGCTGGTGGACGTGGTGCTGGTGCTGCTGATCATCTTCATGGTGACCGCGCCGATGATGCAGAAGGCGGTGGACGTCGACCTGCCCCGGGCCGAGAGCGCGGCCGGCGCCGAAGAACAACGCCTGATCGTCACCATCGACAGGACCAACCGGGTGTTCCTGAACCAGACCTCCATGCCGCTGGCCGATCTGGAGAAGCATCTCACGGCCGTGGCCTCCAGCTACAAGGACCCCTTCGTCTACCTGCGCGCGGACCAGGCCGTCCCTTACGGACGCGTCATGAGCGTGATGGATCGGATCAAGAAGGCGGGGATCGGCAAGGTGGGCCTGGTGACCGAGCCGGGGCCCTCGACCGAGTCCGCCGGCGGGCGCAGCCGCGCGGGGCGGGCGCCGTGAAGCTGCGCGTGCGGGTGGCTCGCGGCGACGAGGCCGACGCCGGACTGATGAGGCTGGCCGGGGTCTCCGCGGGAGGCCACGCGGCGGTGCTGCTGGCGGCCATGCTCCTGCCCCGCTTCGGCGCCGCCTCGCCGCTGCCGCGGGCCACCGTGGCGGAGATCGTCCCTGCCTCGGCCTTGTTCCCCCAGGGCGTCCCCCAGGGGGCGCCGCAGGCGCCCCCTTCGGCCCAGAGGCCTTCCGAGCGGGCGGAGGCGGCGCGCGAGGCGCAGCGCCCCAAGCCGGCGCCGCCGCCCCGGCGCAAGGCGCCCGCACCGGATCCCTCCATCCCTCCACTGGAGAAGCGTTCCAAGGCCAAGGCGGCGGCGCCGAAGCCGGCGGAGCCGGCCCGTCCCGAGCCCGCCGCGGAGCCCGCCGGCGCGACCGAGGACGAGCCGCCGGCGGCTCCCGCTCCGGAGGAGGCGCGGGAGGAGGACGGAGGAGGCATCTCCTTCGGCGGCGGCGGCGCGGCGGGCGGGGTCCCTTCCATCGGCTCGTCCGCCTTCCCTTTCGATTACTACCGGGCCAGCCTCGTGTCGATCCTCCAGTCCAACTGGCGCCGGCCGGTCGATCCCGATGCCACCGGAACCCGGACCGCCCGCGTGCAGTTCACGATCATGAAGTCGGGCATCATCAAGGATCCCCGGCTGGCGCAGCGCAGCGGCCACGACGGGCTGGACCAGTCGGCCCTCCGCGCGGTGTACGACAGCAACCCCCTGCCTCCCCTGCCGTTCCAGTACGGCCACGAGTCGGTGACGGCGGAGGTGGTCTTCGAGTTGACGCCTGAATGAGCCCGGCCGGCCGGGGCTCACGGAGCCTGCACCGATGAACCGCAGAATCCACTTCGTGCTGGCGGCCGCCCTGTCGGTGTGGTCGCCCGCCCCCGCCGGCCCGCAGGATCCCAACGGCCCGCAGATCGGACTGACCATCACCGGAGCCGCCCAGAAACAGATCCCGATCGCCCTTCCCGGCCTGCGCGCGCCGTCGCCTGCCGGCGCCGAGGCCCGGGAGGCCGGCGAGCTGATCCGCTCGGTGCTGGGCAGCGACCTCTCCTTCAGCGGACTGTTCAACGTGCTGCCGCCGTCGCTGTACGCGTCCCTCACCATGGCCGGGGACAGGATCCCCTTCCGGGACTTCGCCGCCCTCGGCGCCACCGGGATCGTGCACGGCACACTCGGGGGCGGGAGCCAGGAGATCGTGGTCGAGGGGCTCCTGTTCGACAGCAAGAGCGAGGCGCTGATCATGGGAAAGCGCTACCGCGGGGCGCCGTCGCTGGCGCGCGACATCGCCCACCGGCTGGCCAACGACATCACCATCGCCTACACCGGCAAGCCGGGAGTGTCGCTGTCGCGCATCGTGATGGTGGGGAGGGTGGGCTCGGCCAAGGAGATCTTCGTGATGGACTACGACGGGCACGATCTCAACCAGATCACCCGCAACAAGTCGCTCAACGTCTCGCCCGCGTGGTCGCCCGACGGCAAGAGGCTGGCCTTCGTGTCCTACAAGAAGGGGACTCCGCGGCTCTACGTCTACAACGGCGATGACGGCGGCACGCAGGACATGTCCCCGGCCGGCAGCGAACTGTGCGTCGCCCCGGACTGGTCACCCGACGGCCGCCTGATCGCCTTCTCCAGCGCCAAGCAGGGGGATTCCGAGATCCACGTCCTGGACGTGGCCACGGGCCGCTCACGGCAGATCACGTTCAGCCGCGGGTCGGACACCAGCCCGGTCTGGTCCCCCTCCGGCCGAGAGATCGCGTTCACCTCGGATCGCTCGGGACGCCCCCACATCTATGTGATGGACGCCGAGGGAGCCAACGTCCGGCGGATCACCAACAGCGGAGAATTCAACGATTCCGCGGCCTGGTCGCCGGACGGCTCCCGCCTGGCCTACGCCAGCCGGATCAGCGGTCGCTTCGACATCCTGGTGCTGGACATCGGCGGCGGCTCGACCGCGCGCCTGACCCAGAACGCCGGCAACAACGAGAGCCCACGCTGGTCTCGCGACGGCCGGCATATCGTGTTTGCCTCCAACCGGGCCGGAACCTATCGTCTGTACACAATGGACGCCGACGGAAACCGACAGGAGATGATTTCCACCCAGTTCGAGGCCACGATGCCGGACTGGTCCCGATGACCGCGCTGGGCGGCCCGGATCACCGTGCTATAATCGTCCCGCTCGTCCGCGCTGAAACCTACCAGGAGGTGCCAATGACGTTGAAACCCAGGCCGTCCCTTCTCTCTCTCGCTTGCCTGACCATCGCCGCGGTCAGCCTCTCGGCGGCCTGCAAGAAAGCGCCGCCAGCCGCGACGGCCACGCCCGAGCCGCCGCCCGTGGAGAAGGCGGCCCCCGCGGAAACCGTCAACGAGCAGCCGATGAAGCCGGTGGTGGAGGAGGCTCCGGCCCCCGCGCGCGCGGCGACCGCCGACGACCTGAACCGGCAGGGAGTCCTCAAGGCGATCTATTTCGATTTCGATCGCTACGAGGTCCGCCCGGATCAGCGCCCCACAATGCAGGCCAACGCCCAGAAGCTCACGGGGGACCTGGCCCGGTTCCGCCTGGTGATCGAGGGGCATGCCGACGAGCGGGGCACCAACGAGTACAACATGAACCTCGGAGACCAGAGGGCCAACGCCGCCCGCGAGTATCTGCTCAGCCTCGGCGTCCCGGCGTCGCGCATCCGGATCGTCTCCTACGGCGAGGAGCGCCCGGCCGACCCGGGCCACGGCGAGGAGTCCTGGGCGCGCAACCGCCGCGCCGAGTTCCTGCTCGAAGAGGGGTGATCTCGTGAAGTCCGTCTTCGCCCTGCCCGTCCTGGCCGTGATGGCCTCGGCCCCAGCCTGCCTCACGTCCACGCAGGCGACCCGGCTCCAGACCGATCTGGAGGAGGTCAAGAAGCAGCTCTTCCAGATCCAGCAGGAGACGGCCGGGACCAGGAGCAGGATCGAGGAGATCGATCGGAAGCTGGGCCAGGGGGGCGCTCCCGCCGGGCCGGCCCAGGCCGATCTGAAGGCCACCGTCCAGAGTCTCCTCGATCAGAACCGCGTGGTCAGCGAGCAGCTCAAGGAGATCCGATCCTGGATGGCCGGCATGTCCCAGACCGGGCGTCCCGCCCAGGGGGGCCCGGCGGGCACCGCGGCCGCCGTCCCGCGCCCCGCGGGAGGCGACCCGGGCTTCGCCTCCGCCTACGCCGACTACACCAAGGGGAACTACGAGCTGGCGATGATGGGCTTCTCCGACTTCCTGAAGGCCCACCCCGACTCGCCGCAGGCACCCGAGGCCCAGTACTGGATCGGGGAATGCCTGTACAGCCAGGGCAAGTTCAAGGAAGCGGCCGAGGCCTTCGATCGCTGCCTGAGCCGGTACCCTGGGGCCCAGCGGGTCGCCCCGGCCCTCCTCAAGAAGGGGTACGCCCAGCTGGAGGCCGGCCAGACCACGCAGGCGGTCTCCACCCTGCAGAGGCTCATCGAGTCGCACCCCCAGTCCGACGAGGCCCGCCTGGCCTCCGAGAGGCTCCAGCAGCTCGGCCTCCGATCGAGGTGATTGACACTCCCCGGGACGTGGGCTACCCTGCCGCACGAACGATCGAACCGGGAGAACTCCGAGAATGGCCACGCACTCGTCGGCAATCAAGCGCCACACGCAGAGCCTGAAGCGCCGGGCGGCCAACCGATCCAACCGCTCCCGGCTCCGCACGCAGCTCAAGAGGCTGCGAGAGACGGTGGCCGGGAAGGACCTCGAAGCGGCCCGCCGCCTTCTTCCCGGAACCATCGCCCTCATCGATCGCTCCATCCAGAAGGGGGTCCTGCACGAGAACGCCGCCGCGCGGCACAAGTCGCGCCTGACGCGCCTCGTGAACTCCCTCGCCGCCTCCGGCAAGTCCGCCGGGCGCTAGTCCGTTCCTCCCGAGCCGGCAGCCGGGCGCGGACGCCGCTCCGCCGGCGGCGCCGATCGCCGGCTGGCCCGGCGCCGATTCGCTGCTTCCGGAGAGAACCGCATGAGCGACGAGACCCGGGACGCCTCCACGGAGGCACCTCGCATCCCCGACGCCCTCCCCGTCCTCCCCCTGCGCGACACGGTCGTCTTCCCCAACCTCCCGGCGCCCCTGGTGGTGGGGAGGCCGCTTTCCATCCGGACGGTGGATCAGGTCCTGCTCGGCAACAAGACCATCGCCCTGGTGGCGCAGAAGAACCCCTCGGTGGAGGAGCCCGCGCCGGACGACCTCTTCAACGTGGGGACCGCGGCCACCGTGCTGAAGCTCCTGAAGTACCCCGACGGCACGCTGCGGGTGCTGACGCGGGGCATGGAGCGGATCCGGCTGCTCGACGTGATCCAGCGGGAGCCGATCACCATCGCCCGCGTGGAGGCCCTGCGCGAGGTGCCCCACCCCGGCCCCGACGTGGACGGGCTCACCAAGAACCTCCTCAACCAGATCCAGAAAATGATCGCCATGCTCCCCATCAACGCGGACGAGTTGGGGATCACCTTCCTCAACGTGGACAACCCCGGCCGCCTGGCCGACATGGCCGCCGCGGTCTTCGGGCTGAAGCTGGATCAGAAGCAGGAGATCCTGGAGACGCTCGACGTGAAGGCGCGCCTGGAGAAGATCACCCGCTTCATCAGCCGCGAGATCGAGGTGATGGAGATCGGCAGCAAGATCCAGCAGGAGGTCCAGGAGGAGATCGACAAGAACCAGCGCAAGTTCTACCTGCGCGAGCAGATGAAGGCCATCCAGAAGGAGCTCGGAGACGAGGACGAGTCGGCCGCCGAGATCAACGAGCTGACCGAGAAGATCCGCGCCGCGGGCATGCCTCCGGAGGTGGAGAAGGAGGCGACCAAGGAGCTGAACCGCCTCCGCCTGACCCCCGCGGCCTCCGCCGAGCATTCGGTCATCCGCAACTACCTGGACATCCTCATCGATCTTCCCTGGGCCCGGTCCACCGAGGACAAGCTGGACATCGCCGAGGCACGCCGCGTCCTCGACGACGACCACTACGATCTGGAGAAGGTCAAGGACCGCATCCTGGAGTACCTGGCTGTGCTGAAGCTGAAGCAGGACCTGAAGGGTCCCATCCTCTGCTTCGTGGGGCCCCCGGGCACCGGCAAGACGTCGCTGGGACGCTCCATCGCCCGCGCCATGGGCCGCAACTTCCACCGCGTCTCCCTCGGCGGGGTCCGCGACGAGGCGGAGATCCGCGGCCACCGCCGCACCTACATCGGATCCATGCCGGGGCGCATCGTCCAGTCCATCCGCAAGGTCGGCTCCAACAACCCGGTCATCGTGCTGGACGAAGTGGACAAGGTGGGAGCCGACTTCCGGGGGGATCCCTCGGCCGCGCTCCTGGAGGTCCTGGATCCGGAGCAGAACTTCTCCTTCTCCGATCACTATCTCGAGGTGCCCTTCGACCTCTCGCGCGTGCTGTTCATCACCACCGCGAACGTGCTGGACACCATCCCCCCGGCCCTGCGGGACCGCATGGAGGTGCTGCAGCTCCCCGGCTACACCGAGGAGGAGAAGCTCCACATCGCCCGCCGGCACCTCATCCCCCGCCAGCTCGCCAACCATGGCCTGTCACAGGGGACGCTGCTGTTCGAGGACGCGGCCGTCGCCCGGATCATCTCCGGCTACACGAGGGAAGCGGGACTGCGGAACCTGGAGCGAGAGCTGGGGAGCGTCTGCCGGAAGGTGGCCCGGCGGGTGGCGGAGGGCGCCACCGGCCCCATCACCGTGCAGGCGCAGGACGTGGAAGGGTACCTCGGTCCGGAGAAGTTCTTTTCGGAGACCGCGGAGAGGACGCGCGTGCCCGGAGTGGCCATCGGGCTGGCGTGGACCCCCGCGGGCGGCGAGATCCTGTACATCGAGTCGACCCACATGAAGGGGAGCAAGGGGCTCACCCTGACCGGGCAGCTCGGCGAGGTGATGAAGGAGTCGGCCCAGGCGGCCCTCTCCTACGTCCGCAGCAGGGCCCTGGCCCTGGGGATCGCGCCGGACTTCTTCGAGTCCAGCGACGTCCACATCCACATCCCGGCCGGGGCCATCCCCAAGGACGGTCCGTCGGCCGGGGTCACCATCGTGGCCTCGCTCGTCTCGCTGCTCACCGGCGTCCCCTGCTGCCACGACGTGGCCATGACCGGGGAGATCACCTTGCGGGGAAAGGTCCTGCCGGTGGGAGGGATCAAGGAAAAGGTCCTGGCCGCGCGCCGGGCCGGCATCTACAGCGTGATCCTGCCCGCGCGCAACCGCAAGGACCTCGCCGACGTGCCCGAGGAGCTGCGCCGCGACGTGACCTTCCACTTCGTGGAGACGCTCGACGAGGCGCTGGCCATCGCCCTGAAGGCGCCCGTGGGCGCGGTCAGCCCGTCGAAAGAGGCCTGAGCAGGATCCTGGCCCGGAAGGTGTCCACCGCCTGCACCCGCACGCGGACGGCCTCGCCCAGCCGGTAGGGACGCCGCGTGGGACGGGACGGCGTGTGCCGGGCCATCCTGCGGCTCCGGCTGCCGTGATCCGGCGCCGAGGACCCCGGACGCAGCGGGACGATCCCCTCCACCCCCAGCCGGTCGAGGCTCACGAAGACGGCCGACGCCGTGATGCCCGACACCCGTCCCTGGTGCTCCTCCCCCACTCTGCCTTTCATGTAGATCGCCTCCTTCCACGCCACCATGGCCCGCTCCGCCTCCTCCGCGCGCCTCTCCAGCCGCGAGCACTCCAGGGCCACCGAGGCCAGCCGCTCGGACAGGGCGGAGGCGTTTCTTCCCCCGCCCGGCCCTTCCCGCGCAGCCGCCCGCTCCCGCCGCGCGGCACGCAGGATCCGGTGGACGATCAGGTCGGGGTAGCGCCGGATGGGAGAGGTGAAGTGGGTGTAGAGCGGGGCGGCCAGGCCGAAGTGGGCTTCCGCCTGGTGGCTGTAGCGCGCCAGCTTGAGCGCTCGCAGGAGTCTCATGGCGATGGCCGCCTCGGCGGGGTGTCCCTTGGCCTGCTCCAGCAGCGATCGGAGCCGATGCGACGGCGTCCCCCGGGTGCGCCGCAGAGGGACCCCGAGCGACGACAGTTCCTCCTCCAGGGCGTCGATGGCCTCCGGATCCGGGTCTTCGTGCACGCGGAAGAGAGTCGCCGGAGCGGCGCGTGCCAGGTGCTCGGCGACCGTCTCGTTGGCGGCCAGCATGAACTCCTCGATGATCCGGTGGGCCAGGGTGTGCTCCACGGGCCGCACGTCGACGGGACGGCCGCCGGCGTCCACGACCACCTCCGTCTCCGGCAGATCGAGATCGAGACTGCCGCGCCGCATCCGCAGCGTGCGCCGCCGCCGGCACAGCTCGGCCATGGCCCGCAGCATCGCGGCGTGCGCGGACCCGTCGCTCCCCTCGGCGAGCCGCCCGGCTTCCTGGTAGGTGAGCGACGCGGCGCTGCGGATGATCCCGTCGGCGAAGCGGTACCCGGTGCGCCGGCCTTCGGCGTCGAAGTCCATCACCACGCTCTGGGTCAGCCGCTCCTTGCCTTCCACCAGGCTGCACCAGTCCGAGGAGAGCACCCCTGGCAGCATGGGGATGTGCCGGCCGGGGAAGTAGACGCTGGTCCCTCTGCGCAGCGCCTCGCGATCCACCGCCCCCGACTCGGGAACGAAGTGCGCCACGTCGGCGATGTGCACGGCAAGCCGGTGGACGGCGCCGTTGGGTCCGGGGACGGTCTGCAGCCCCACGGCGTCATCGTGATCCCTGGCCCCCTCCGGATCGATGGTGACGACGAGGGAGCCGGTGAAGTCCTCGCGGCCCGTGGCGCCTTCCCTCGCCGCCGTCTCGCCGCGGGCCCGGGCTTCGCGCTCCACCTCGGCCGGAAAGGAGCCCGGGAGATCGTAGGTCCGCTCGATGACGGCGTCCTGGACGCCGGGATCCTCCGGAGCCCCGAGCACCTCCAGGATGCGGCCCCTCGGGGCGTCGTGCCGGCCGGTCCCCGGGCCGGCCTCGGCCCACACCACGGCGCCGTCGGGGACGGGCGCCCCGCCGGGCGGGATCTCGATCGGCCCACCGAGCCGTTCGTCGCGCGGGAGCACGACCCCCTTGGCGCCGGAGGCGACGAAGATGCCGGCCAGCGCAGGGCTGCGGTGCTCCAGCACCGCCACCACCTCGGCGGCGGGTCCGGGCGCCGCGTGGACCGGCCGGCGGCGTCCGCCGCGGCGCCCGGGGTCCCGGTCGCTCCGGGCTCCGATCAACCGTGCCAGGACCAGGTCTCCGTGACGCGCGCCGCGCCGGCGCCAGGCCGGCACGAAGACGTCGGGACCCGAGCCATCCTCAGGAGCGATGAACGCGAACGTCCCGCGCGGAGAGGAAAGACGCCCCACCACCACGCGGGATCGGGAGTGCAGCGACCAGCGGCCCCGGCGCTGCGAGAAGAGCACCCCCTGGGCCTCCAGCGACTCCATCTGGGCGCGCAGCGACGGGGTGTCGGCCTCGTCCAGTCCCAGGGTCCTGGCCAGCGCGGGGATGGTCACGGGCTCCTGGATGCGGCGCAGGGCGGCGAGGAGATCCGCGTACCGGGCGGCGGGAGCCGGGGCCGGCGCGCGCGAGCCACCGCGCGCGCGAGACTGCCGGCGGGAGCGCGGGCGCGATCGCTTCACCGGGGGAGCCGGCGAGGCCGCCGCGGATGCCTCGTTTGACACTCGTGGAAGGCCGATGCTAGAGTGCCCGCCGTTTCCAGAGCAGGAACCTCGCCGCACCCTCGTGCCGAAGTGGTGAAATTGGCAAACACGCAGGCTTCAGGTGCCTGTGCCCGTCAGGGCTTCGGGGTTCGAGTCCCCGCTTCGGCACCACGCCCTCCCTCCTCCGGCGCGCTGCCGGAGGATTGATGACCGGCCACGATCTTCCACGAGTTCCCCATCCGGGACAGTACGAACAGCGACGCTCCGGCGCCCGCCGGAGCTCCGCCCGACCATGAGCAGCCGGCCACGGCGAACTTCCCGTGGAACACTTCGATGCGCAGATCGGTGAGGCGGAAGGCGGCGGGCTTTTCCGCCGTGGCGGCGAGACGGCGCTCGTAGGCCGGCCAGCCCTGGTCCACGGCTCCGCCGGGTCCCAGGTGGACGAACCTCTCATCCTGCCAGTGGAGCTCGCCGAGCGTGGGGAGGTCGCGCGCGGCCATGGCCTCCTCGTAGCGCCGCAGGAGGTGGCGGATCTCGGAGGCCGGATCGGTCATGCCCCATTCTAGTCCGGCCGCGAGCGGGGCGCTTCGGACCCGATCAGAGAAACGGCAGCAGCCGCTGGAGCAGCCCCCGGGTGCCTCTCGACGCACGAGGAGGACGCGCGGCCTGGGCGACGGTCACGGGCGGGGACGAAGGGCGCCGGCGCTGCAGCGCCTCGTCGATCCGGGCCCGGCGCTGCGGGTCGCTCAGGATGGCATAGGCCAGGTTGATCGTCTCCTCCTTCACCCCTTCGCCGTACGAAGCGAGCCGCCTCATCCTGTAATACGCCTCCTCCACCTGCTCGGGCGTGCAATCGGGCTGGACCCTGAGGATCTGGTACGGATTGGCCATGCGACAGTGTCTCCGGGGCATGCGATCGGTTCCAGGGGAAGGTGCGTCCGCCTCCCCCCAAGATCAAGCGGCACCAATCGAACCCCACGGCAGCAGCCGTGCGCTCGCGGAGAGCGACGACAACCGGACCAGCGGTTCCGGGGGCTCAGACCGAGAGGATCTTGTTGCGGAGGATGAGGATCTGCAGGGCGAAGCCGGCGCGGCCCGCCACCGACAGGAGCGAGGGGAGATCGATGGCCAGGATCTCCTGGTCCGCTCCATCGCCGTAGAGGTAGGCCGCCACCCTTCCCTTGACCGGAACCGGCACCAGCAGCGCCGTCCTGGGCGCGGGGATCCCCAGCCTGGCGTAGAAGGACGCAGCCCAGGGATGCTGCCCGACCGGGCCCAGGAAGTGGCTGACCCCGTCCGGGACGAGGGAGAAGAGGGCGGCATCGCGGCCGGCCGCCGGGAAGGACGCGGCGCGGATGGCCGTTTCGTTGATCCCTTTGCCCCGCCCGGCCCAGCCGGCGCACTGGCCCCCCTTCACCGCGAACCAGGCCGCCCTGGCCAGACGTCCCGAGGCGTAGGCCAGCATCGTGGAGACCACTTCCTCCACGCTGGCCGCGTCGGCCAGGCGCCTCGACGCGGTCATCACCGACAGCGGGCTGAGGGGGCCGCCGGCCGAGCCGGTCCCCCCGGCCCTCGGCTGCGGCCGCGTGTCGGCCTCCTCGGCGGGACGCGTGTCCCCGTCGTCACCCGACAGCTCGTCGATGGCCTCGGCGACCTCCTGCCAGGATCGGCCGTAGCCGTACTTTTCCCAGGGATCGGGCGGGATCTCCTTCGGGGGCCGCATCGCGGCCGCCGTCTCCCTCCCCTGCCCGGAGGGACCCGCCGACGCGGCCCGCGCCGCCAGCGCCGCCTCCCTGGTCGGAGCCCGCCGGCTCTCCAGCGGGCGCAGCCGGTCGCGCGCCGACTCCAGCTTGCCCAACTCGCGGGACAGGGTCACGAAGCGGGGCGGCCGCGGGAGGTTGTAGTACTTGTCCAGGGCCTGGAGGATCCTGGCTTCGGGTGACACCCAGGGGACGATGCGGTACCCGGTCACGAAGGAGATCTCATCGAGGGCCAGGATGTTCTTGGGGTCGATCATGGCCATGTGCAGCGTGCGACCCTCCAGCCGCAGCGGCACCACCTTGTGCTTCTCCACGAGCCTGGCCGGCAGCGATCGGATGACCGCGTAGGGGACGGCGGAGAGCGCGCCGTGATCGGCGTAAGGCACGCCGAACATGTGGGAGAGCGTCTCTCCCAGCGTGGCCTCGTCCAGGTAGCCGAGCTCCAGCAGCGAGCTCCCCAGGTGCCCGCCGAACACGAGCTGAGCCGTCAACGCCCGGTGGAGCTGCGCTTCGCTGATCTTCCCCGCCGCGACGAGGACCTCCCCCAGGCGCCTGGACATAGGCGGTGAAATATTGAGGCCCGGCGGGCCGGAGTCAAGAAAGATCAGACAGCAGCAACGGCCCTGAAGGCCCTGGCCGCCAGCCGCCTGTGCACGCGGAGATCCCCCGTCAGCTCGGGGTGGAACGTGGCGGCCATCACCGCGCCTTGTTCCACCAGGACCGGCTCTTCCCCCAGCCGGCCCAGGACCCTCACCCCCGCTCCCAGCCGCACGATCCGCGGCGCCCTGATGAAGACCATGGGCATGGAGTCGCCGCCGGACGCCTCGGCGCCGTCCGGGGCCAGGGAGGTCTCTCCGCCCGCGGCCTCGAAGGAGTCGCGCTGTCGTCCGTAGGCGTTGCGTTCGATGCCGATGTCGATCAACCCGAGGCTGAACTGGCCCGGATTCTCCACCGCGGCCGCCAGCAGGATGGCCCCGGCGCACGTGCCGAGCAGCGGCACGCCGCCGCGGTGCAGGGCGAGCAAGGGCTCCACCAGGTCCAGCTCCCTCAGAAGCGTGATCAGCGTGGTGCTCTCGCCTCCCGGAAGGACCAGGCCCGAGGACTCCCGGATCTCCGAAGCCCGCCGGACGGGCCGGCAGGCGGCGCCCGCACGGCGCAGGGCCCCGACGTGGGCGTCGAAGTCTCCCTGCAGAGCCAGCACCCCGATCGGCGTCACCAACCCCTCCTCTGGAGGAGCTGATCCTCCTTCAGCGAGGACATCTCCAGCCCCGGCATCGCCTCTCCCAGCTCGGACGAGACCTCCACAAGGGCGCGCGGATCATCGTGGTACGTCACGGCCTTCACGATCGCGGCCGCCCGGCGGGCCGGATCGGCCGACTTGAATATGCCGGAGCCGACGAAGACCGACTCGGCGCCGAGCTGCATCATGAGCGCGGCGTCGGCGGGGGTGGCCACGCCGCCCGCGGCGAAGTTGGGGACGGGGAGCCTGCCTTCCCCGGCCACCCAGCGCACCAGCTCCAGCGGGGCGCCCAGCTCCTTGGCCTCGGCCATCAGCTCGTCGGGGTGGAGTCCCCTCAGACGCCGGATCTGCCCGGTCACGCAGCGCATGTGCCGCACCGCCTCCACGATGTTCCCGCTTCCGGCTTCGCCCTTGGTCCGGATGAGCGCCGCCCCTTCTCCGATGCGGCGAAGGGCTTCTCCCAGGTCTCGAGCCCCGCAGACGAAGGGGACGGTGAAGGCGAACTTGTCCACGTGATGGCGATCGTCGGCGGGGGTCAGCACCTCGCTCTCGTCCACGAAGTCCACGCCCAGCTCCTGCAGGATGCGGGCCTCCGTGAAGTGGCCGATGCGGCACTTGGCCATGACCGGGATGGTGACCGCCTTCATGATCTCGCGCACCTTCGACACCGAGGCCATCCTGGCCACGCCACCCTGGGCGCGGATGTCGGCAGGGACCCGCTCCAGGGCCATCACCGCCACCGCTCCGGCCTTCTCCGCGATGGCCGCCTGCTCTGCGTTCACCACGTCCATGATCACCCCGCCCTTGAGCATCTCGGCGAGTCCGGTCTTGAGTCTCGGCGTCCCGTGGGTCTGCTGGGTCATGTCGGTCTCCGTGCGCTAGATGAGAGGCAGCGGCTCGGCCGCCCGCCCCCGCGGGCCGGTCCGGCGCTGCCGGATGGACTTCTGGATCACGTCGCCCAGGACGCGGATCCCGCGATGGATGTCGCGGGCTCCGGCCTGGGAGAAGGTCAACCGGAGGTTCCCGCGGGCTCCGCCCTCCAGATGGAACAGATCGCCGCGGCCCACCAGGACCCCCTTCGATTCGGCGTCCCGGGCCACCATGTCGGCGTCCACCCCGGCAGGGAGAGTGACCCACACCACCAACCCGCCGAGGGGTCGGGTCCAGGCGACCTCCCGGGGGAAGCATCGCTTCATGGCCGAGAGCATGGCGTCGCGCCGCCGGCGGTACTCCTGCACCACCTGGGCGAGATGGCGATCCAGCTCGCCGCGGCGGCAGAACTCGTGCAGAGCGGCCTGCAGCAGCAGGCTGGTGCTGTAGTCGGTGATCTTCTTGAGGCGCTCCAGCCTCTCGGCCATCTCCCGGGGAGCGGCCAGCCAGCCGATGCGCAGTCCGGGGAGCAGCTTCTTGGCGAAGGTGGACAGGTAGATCACGTCCTGCCCGCCGGGCATGGCGCGCAGCGCCGGGAGATCCTCCCCTTCGAAGCGCAGGTCGCCTCCGAAGTCGTCCTCCAGAACAGGAAGGCGCCGCGCGGCGCACAGATCCACCATGGCCCGGCGCCGGGCCAGGCTCATGGTGCCCGAGGTGGGATTCTGGAAGTTGGGCATGACGTACACCAGCTTGGGCCTGCGGCGCTCCACGGCCTCCTCCGCCTGCGGCACCAGGATCCCCTCCGAGTCCACCGGCACGCCGGCGATCTCGGCGCCGTAGGAGTGGAAGACCTGGACCGCCCCGGTGTACGTGGGGTTCTCCACCAGGACGCAGTCGCCGGGATCCAGCAGCGCCCGGGCCACCAGATCGATCCCCTGCTGCGAGCCGTTGGTGATCACCACCTGGTCCGCGGACACACCCATGCCCCGTGTCCGCAGCCCCGCGGCGATCATCTCCCGCAACGGCGGGTATCCGGCGGGAGGGCCGTAGGCCAGGATCCTGTGTCCCTCTCTTCGCAGGACGTCGTCGAGGGCGCTCCGGAAGCGCTCCACGGGAAAGAGCGCGGGATCGGGAAAGACCGAGGCGAAGGAGATCGCGCCGCGTGCCGGCGGACGTCCGGGCGCGCCCCCCGCCTGCACCGCGCGATCGGAGGCCCGGGCGAACAACGCGGCCCACGAGAGCGTGCCGGGCAGGGCGGCCGGCCCGCGGCGCCCGGCCGCTCCGCCGGCGGCCACGAAGGTCCCGCGGCCGACGTGGGCGGCGATCCGCCCCTCGCGGGAGAGTTCCTCGTAGGCGCGCGCCACGGTCAGCCGGTTGACACGGAGCCGCGAGGCGAGCGCGCGCGTGGTGGGGAGCCGCGCCTCACCGGCGAGGCGCCCCGACTCCATGGCCTCGCGGAGCTGCCGGGCGATCTGCTCGTAGATGGGCGTGGCCGACTGCTTGTCGAGCGTGATGCCGGTCAACGGCTCTCTCCTTGGGCCCGATGGCCAAATGGTCTAGCTCAACATAGCCCATCTTGCGGAGATCGCCCCCTCCTGTCAAGGCTTCTGGGGTGATTGGACTGGTCCGGTGGGGGCATCGACCCGTCCAATGGCCTTCCCCTCAGCCTCCCCGAGGCCCCCGTACCATGCTTCCAGCACCCGCTGCGCGGCGCGGCCTCGCGGACTGAACAACGGCTCTCCTGGAGGAGGGGGCCTGTCCTCGGCCAGGGGGGTGGTCGGCCACTTCCACCAGTGGATCCCCGCGGCCCAGGGGCGTTCCCAGACGGCCCGAAGCAGCGCCAGGTAGGCGCGGGCCTGGGCCTGCTCGTCGGGGCCGGCTCCGGTCCGCTCGTCGTGCGGCGAGACCCAGCAAGCCGCCAGGGCGGGGAAGCCCGCCTCGGTCAGCACCACCTGGCGCCCCCAGCGCAGCGCCACGCGCTCCGCCCGGACGGCGGCCGCCGCGGCGCCCCGGTCCAGGTCCTCACCGGTGGCGGCCGGGTCGTCGCTGAGCGGGTAGTAGAAGTCGAGCCCGGCGTAGTCGAGCGCATCCCACCAGGAGAGGGACTCGAACTCCTCTCCCCAGTTGGCGGCGTAGGTGATCGGCCCTTGGTAGAGGCTGCGCGCCATCGCCGCCAGCCGGCGCCACTCGGGCTCGCGCCCGCTCGCCCCCTGCAGCTCGACGCCGATGACCAGCAGATCGGCATCCGCCGCCGCGGCCAGCAGCGCGTGGTGGGCGAGGAAGTCGGCGTACTGCTCGAAGAACCTGGCCCAGTCGTGCTCGCTCCGCATGGCCACGTCGCCGGTCCACCGTGGCGGGCGGAGCCAGATCTGGGGCTTGAGCATCACCCGCAGGCCGAGTCCCCGGGCGTGCCGCGCGTCCGCCAGCACGGCGTGGTCGTTCTCCGCGCCGGCACGCTGCCGCGGCGATCGGTGGAAGCGGATCGCGGGCTCCGAGGGATCGGCCATGTACGCGTACGGGGTGAGCGCGACCCAGCTCGCTCCCATCGCCGCCAGCCTGCTGAGCTGATCCCGCGAGGCGCTCGATCCGTAGCCGTCGACGACGGCGTACCCCTGATGCGCCAGCGCCATCCCCTTCTGGAAGCCACCCGGCGCGCGTCGCAGCGGCCCCTCCGTTCGCGGCGGAGGCGTGGGACCAGGGACGAGGGGCCGGCCACGCGAGGCGCGCTCGGCAGCGGCCAGCTCGGCGGGAGCGCAGCCCGGGAGCTCTCCCCTGCCTGCCAGCGTGCCGAGCCACCACGCCGTCGCCGGCAGCTCCACGAGGTAGGATCGCGGGACCGTGGGAGCGTCCGCCGGCGCGGCGCCCGCCGGCGGCCCCGGCCCTGCGCGGCCCAGCGTCTCGGCCCACCAGGCGAGGTCCTTCCCCAGCATCCTCCCGGCCAGGAGCAGCGCGAGCGCTTCGCGCGGCGTCTCGTCCTCCCCGTCCTCTGGCGGGCCGAGCCTCCTGTCCACGGCGGCCCGGGCGGGACCGAGCATGTCCGGCTCCCGGCCCGGCTCAGGTGCCAGATGGACGGTCCAGGCCGCTGGATCGAAGTGGCTGGGCCGGGGATCCCCCGTCGCAGCCGCCTTGCGCTCGCGGTCCGCGTGCAGGAAGACCGCCGGCTCGGGTAGGGCCTGCGTCCCGCCCCGATCCGGTCCGCAGAGAGCGTCCAGCCGCGCTCCAAACTCCCGGACGGCCCGGGCCGCCGGGCGCCGGTCGGGGCCGTCCACCGGGGGAGGCGCCTTCCCGGGGTCACGACTCGATGCCGCACCGCGGCCCGCGGGCGGAGGGTCCCCCGCCCCGGCGTCCGGGGCGCCCGCCCAGGCCGCCAGCAGCAGCAGGACGGCCAGCTTTCCCGCCTGTCCGCCGGCTCCGCGTCGTATATTGAACGCGGGCCGCGGGAGCGGCCCCAGGGGAGGGTCCGGCTGGGGTATGATGATCGGGCGACGTATCGGGGCCAGGGGGCCCCGCGCTCCACAAGGGCGCTTATGACCGCTCTCAGCAGCGCACGTCCCTCCCCGCCACGGGGACGCTCCGCCGGCCCCGTCGCCATCCTTCTGGCCGCCTGCCTCTCGGTCTCCTCCGGAGCCCGGGCGCAGGATCACGAGGTCCGGCTCAGGCTGGCGCGCGAGCAGCTCGCCAGCCAGCGGCTGGATCGCGCTCTGCGCGAGGTGGAGAAGATCCTCCTGGACGATCCCCGGCACTTCGAGGCGCTCAAGCTCCGGGGCGAGATCGCCTTGCGCCGGGCCGACCTCGACGGCGCGCTCGCGGCGTGGAGCGAGGCGTCGCTGGTCCGGCCGGGCGACGTGGAGCTGCGGATGAGCATCGGCGACCTGCTGCTCCGGCGCAACGACCGTCTGGACGACGCCCTGGCCGTGTACGCGCGCATCCTGGAGGAGGATCCGTCCAATGTCAGGATCATGATCTCCATGGGGAGCATCCACGAGCGCAAGGAGGAGTGGGAGGCGGCCGCCGCCCGGTACAGGGCCGCGCTGGCCATCGACCCCAACCTCGTGCGCGCCCGCAGCAACCTGGGAGCGGTCCTGTTCAAGCTGGGGCAGTACCAGGAGGCGAGCGAGGAGCTGCGCAAGGCGATCGAGCTGTCCCCCAACGATCTGCGATCGCACGTCTTCCATGGGCTGTCGCAGAACCACCTGGGGCACTACGACCTGGCCCTGGAGGAGCTCAAGAAGGCGCTCATCCTGGATCCTCACTCCGCCAACCAGCTCATCGGCGTCCGCGAGCAACTCCCCCAGTTCCAGGTCCTGGCCGAACTCTTCACGCGGGCCTACGAGGAGTCCCCCCGCGAGGCAGGGCGCTCCTACGACCTGGCGGTCATCCATTTCTATGCGCGCAACTACGCCGCCTCCTGGGACCATCTGACCAGGGCCGAGCAGCTCCGGTTCCCGGTCCCCGTGGAGTTCAAGGAGGTGCTGTACTCCCGGGTGAAGCTGCGCTCCCGGTAGCGGCCATCAGTCGGCCTCGAAGATGCCGAACTTCAGGTAGCGGGTCTCGGGCATGGCGGGCAGGATCGGGTGATCGGGAGCCTGGCTGCGCCACTCCAGCAGCCGGAGCGTGCGCTGCGTCCGCACGGCCGCCTCGTGCACGCATCCCAGGAAGGTCTCGTCGGTGATGTGGAAGGAGCAGGAGGCGGTGGCCAGGATCCCTCCTCGCTTGAGCACCCGCAGCGCCTTGCGGTTGACCTCCTCGTATCCCCGCTTGGCCGCGGGGACGTTCTTCCTGGTCCGCGTGAAGGAAGGTGGATCCAGGACCACGATGTCGAAGCGCTCGCTCCCCGCGTGCAGGAGGTCCAGCGCGGCGGCCGCGTCCCGGGCCTCGAACTGGCATCGATCCTCCAGGCCGTTGAGCCGGGCGTTGGCCTGCGCCGCCTGGACCGCCTCCGCCGACACGTCCACGCCCAGCACCGCCTCGGCGCCGGCGCCGGCCAGGTGGAGCCCGAAGGCACCGTCGTGGCAGAAGGCGTCAAGGACCCTGGCGCCGGGCGCGAACCGGCGGAGGGCCAGCCGGTTCTCGCGCTGATCGAAGAAGAACCCCGTCTTGTGTCCCGAGAGAAGGCGGACCGCGAACCGCAGGTCCCCCTCCGTCAGCTCCACTTCCGGCGGCGGATCGCCGCGCAGGACGCCGCTGCGGTGGGGCAGCCCTTCGCGCTCGCGGAGCATCGACTCGTTGCGCTCCACGATCCCCCGGGGCCGCAGCACCTCCTCCAGCGCGTCGCACACGGTGGAAAGCAGCAGATCCATCCCGCGGGACAGGGTCTGCACGGCGAGGCAGTCTTCGTACTTGTCCACGATGAGCCCGGGCAGGTCGTCCGATTCGCCGTGCACCAGGCGGAAGGAGCGGGCTCCTGGATAGAGCCGCTGCCTCAGACGCAGCGCCCTCCGCAGCCGGCCCGCCAGGAACGCACGGTCGATGGCCTCGCGCCGATCGGTGAGGAGCCGCACGGCGATGAGGGTGTCGGGGTTGAAGTGCCCCAGACCGACCAGCCTGCCGTCCTGGCGGACCACCTCCACCACGGTCCCCGGCGCGGGATCCCCTTCGATGCGGTCGATCTCGTTGCTGAAGACCCAGCGGTGACCCCGCAGGACCCTCCTCTCCTCTCTGGGATTGAGGATCACGCGCGCCGGCGGACCGCCGGCGGCGTGCGGGAGTGTCGTCTCGCCCTGGGAGGACTCTTCTCCGATCATCGCCTCCTCGCCTTGCGGCCCGCTCCGGACCGAGTCCGGTCGCTTCGCCCGGGACCGCCGCAACCGGCCGCACCGCCGCGGTGATCGCCAGCATAGGACGCCGCGGCGAGGCAGGTCCAGCCGCCGGCCGGCTACTCCAGGTGGGAGACGATCGTGGCCGTGGATCTGAGGCGTTCGCCGAGCGCCTTGACCGCCTCCGCCTGCTTGCGGCGGCGGACGGCGGCGCGGCACTCCTCGGCCACCTCGCCGAAGGGGCGCGGGCCGTCGCCGATCCTCTCGGAGACCTTGATGATGTGGAACCCGGCGTTGGTGCGGACGACCTCGCTCACATGGCCCGGCGGGATGGTGAAGGCGATGGCGTCGAACTCGGGAGGAGCATAGCCCTTCTTGATCACCCCCAGGCTGCCCTCCGCCGCCGCCGTGCTGTCCTCGGAGAACTCCCTGGCCATCTCCTCGAAGGAGCGGCCGCTGCGGATGTTCTGGAGAATCTGCTCGGCGCGCGATCGCGCCCGCTGCGTCCTGGCCGTGTCCGCGTCCCGGGGGCAGCGGATCAGGATGTGGGAGGCCTTCACCCAGGGCTCCGGCGTGAAACGATCGATGTGCTGGTTGTACCAGGCCACGGCCTCGTCTTCGCTCGCTTGGACGGCCGGTGCGATCACCTCGGCCACCAGGCGGTCGACCGTCAGCCGCTTGCGAATCCCTCCCAGCAGGGTGCTCCGCCCGATCCCCTGCCGCCTCATCCCGGCCAGGAAGACCCTCTCTCCCCCGGCCGCCTGCGCGGCGCGGCGGAACTCCGCCTGCACCGCCGCGTCCGGGACCTCCAGGCCCTGGCGGACCGCATCCTGGTACAGGAGCTCGTCCTGCACCAGGAGATCGAGGGCCTCGTACTTCGCGTTGAGGTAGCGCTCCACGTCGGCGGAGGCGCTGTCCTTGGACAGGCGTCCCCGGATGTACTCGAGGTTCTGCTCGTAGAACGGCCGGTAGAGCGGCCGGCCGTTCACCTCGGCGATGACCGGCATCTCCGGCTCGGCGGCGCCCTCGGCGGCGCCGTCCGCCCCTCCCGCGGGAGCCATCATCCCCTTCTCGCACCCGGGGACCGAGGCGAGGAGGGTGACGAGCAGGAGCTTCGCGTGATGGGGGCGGCGGAAAATCATGGGCGAGCGCTGAGTATAGGAAGGCCGGCCGGCTGGATCAAGGCGCGGCGCGCTGGAGCCGCTCCAAGGCGGCCCGCGCCTGCGCGTCGGCCGGGTCCCGGGCCAGCGCGCGGCGCAGGCTGAGGTCCGCCTCCTGCCTCAGTCCCAGGTCCAGCGCGGCCAGGCCCGCTTCGCGGTGCAGGACGGAGAAGGCCGGGAAGATGCCGGCCCCCTGGCGCGCCTGCTCCAGGGCCCCGGGGATGTCGCCCCGCGCCCGGAGATCCTGGACGGCGATCAGGTAGTCCTGGGGCCGTACCAGGTCGGTGTCCGGGTGATCGTGCGCCGCGTTGAGGGCCAGGACGCAGGCCGCGGCGGCCCCTGCCGCGGCCAGGCGCGCCAGGTCCCGGGCCCTGATCCGATCGATCAGCCACGCCGCTCCCGCCCCAGCCAGGATCAGGAAGGCGGGCATGAGGGGCGCTCTGAAGCGCGCGATCACGTAGAAGGCCACGGTGACCCCCGTGCCGATCAGGGCGAAGACGAGCACGGGCGCGAAGTCCTTCCTGAGCGGGACGGCGGCGGCGCCGATCAGGATGAGCGGCGACAACCAGAAGAAGTCGGGAAGGATCCTCAGGAGGGGCACGTTGAGCCGGAAGTACGAGTACGACGCGTTGTTGGGCATCTCGAAGGGAGCGAAGAAGTAGCCGAGCTTGCGAGCTTGCAGCCGCAGGAACCGCAGCGGGTCGTGGCGCCAAGTGCGAAGGACAGCGAGCACGGTGCCGGACAGGCGCCCATCCGCCCCGGCCAGCACGCTGCGGGCGTACCCGCTGACCCTGGCGTCGTCCCCGTCGAACCACCCGATGCCCGGGTGCCAGGGATTGTTGCCGTTGATGAATTCGATCGGTCCGCGCGTCGTCGTCCTGAGCAGCGGGGCGCCCACCACGGCGTTGCGCGCCGCCAGCGGGAGGAGCAGCGCCGCGAACCCCGCCGCGGCCGCGGCTGGAGCGGCCCAGCGCGGCCTCCCCGCCCTGGACCTGCTCTCCCAGGCCGCCAGGATGACCAGGAAGATCGCGAACGGCAGGATGCTGGCCTTGGTGACGAAGGAGACCCCGGCCAGGAGCCCCACGGCGAGCCACCACCGCGCGTCCCGGCGGGCCCGTGCCTCCAGCACCGCCCACAGGAGCGCCGCGTGCAGGGGGATCAGGAAGGCGTCACGAAGCAGGAGCGACTCGTAATAGAGGTAGGGACCGTAGAGGGCGGCCAGCGCGCCCGCCGCCGCGCCAGCGGTCGCCCCGCCCGCCCTGCGGGCCGCCAGATAGGTGAACGCGCACCCCGCCGCCCCCAGCGCCGCCTGCGCCATCAGCATGCTGGACGGCGCGGCCGGCGCCACGGCGTACACCAGGGCGAGCAGGTAGGGGTAGAGCGGCTCCTGGTGGAAGACGCGCCCGTACCACGCGTCCCACGTGGACGCGTCGGCCACCGCCTCCTGCCATGGATGGAAGGGATGGAAGACTTCGCGCCCGAGCCAGTCCCCTGCCAGGATGGCCTCGGCCCAGCGATGGAAGGCCTCCATGTCGCTGAT
>DATEEA010000195.1:0-8594 GCA_035281445.1 Candidatus Polarisedimenticolia bacterium
CGGCCGACTGGCCCGACCTGCGCGCGGCGCTCGACGCCGCGCTGCCGCGCCACGGCCTGCGCCCCGTCCCCCACGGGCAGGTGGAGGCCTGGATGAGGGACAGGCGCGTGCGCGACGCCTCGCTGGCCACGCACGAGGAGCTGGCCGATCTCGCCGGCTCCACCGGCGCGGAGCTGATCCTCTCGGGGGATCTCTACACCTGTGCCGCGCAGGCTCCCTTCGCCGCCGGCTTCTCCGGCCGGCTGCTGGATCCCTCGCGCCCTGAGATCCTGGCCATGGCCATGGTGGCCCTGGAGGGCGAGACGCTGCGGGGCCCCCTCGGCTCGGGCCCGGCGATCACCCGCGAGCGGACCCTGCGTGAAGCGGCGCGGCGGTTCGCCGAGCTGCTGGCCCCGGGGCCGGAAGGGGCGCGGCGCGCAGGCCTCCGCCGCTTCAAGGCCTCGGTCCTGGCCCCCGAGCCGGCCGGCTGGACCGCCGCTTCGCTGCGGGGCAGGGCCCCCGCACGGATCGTGGTGATGCCGTTCCGCCAGCAGACGCGGCGCGCCGGAGCGGGTCAGGCCATGGCCGACGCGGTGACCTGGCGGCTCGTGGCCTCGGGGCGCGTCGGGGTGGTCAGCCCGGCCGGACCGGTGCGGCGGCTGCTGGAGCGCGGCTGGCGCACCGGGCTTCCTGTGGGAGCGGACGAGCTGAGGGCGCTGCGCGATCTCACGGGGGTGGACGGCGTGCTGATGGGAACGGTGGAGCGGTGGGAAGACGGAGATCCTTCGGGGGCCAGGCCTCCGGTCGTCGCCCTCTCCGCACGGCTGCTGGACACCGCCACCGGCGCCATCCTGTGGGCCGCCTGGCACGAGCGGCGGGGAGACCAGACGCGGATCGTCTACGAGCAAGGCAACGAACGGACGGCCGAGGGGCTTGCCCTGCGCGCGGCCGCCGAGCTTCTCGATCCTCTCATCGACTCCTTCAACGAGGTGCCCCGACCATGAAGCACGCCCCGATCGCTCTGTGTCTTCTTGCCGCGGCGGCCCTTTCCGCCGCCCCGCAGGCAGCATCGCAGGCGCCCGCCCCGCGCCGCGGCCCCGGCCTCGCAGACACCCTCGTTCTGGCCCGCGTCAACGGCGAGCCGATCACTCTGGCCTGGGTGCGGGCCTCCTTCGGGGCGCGGCACGACGGCCACGCAGGGCTGCTGGTGGGCGAGGAGATCATCCGCAAGGTCGTGGACAAAGCGGTGGAGGAGCGGCTGCTCATCCAGGAAGGACGCCGCATGGGGATCGCCCGCGAGCCGAGGCTGGCGCGCGACCTCGAGGCGTACAAGGACATGCTGCTGCTGGAGAGGCTGGAGGAGACGGCGCTGCGCCGCGCCGCCGAGCCCTCCGCCGCCGAGGTCAGGGCGGCCTACGACCTGCTGCCACGCAGGCTGCGCGTGGCGGTCATCGAGACGCGGGACGAGGCGCGGCGGGACGAGGCGCGGTTGAGGCTCCGCGCCGAGGGGTTCGAGGCGGCCGCACGGAGGCTCTCCGTGCACCCGAGCCGCAACCGGGGCGGGGAATTGGGGTGGATCACCTGGGGGATCCTCGATCCGGAGACCGAGGCGGCCGCCCTGGCCACGCCGGCCGGGTCCGTCAGCGAGCCCTTCGAGGTGCCCGGGGGATGGCGCATGGTGAAGGTGATCGAGGAGAGGAGAGAGAGCCCGCCTCCCCTGGAGCAGGTCTCGGACAGGCTGGCCGGCATCCTCTTGGCCCGCCGGCGGCAGGCGCTGGAGACAGGGCTCCTGGACTCGATCCGCAAGGCCCACCCGCCGCGCGAGGACGCCGCGGCGGTGCGCAAGCTGCTGGGATCGGCGGACCCGGATCGCGGCCGGCCGCCCGATCCGCCCGACGAGGCGGTGCTGGTGACCGGCGCCGGCGGAATCGAGCTGACCGCCGGGCACGTGCGGCACCGCGCGAAGCGCTCGGGGCTGTCGCTGGACGCCGCGTGGAAGAAGGCCCTGGCCGACACCTTGCTGATCGACGAGGCTCGCCGCCGGGTCCCCTTCGATGCCTCCATGAAGTCCAGGGCCGCCGCCTACGCCGACGCGAAGGTGCGCGAGGAGCTGGAGCGTTCGGTCATCCTCAAGCCTCTGACCCTGACCGACGCGGAGGTGCGCGCCTTCTTCCAGAGCGACCCGGCGGCCTTCAGCGGCCCGGCGTCCTACCGCATGCGGCACATCGTGCTGGGGACACGGGCCGAGGCGGAGGCCGTCCTGCGCCGCCTCCAGGCGGGCGAGGACTTCGCCGCCCTGGCCCGCGAGGTCTCCGTCGATCGCCGCACCGCCGAGTCCGGAGGCGACATGGGATGGGTGGAGGGCCCCGCCCCGGCCGGCTCGGGGACCGGCGCGGGGGAGGGGGTGTTCGCCCTGGCCCCGGGCGGGACCAGCGAGGTCGTCAAGACGGCGCTCGGCCACTCCATCGTGCAGATGCTCGAGGTCCGCAAGCCGCAGGCACCCGCCTTCGAGGCGGTGCGCCACGCCGCCGCCGAGCGGCTCATGATCCAGAAGCAGCACGAGCTCAGGAAGAGCTTCGTGGATCGGCTGCGCAAGGTCGCCACCATCTCCGTCGATCGCCAGGCAGTGGACCGGGCGGTCCGCATCCAGGGCGAGCTGACCGGCAGGAGGCTCGACCCGGGGGCCGCGGCGGAGGCGCGCCGATGATGGCAGCGGCGCTGCTGGCCGGGCTGGTGGCGGCGGACGCGCCCCCGGTCCCTCCCCGCTTCCTGGGTGTGCGCACGGCCGCGATCGTGGCCGAGCACATCGACGGCACGCCCTTCGCCATCCCTCAGGGCGTGCACTATGACCTGTCGCGCGACGAGCTGTTCGTGGCCGACACCGGCAACGCCATGGTGGGCATCTTCGACGGACGCGGCGTGCCCAAGCACTCGTTCCCCACCGGGCCGGACGTGACCTATCCGGTCGCCCTGGCCACCGACGAGGCGGGGGACATCTACGTGCTGTCGGCGGGCGCGCGGTTCATCGCCGTGTACAGCTACCGCGGCGAGCCGGCACGGCGCATCCCTCTCGAAGACGTGGACGGGACACGCGTGGCGGCGTCGGGAATGGGCATGTCGCCGGACGGCCGGCTGCACGTGCTCGACGCGCCGGGGGGACGCGTCCTGGTCCTGGGGACCGACGGCTCCCTGGCACGAGTCGTGCGGGGCTCCGGCCCGGGCGGCCTGCGCCTGCAGGCCCCCTCCGACATCGCCTTCGATCGCCAGGGGCGATCCTACGTCTCCGATCGGCGTGGGATGCCGGTCCAGGTGTACGACTCCGCCGGCCGGTACCTGCATGGCTGGGGGCGGCGGGATCTCGGCGCCCAGGACTTCGCCACCCCGTCGGGGATCGCGGTGGACGAGCACGGGCTGGTGCTGGTGAGCGATCCGCTGCGGCAGGACGTCAAGATCTTCGACAGCCAGGGGACGTTCCAGGACCGGTTCGGAGGGTTCGGCGGCCGGCCCGGCTCGGTCGCCTACCCCACCGACGTTGCGGCCGGCCGCGGCGGGATCGTCTACGTCGTGGAGAGGGTCGGCCGGCGCGTGCAGGTCTTCCTGCGCCTCACCGTCGGGGATGGGCCAAAGCACCCAGCAGAGGGAGCGCCCGCAGCCGGCCGCCCGCTCCCCGCCCGATGACCCACAGGGTTTCCTCTCTTGCAACCGACTGGGCAGGAAAGAGTTGCAGCGCATGCGGGCCGCTCGGCGCCGGTGGCACATCCGTTGCTGGACACAGGCCGGAGGGACTCCAGCGGTGGAGCCCTTGCAGGCTTCGGAAGCACCATGGGAGGACGAGCCATGAGGAAGCACCGGGTCACCCTGATCGGACTCCTGCTCCTGGGTCCGATTCTGCTCCTGGGGACCCCGGCCCTCGCGGGCGACTACCACAAGGGCTCCACGCTGATCTGCAGCGACTGCCACGTCATGCACTTCAGCCAGAGCCACGGGTACAACGCCAACGGGACCGGTTTCTACACGGGGCTGGGCGGGACGGGGCCGTACGAGTACCTGCTGCGCAACGAGATCAACGATCTCTGCCTGACCTGTCACGACGGTCAGACCTTCGCGCCCGACGTGCTCGAGGCGCCCACCGACACGTACGTCCGGCAGGCCGGCGCGCTGAACCGCACCGGGGTGGCCCCCTACTACACATCCACGGGCCACACCCTCAACGCGACCGACACGGCGCCGGGCGGCACCTGGGCTCCGGATCCGGTGCACGGCCTGACTTGCGTGGACTGCCACGGCCCGCACGGGCGCGGCGGGCCCACGGTCGCCAACCCGTACCGGAACCTCAGCCCTACGGCCGGCGGCGGCAGCACGTTCGATCCCCCCTCGTACGCGACAGGGACCAACAACCCGGCGATGGACGTCTTCCAGCGCTCGGCCTCGGCCTACGGCGTGGACGACGTGGATTTCAACGAGCCGGACCAGACCAGGTCGGCGATGGGGAACTGGTGCGGGGCCTGCCACTCCAACTTCCATGGAACGGTCGGCAGCGCCCAGCTCGGCGGCACCGGGTCGCCCGCCGAGCACTTCGACAGGCACCCGACGGCGGGGGTGGACGTCGGGGCGGTCTCCGGGGGACACTCCAGCCGCAACGTCTTCGCCACCGGCTCGCGCTCCGGCGCCGGTCCGGGGCCGAAGATCAACTGGGTGAAGGTCATGACCGCCACCGGCAACTGGAAGCCGAACCTGACGGCCGACGTGACGGATCACACTCCGTCCTGCTTCTCCTGCCACAAGGCGCACGGCAACCAGAACGCGTTCGGTCTCATCTACATGAACCCGCTGTCGGGCACGGTCACCGAGGAGGGGACGCCGGGCGGCACGTACAGGAACATGTGCGCGCAGTGCCACACCCAGGCCTTGTGACGGTGCCGTGAGGATCGCCCGGGGCTCGCTCCGGGCCTTCGGGGGGAGGCGCGGGACGACCGGCGCCTCCCCTTTCTCGCCGGAATGAGCCGATGATGGTTGCCGCGGTCCTCTCGGTCCTCCTGCTGCTTTCCCCCCGGGCGGCGGCCTCCGCGCAGGAGCCCGCGCCGGGACTCCAGGAGCTCGACCCCCACCGGCGGCGCTCCACCCTGTACGTCGCCGCCCGCGGCTCCCACGAGGTCCTGGTTCTCACCCGCGACCAGGGGGAGGTCATCGCCGCCATCCCCGCCGGGAAGCGCCCTTCGGGGCTGGCCGCGCGCCGGGATGGGGATCGCATCTACGTCGCCTGCGCCGGCTCGCACGCCGTGCAGGTCATCGATGGTGCGGCTCGCCGGGTCATCGACACCATCGTCCTGCCGCACGGCGCGGCGCCCCTCCACGTGGCGTTGTCGGAGGACGCCAGGACGCTCTACGTCGCCGCCTCGGGGATCGATTCCGTGCTCGTCCTGGACGCGGCCGGCCACCACCAGATCGCCGAGATCCCGGTGCCGGGGCGTCCCTCCAGGCTGGCCCTGTCGCCCGACGGGCGGAGACTCTACGCCCTGTGCCCGCGCGCAGGAAGGCTGCACGTGATCGACACCTCCCGGGCGCAGGTCATCGCCTCGGCGGCGGTCGGCTCGGGGGCGTCGGACCTCGCGGTCGATCGTTCCCGCGGGACGGTCTACGTGGCCCGCTCGGGAGCGCCGTCGCTGGCGGTGCTGGACGAAGGGTCGTCGCAGCCGCGCGAGGCCCCCATCCCCTGGGCGGCCGAAGCGGTGGCCGTCGACCCGCGCACGGGACGCCTGCTGCTGTCGTCTCCCGCCGCGGCGCGCATCGTGGAGGCCTCGCCGGGGACGGGCGCCTCGGCGCAGGAGACCTCCATGGCCGAGCCGTGGCGGCTGGCCGTCGATCCGGAAGGGAAAAACCTGTATGCTCTCAGCGCACGGCGCGGCGTCCTGGCGTTCGTCGATCGCATCCGTGGAGCGGTCGTCCGGGACGTGCCGGTGGGGAAAGAGCCTTGGGATCTCGTCCTGATTCCATGAGACCGCGGGTGGTCGGCGCTCTGGTCCTGCTGGCGATGGCCGAGGCCGGCTGCGCCCGCCGCGTCACCACCTTCGTCGATCCGCGCGCCGACTTCTCCCTCATCCGGCGCGTCGCCGTCCTCCCTCTGGAGAACCTCACCGGCGAACCGACCGCGGCGGAGAGGGTCCGCCAGATCCTGATCATCGAGATGCTGTCCTCGGGGGCGGTGGAGGTGGTGGACGTGGGCGAGGTGGCGCGCGGACTGCGCGCGGCCAACGTCGCCAACGCCGTGTCTCCCGAGGCCGACGAGATCAAGCGGCTGGCCGCGGAGCTGAAGATCCAGGCGGTGATGGCCGGGACGGTGCAGGAGTTCACGCAGGGCAGGGCGGCGGGCGCCCAGACCACCGCCGTGTCGCTGGCCTTCAGGATGATCGAGACCGACGCCGGACAGGTGATCTGGTCCAGCAACGTGTCGCGCAGCGGCGTGGGGGCCATGTCCAGGCTGTTCGGCGTGGGCGGTGAGAGCGCGACCGATCGCGCGCGCGACCTCATCGGAAAGGCGCTCGACACGCTGATCCGATGACGCCGATGTTCCGCCGTCTCCATCCGCCGTGGCGCGTCCTTCCGCTGCTGGCCGCCGCCCTCCTCCTCGGGTCCCTCCCCGCCCACGCGCAGCTCCGGCGGGGCAAGGGGCTGCGCCCCGACACCAGGAGCTGCCTCGACTGCCACAAGCGGGAAGCCGGCGAGTACGCGGGACGGGCGTCGCAGCATCGCCCGGTGAAGGAAGGCCGGTGCGAGACCTGCCACCTGCGTCACGGGGTGGTCGGCGCGCTGCGGCTCAAGGCCGAGGACCCGGAGCTGTGCGTCACCTGCCACGCCATGGAGGGGCAGCCGGCCACCGGCAAGGGGGAGCCGCCCGCCCGGGGGAGTCATCTCTTCACCCATCCCCCCGCCGCTTCGATGGCCTGCGGAGCCTGCCACGACCCGCACGGATCGTCCCGGGGGCCGCTGTTGAAGAGCGATCCGCGAGCGCTCTGCGCCGGCTGCCACGATCAGGAGGCGCATCGGGGTGTCTCGTCGCACGCCGCGGCCGGCGTGGACTGCCTCTCCTGTCACGATCCGCACGGCTCGAAACAGGAGGGCAACCTGGAGCGCGAGCCGGGCGCGCTGTGCGTCTCGTGCCACCAGGGGACCGGGCCGGCCCTGAAGGAGGCTCACGGGGGGGCCTTCCCGCCGGCCGCGTCGTGCCTGGCGTGCCACGCCCCGCACGCTTCGGCGTCCGCCGGTCTGCTGCGGCGCGAGGTGCACGCGCCGATGCAGGAAGGGGGCTCCTCGTGCGCCGGCTGCCACGCGCCGACCGGGGAGTCTCCCTTCGCCCTGTCCGCTCCCGGGGACGAGTTGTGCCTGACCTGCCACGACGATCCCCGCGCCGCGGCGCCCGCCGGATCGGGAGCCAGGGTGCACGCTCCGGCGGCCCAAGGGGAGTGCTCCGCCTGCCACGATCCGCACGCGTCCGACGGGCCGGGTCTGCTCAGGAAGAAGGAGCGCGACCTGTGCGCCGGCTGCCACCAGGAGGCCTCCCGGGCGGCGGCCGCGAAGCACCCGCACGCCCCGGCCGCCGAGGCGTGCAGCGGCTGCCACCTCCCGCACGCCGGCGGGGCGGGGCTCCTGAAGGCGGCCGTGCCGGCGCTGTGCGAGGGCTGCCACGCCGAAGTGAAGACGCAGGCGGCGCGCGCCCACCCCCATCCGCCGGCGGCCCAGGGAGAGTGCCTGACCTGCCACGATCCGCACGGCTCGGATTTCGAAGGAGCGCTGGCGGGCGCGCCGGCGGAGTTGTGCGGAGGATGCCATGACGGCCTGCCCGCGCAGCTCGCCCGGCGCGTTCCCCATCCGCCCGCCGTCAAGGGGGAGTGCTCCGCCTGCCACGAGCCGCACGGATCGGACGCCGCGCATCTGGTGGTGCAGGACGTCGCCGGAGCCTGCGCCTCGTGCCACGCCGGCGCAGCGGCAGGGCAGGGAGACACGCCGCACGCGCCGTTCGCGTCGGGAGAGTGCCTCTCCTGCCACGAGCCCCACGCCGCGTCCCGCGACGGCCTGCTGGCGATGGAGCCGGCCGCGCTCTGCCGGGGCTGCCACGGCGAGGTGGCCAGGTCCGCGGCGGGGAGCGCGCTGCACCTGCCCGTCCGGCGCGGGCAATGCCTCTCGTGTCACGGGCCGCACGGCGGCCACACCAGCGCTCTGCTGAGCCGGCCCGAGGCGCGCACCTTGTGCCTGTCCTGCCACGTGGACGAGGGGCGCACCATGGTGCGCCAGGATCTCCACGTCCACGATCCGTTCCGCAAGGGTGAGTGCCTGGCCTGCCACGCCGCCCACTCCTCCCCGGAGGAAGGGCTCCTGGCGCGCGCCCCGGGCGCGCTCTGCACGAGCTGCCACGATCTCTCGCAGCCCGGGGTGGCCGCGCCCCACAAGGGGCTGCTGACCGCCGCCACCGACTGCACCGCCTGCCACGAGCCTCACGCGTCGGGCGGCGGCAAGCTGATGCTGGAGGCGCAGCACGCTCCCTTCACGGACGGCGACTGCGGGGTCTGCCATCAGGCCCCGGCGAAGGGAGGCGGGCCGTGAGGCGGTCCGGCTTCCTG
>DATEEA010000196.1:0-5318 GCA_035281445.1 Candidatus Polarisedimenticolia bacterium
CCAACTCCGAGTTCGTGGACGAGAAGCTGCTCGAAATCAAGGCCCGCCGGCGGGACATCGAAATCCTGCGCGATGGCCTCGGACAGGCGGCCCGGCGGACCGTGAACCTGGAGACCGCCACCGAGGCCGCCCTGGCGCACCTGACGCGGTTCAGGGAGGTCATGGCGATGGGATCGTTCGCCGAGCAGAAGGAATTCCTCGGGGCCTTCGTGGACGGGATCACCATCGACGCCGTGGAGAAGAAGGGGACCCTGCGGATCCGCGACATGATTGCGGCGTCTTTTTGTACCACAGGGTGGTGCCGGCAGAAGCTGTACAGGAGGATGCGGGCCCACGGCATCCCGGGAGGGTACGGCAAGCCTTGAGGGGGGGAGGGCCCGTCCCGGCGGCCGGTCAGTCGAAGAACGACCCCTTGCGCAGATAGGCCGCGGTGAGCTGATGGACCAGCGACCGGCGCATGATGAAGGTGTGTCCCGACGGCACCACGACGTGATCGCAGGCGCAGGGCTGGGGGAGGAAGGTCTGCGAGATAGGCACCGTCCCATCGCGCGAGCCGGCGATGATGCCGATCGGCACGTCGGGGGGAGTGGGGATGGAGAGGACCGTGCTCCCGTCGCGGGTGGTGAGCTCCGGCAGGGGAGCCGAGAGCCAGGTCAGCCAGGGGGCGGCGAAGTCGGCCCGACGCGACCCTCGGTTGGGAGGGGCGAGCATGACGATGCGCCCCAGCTTCGGTGGGCGCCGGTTGGCCACCACCCACCGGATGAGGATGTTGCCGAGACTGTGCCCGACCATGTGGATGCGGTCGACATCCGGCCGCTGGGCCTGCCCGGCGGCCGTCGCGGCGAGCCCCTCGGCCAGCTCTGCCACGGCGGCGCTGCGGCTCGGGTAGCCGAAGTTGAGGACCTCGTACCCTTCCTCTTCCAGGGCCTTGGCCAGGGGCTTCATGGATTGGCGCGTTCTGCCCATGCCGTGCAGGACGATGACCATCTCGCGGTGGCTTCCCGCGGCCGCGCCGGCCGGAGGAAGGGCCACCTCAGCCGGCGGGGCGGCCGCCCGGGCCGGGTTGATGGAGGCCAGGGCCGGGATGAGGCAGAGGATGAGCGACGGCAGCCGTTTCATCGGCCTCACTTTACGCCGTGGCGCCGGAAGCTTCCAGCCTGTCGGGCGGCGGGGGCAGGGCCGAGAACACAAAAAAAAGGGGGCGCTTGCGGGAGCGCCCCCTTCGTGATCGTCGTTGTCGGCAGTTCTACAGGACGCAGCCGCCCACGCCGGGACGGAAGCAGCCGCCCACGCCCTCGACCTGCAGCTCGCCGGGCTCCTGCAGGACCGGAGTGTCGCTCTTCTGCTCGAACATCAGCCGCAGCATGGCGCTGATGTGCGCGGGGAGAGCGGAGCCGAGGACCTCCAGAACGGTCGGGGTGTTCTCGACCTGCCGGTCGGTGAGCTGCCAGCAGCCGCCCACGCCCGGACGCGTGCCGCAACCGCCCACGCCTGCCATCGCCGGCTGGGAAACCGCGACTGCGATGAGCCCCATGAGTGCCAAAACCGCCATCTTCTTCATAACCAACCCCCTTTGACTTGGTGCCGTTGACCTTGCCCCAGATGCTGTTGCTGCCTTGCTAGAGCACCGGCCGTGCCATGGGCGCCGGCCTCCAAGTCTCACTATACAAATTCATTAAAATGAGCAAGTTGCGAGATGGCGCCTCAGAACTTCCCGCTTCAGGCTCGAAACGAGCACGTCTCTCTTTGAGACTCACCGGCGAGACCGCATCAGGCAAGTCGTTCTGATTCAAAGCTTTGACAGGATCGATCGGCGGGCGGCACTCCGCCCGCACTGTGAGACGGGCGGCCGAAAGCCGCACTGGATGCGGCATTCACGGCCGTCGCGTCTCGCCGGGACCCGCTCAAGACAGGGGCGCTCAGTGGGAGATGTTGAACTTGCGCAGCTTGCGGAAGATGGTGGCGCGGCTGATTCCCAGGAGCTCGGCCGCCCTGGCGCGATTGCCCGCCGCCTCCAGGAGCGCCTTCTCGATCTGCCGGCGCTCGAGCTCCTCCAGGGGGGTGAAGGCGTCCTTCTCCTCCAGGCGGGTGATCTTCTCGAACAGCTCCCCGCTCTGCATCACCTCGTTCTGGGTGATGACCTCGCCGGCGCAGAGCACGGCCAGCCTCTGGATCTCGTTTTCCAGCTCCCGGACGTTGCCGGGCCATGAGTAGCGCAGCAGAAGCTGCAGCGCCCCCATCTCGATCTTCTTGGGGGGAGCGCCCGTGTCGCGGGCGGCCTTGTGGAGGAAGTGATCCACCAGCAGCGGGATGTCCTCCTTGCGCTCGCGGAGCGGCGGCAGGGCGATGCGCACCACATTGAGACGGAAGTAGAGGTCCTCGCGGAATCGGCGCTCCTTCATGAGCTGCTCGAGGTCCTTGTTGGTGGCCGAGATGATCCGCACGTCCACTTTGCGGAACTCCTTGCCCCCCACGGGGCGGATCTCCCCTTCCTGGAGGGCCCGCAGCACCTTGCTCTGCAAGGGAAGCGACATGTCCCCGATCTCGTCGAGGAACAGCGTCCCCCCGTCGGCCAGCTCGAACAACCCTTTGTGATCCCGGTCCGCCCCGGTGAAGGCGCCCCGCACGTGTCCGAACATGGCGCTCTCGAGCAGGGTGTCGGGGATGGCGGCCACGTTCTCGCAGTAGAACTTGCGGCTGCGGCGCGGCCCGCTGTAGTGCAGCGCCCGCGCCACCAGCTCCTTGCCGGTCCCGCTCTCGCCCTGGATGAGGACCGGTAGGTTGGAGGAGGCGACCTTCTCCATCAGGTCGTAGACGGCCTGCATCTTGACGTTCTTGCCGATCAGGTTCTGGAAGCGGTGTCTGCCCACCGCTTCCTGCCTCAGGTAGGTGTTCTCGCTGGCCAGCCGCTCGTGCAGCCGCGACAGCTCCACGGCGCTGCCGGCCAGGTTGCCGAAGGCTTCCAGGAACCGAAGGTCCTGCTGGTTGAAGGGGATCCCCCGACGCCGGCTGTCCACGTAGACGGTCCCGATCACCCGGTCCCGGGAGCGCATCGGCACGCACATCAGCGACTTGATGGCGTACAGGTTCACGCTCTTGTACTTCCTGAACCGGTCGTCCTGCCGGGCGTCCAGGGTCACCAGCACCTGGCCCGCCGCGGCGTCCTGCACGACGCTGTGGCTGTACTCCAGCGCGTCACGGACGGTCTCTTCCTCCAGGTCGCGGGCGGCGGTCACGCGCTGCTCGCCGGTCTTCTCGTCGAGCAGGATGATCAGCCCCCTCTCCGCTCCGACGATCCCCAGACCCACGTCCAGGAGCCGATCGAGCATGGTGTCCAGGTCGCTCTGGGAGCTGATGATGTCGCTCAGCTCGAACATGGCGGCCAGGACGCGCTCGGGAGAGGCGTCCTCGCGCTCCCCCTGCCGGGGGGCGATGGTGCGGCGCGACAGCGCGCCGGCGCGGCGCATGACGTCGGCCCGCCGCGGCTCGGCCAGATAGGCCAGCCGCACCTGCTCGTCCTCGATGCCGTCGGAGACCCGCTGCAGCACGGCGGCCGCCCGTCCGAGCTCCTCGCGCTCCGGGATGCGGCGGCCTTCGCGCTGGTGCAGCGACGAGAGCAGGGCGTGCGCCTGCCAGCGCGGCTCGGGGAGATCCGAGGCGATGGCGATCTCGGCGGCCCGGCGGGCGCACTCGATGGCCTCGGCGGGGGCGCCCTCGGGCTGCGCCGCGGCCAGGCACTCCGCCACGAGCAGCTCCGCACCGGCCTGAGCGGAAGCCAGGCGCGCGGCCGACGCCGACTCCAGAGCCAGGCGGGCGAAAGACAGCGCCTGGGCCGGGTCGCCCGCCGCCAAGTGGGTCCGGGCGGCCGCTTCGTGCAGGCGCGATTGCAGCTTGGGACTCTGGATCGACACGGCCGCCCGCGCCGCCCGGCGCAGCGCGTCGCGCACCGACCGCACGTCCTGGGGCGAGGGGGCGGAGGCCAGACGGTCCAGAGCCAGGGAGGCCGCGGCATAGACCTCCTGGCTGGGCAGCCCCGCGCGGCGCGCCGTGGACACCGCCCGCTCGTGGGAGCCCACGGCCCCGGCCAGGTCCCCCAGATCCCGCTGGATCATCCCCAGGAAGTCGAGCGCCTCGCACTCGCGCTCCTCGTCGCCGATGGACTGCGCGTCGGCCACGGCGCGGCGGGCCGCCTTGAGGGCGGCGTCGAGTCTTCCCTGGGTCTGGTAGATGGCCGCCAGGCTGGTCTCGGTGACCGCGAGCATCCACCGGTCGTGGTTGCGGCGCGCCATGGCCGCGGCCTCCTCCGTGCTGCCCGCCGCGGCGGCCATGGCTCCGCGCCGCCTGTGCCACCACCCGATGTTCTGCAGCGCCTCGCACGCGTGCTGCTCATCGCCGATCCTGCGGCGCAGCGAGAGAGACTCCTCCAGCAGGGCGAGCCCCTGCTCGCTGGTCTCGGTGAGGAGATCGATGAGGCCGAGGTTGTTGAGGTTGGCGGCCATCCCGGGGAGGTCGCGCAGCTCCCGGCGCAGGGCCAGCGCCTCCTCGTTGAGCTCGCGCGACTCCTGCAGGCGGCCCTGGGCTCCCATGGACGAGCCGAGGGTCGTGAGGACCATGGCCAGGTGGCCGCGGGCCCCTTCCGCACGCAGCGTGGGGATGAGCCGCTCGGCGGATCGCTGCGCCTCGTCGTGCTGGCCGACGCGCGCCAGCACGTCGAGCAGGTGCGCGCTGGCCTTCCAGTGCAGGTCCTTGTGCCCGGAGACGCGGGACCCTTTGATGACTTTGTCGTAGGTCTCGATGGCCCGGGCGTGATCGCGCCCCTGGCGGTAGGCGTCTCCCAGGCTGAGCTGGAGCGTCAGCCGGCGCTCGGGATCGGACGGAGGGACCAGGTCGAGCGCCCTCTCCAGGAAGGCCACGCTGCGCTCCGTGGCGAACAGCGACAAGGCGTGCAGTCCCGCCCTCTCCGCGTAGTCGAGCGCCTTGACCGGATCGGCCGAGTGCACGAAATGGTGAGCCAGCTCCTCGACGCCGGCCCGGCCTTCCTTCTCCAGCGCCTCGCCGATGCGGCCGTGCAGCGCGCGGCGCTCCTGCCAGTCCATGCCGTCGTAGACGTGCTCGCGGATCTTCACGTGGTCGATCCGCAGTCGGAGGCGGCCGGATGCGCCGATGTCGCGCCGCGCCAGGTGGCGGCGGGCCAGCCGATCGACCGCTCCCTGGAAGACCCCGTCGGGCAGCGCCGCTGCGGCCGGACCGGCCATGACCCGCTGCAGCGCCGCGGGCTCAACGGGGGACTCGATGACGGCCATCGCCTCCAGGACCCT
>DATEEA010000197.1:0-29575 GCA_035281445.1 Candidatus Polarisedimenticolia bacterium
CGAGAGAAGGATGATCCTGGAGGCGCTCAGGAAGAGGTAGGCCGCCGCCGCGGTCATGCCGGCCGCCGCGGCGAAGGCCGCGCCTTCGATCCCCCAGCCGAGCGTCGCCGGCACCACGAGCGCTCCCGCCGTGACCAGGCGGATGACCGGCGCCCTGGCCGTGACGGCGGGCCGGCCGATGCCCGCGAGGACGACTCCGCAGATCTGGCCGATGGCGTAGCTGCCGCCCACCAGGCAGAGGATCCGGAACGCCGTGGTCATGGGGAGCCATGTCTCTCCGAACAGGACGGAGATGAGAACCGGAGCGGTGCTGGCCAGCGCGGCCATGATGAAGCAGGATGTCAGGACGATGATCGTGAGCACCCGGTGGAAGGCTTCCCTCACGCGCTCCGGCTCCTGCTGGATGCGGGAGAACGCGGGAAAAGCGACTTTGAGGAGGATGGTGTAGGTGATGGTGCTGGGGAGCACCGCCATCCGGGCGGCGAAGGTGTAGAGGCCGAGGCGCGGGACGTCGAGCAGGCGCCCCACGGAGAGCCGATCGACCTGCTCCACAAGGTAGGAGGTCAGCTCGTAGCGGAAGACGTGCTTCCCGAAGCCGTACAGCGACCGCGCGCGCTCCCAGTCGATGCGCGGCCGCGGCCGGTGAGGGGCCACCAGGTAGCTGGTGAGGGTCATCACCAGGCAGTACGAGAGATAGCCGGCGAGCATGGCCCACACGCTCCTCCAGGCGAACGCCAGCGATGTGGTCACCACGAGATCGACGACCATCCCCGCGGTCCTCGGGAGCCCGTGGCGCCCCAGCCGCAGCTCCCGCTCCAGCAGGGCCAGCCGAGGGCTGGACAGGCCGTTGATCAGCAGCCCCAGGGATATCGCCTGCACCACCGGCACGGCGGCCGGTGCGCGGAAGAAGGCTCCGAAGGCCGGCGCCGACAGGGAGACGGCGACGGCCAGCAGGAGCCCCCTGAGCGCCGAGACCGACCAGACCGTGTCCATGTACGGCTCGGGGTCGTCCCGCCGCTGGACGAGGGCGCGGGCGAACCCGGTCTGGGAGAGGACATCGGCCAGGGTGATCGACATGAAGGCGATCCCCATGAGGCCGAACTCGAAGGGGGAAAGGAGGCGCGAGAGGACCAGCGTGCGGACGAGCAGGACGGCGTTCTCGACCACGGTCAGGACGGCCAGCGTGGTCCCCGCTCTGATCGCCCTCCCCGTCAGCCCCCGCGCTTCGACCCGGCCAGCCTCCGACATCGCTGCTTCGCGCCCCTCGCGCAGGACGCCGGACCCGTTCTCGGCCGCGCGCCGGCCAGTATAGTGGCTCCGGGGGCGGTGCCGGGACCGCCCGGACTCACCGCCCCGGGGGACGGGGGGGAGGAGGCCGACTCTCCCGTCAGCGGACATGACCGGAACTCCTTGACCTGACGCCATGTTCGCCGTATAAAGCTGCGACTGCCCGTATCCTGGACCCTCCACCCAGCCCCTGACAGGGAGGGGGACTATCCTCCGCCGGGCGGCGGGTGAAGGGAGGCCGACTTCGGTGACGTACATCCTGCTGCTCTGCTCGGCCGCCCTCCTTTCCTTCGTCCTTGCCTTTCCCGCCCGCTGGCTGGCGCTCTCTCTCAACGTGGTGGACCGGCCGGAAAAACGGAAGATGCATCAGATCCCGATCCCCCTGCTCGGCGGGCTGGCGGTGGGGGTCTCCTTCGGTCTGGTCAGCGCCGCCGCCATGGCGCTGGCGGGAGCGGCGGAGGAGTCGGCTTTGCGCTCCTATGCCGGTCTGATGCTGGGCGCCTGCGTCATCCTGGCGGCCGGCATCTACGACGACATCCGGGGGATGAAGGCGCCGATGAAGTTCGCCGCGCAGGCCCTAGCCGCCTTGGTCGTGGTCGCCACCGGCACGCGGATCGACCTGTTCACCAACCCTCTGGGCGAGTCGATCCACATGGGCTGGCTGGGCATCCCGCTGACCATCTTCTGGGTCGTCGGGGTGACCAACGCGGTGAACCTGATCGACGGGCTGGACGGGCTGGCCGTGGGCATCGGCGGGATCGCGGCGCTCGGGCTGTTCGCCGTCTCGGTCTCGACCAATCCCTTCCTGGGGATGCTGACCATCATCCTGGTCGGCGCGGCCGCCGGCTTCCTGCCGCACAACTTCTATCCCGCGAAGATCTTCCTGGGGGACACCGGGAGCATGTTCATCGGGTTCACCCTTGCGGTCATCGGCCTGCACGGCTCGCTGAAGGCCACCACGGCGACGGTGCTCTTCCTGCCGATCGTGGTGCTGGGGATGCCGATCTTCGACACCTGCTTCGCCATCCTGAGAAGGGCGCGACGCCGGGTCAGTCCCTTCAAGGCCGACCGGGAGCACATCCACCACCGGTTGGTGCGCATCGGTCTGCACCACCGCAACGTGGTCCTGGTCCTGTACTTCGTCAGCGCGTACCTGGGGATCACGGCGTACGCCATCGCCCAGTTCCCGTACCAGACGGCCTTCCTGTTCATCGTGATGCTGACCATGGTGGGGATCATCGGGCTGCGCACGCTGCGATTCATCGAGGAGAAGCTGGAGACGGGGCTGAAGGCCCAGGAGGCGAGCCCCGGCCTCCGCGCCTCCGGCCCCGCCAGGAAGGGCCGGCGCCGGACGGAGCCGGTCAGCACCGTGGTCTGCGAGATCGAAGGCGTGGGGGAGAGCTTCGGCGACGCGTCCGAGCTGCGGGCTGCGGCGGCGGACATCACCGCCATGCTGTCACGGCGCATCCGGGTCCATGGGCTGCGCCTCGAGCCGACGCTGCCCGGAAGGGTGATGCTCATCCTCAGGACAGGGGAGGTCAAGCCTTCTCTCGGCGCCCTCATCCAGGACGGCCTGGTCTGGTACTTCCAGGAGCACCGTGAGCGTTCCGGCGCGGGTTCCGGCGCTCCGGCCATACGCTGGATCGCAGGGCCTTCCGATCAGACGGCGCCGGCCTCCTCGGGCGGGGCCAGGGCGGAGGCGGCGCCGCTGCCGTTTCACGGCGGGCGGGCCACGGCGGCCGGCTCATGAGGATGGCGACCCCGACCCCGCGATCCGGCGACCCTTGCTGGCCGCCGGATCGGGTGATACATTGCCCGCTCGCCCAACAAGCCGTCGCGCCGTGATCGGCTGATCTCGCCGGAGACGCCATGCAGCAGGAAGACATCGGGCTTCAACACTATCTGGAAGTGATCTGGCGGCGCAAGCTGGTGATCGTCGCCGTCTTCCTCATCGTGCTGTCCATCTCCCTCATCGGCATCACGCTCACCGAGCCGACGTACAAGGCCAGCTCGCTGGTGGCCGTGAAGAACCAGATGTACTGGCGCGCCCCCATGCTCTCCTTCGCTCCGGGGACCGACGAGGCCGACACCACGCTGTCGGGGCAGGCCTACGAGGACATCATCAACGGGCTCCCCTTCGCCGAGAAGGTGGCCGACCACCTCACCCGGCAGGCCATGCCCATGGACCCCGCCGCCGTCGCCGGGGCCATCCAGGCGGAGTACCAGGAGCCCGACCGCATCAGGATCACGGCCATCAGCACCGATCCCGACCAGGCGGTGGCCCTGGCCAACGCCGCGGCGCAGGTCTTCGTGGACGACAGCAAGGGCACCATGATGAAGAAGCTGACCAGCGGCCGCGAGTCGGCTCTCACCTTCCAGGACAAGGCGGCGGCCGACGTCACGGCCATCAAGGCGGAGGTGGCTCACTTCCACCGCGAGATGGGCTTCATCGACATCAACGGCCACATGGAGAACCTGCGGGCGAAGATCGCCGGGTTCGAGGCCCAGCGCGGCGACGTCATCACCAAGCTGGAGATCGCCCAGGCCGACAGGAACGAGCTTCTCCGGCTGGCCAGCGTGAGCGCGGAGCAGAACCTGCTGCTCGACGATCCCCGCATCGAGGAATACCGCAAGCTGCAGCAGGACATCATGAACGCCCGCGTCCGCTACACCGACGACCATCCTGCGCTCAAGAACCTCAACGACCAGCTGCGCAGCATCGAGGAGCGGCTCAAGGAGACCATCGTCCGCAGCGGGACGAACCTCTCTCCGGAGGCCTACCTGACCCTGCGGGAGAAGCTGACCCAGGTCGAGGGGGAGATCGCCGACCTGCAGACCGCCATCGATTCCTGGACCCGGCAGATCGAAGAGGTCAAGGCGGAGCTGTCCAACTACCCCGAGAAGCTGGCCAGGCTGCAGGCCCTGGAGGCCAGGGCCCGCGTGGCGCAGGACAGCTACAACCACTGGACCAAGAACCTGGAGGAGCTGGAATTCAAGAAGGCCATGGTCCCAGGCAACGCCTCCCTGGTGGACCTGGCCATCTACCCCAACCCGGCGATCAGCAAGTCCACCTCCAGCATCCTGGCCACGCTCGTCGCCCTCATGCTGGCGCTGGGCAGCGGGCTGCTGGTGGAGTTCGCCGACACCACGCTCCGCTCGGCGGAGGAGCTGTCCGCCGCCGGACTCGGGTACCTGGGGTCGATCATCCGGCTGAAAGAGCCACGCTCGCTGGTGTTCCAGGACGGGAAGCCGACGCACCAGGCCGCCGAGTCCTACACCCGGGTCTACTCCAACATCAAGTTCGCCGAGATCGAGAGCCCGTTCCGCTCCATCCTGGTCACTTCCGCCCGCAAGGGCGAGGGGAAGTCGACCACGCTGATGAACCTCGCCTGCGCCATCGCGGCGGCGGGCAAGCGGGTGATCGTGGTCGACACCGACCTGCGCAACCCCACGCTGCAGCGGATCCTGGGCCTCCGGCTGGCCTCGGGAGTGACCTCGGTGCTCGCCGGAGAGAAGAGTCTGGACGAAGCGCTCCAGGCGACCGTGCACCCCGGTCTCAGGCTCCTCCCGGCGGGGCCCATCCCTCCGAACCCCGCCGAGCTCCTCCATTCGCATGCCATGCGGGAGCTCATCCGCGAGCTGGAATCAAGGGCCGATCTGGTGATCTTCGACACCCCGCCGGCGCTGCTCGTGGCGGACGCGATGCTGCTGGCCGGAGAGCTGGATGCGGCGATCATCGTCGCCGAATCGGGGGGCGTCAGCCGCAAGGCGGTCCAACAGGTGGTGGAGTCCCTGCAGAAGGCGCAAGCCAGGATCCTCGGCGTCATCCTCAACAAGACCGCCGAGTCGCCGGGCTCCTACTACAACTACTACTCGTACTACTCCGTCTACCGGGAGCCGGAGGAAGAAGGAGAGGCCCAGGCGGCTGCCGGGTGGATCAAGGAAGGCTTCGGAGCCATCCGCAAGTCGCTGGGCGGCCGGTCCTGACGCCCGGCCACGCGGTCATCCCGGCGGCCAGCCGAACGGCCGTCCTCCCAGCACGTGCGCGTGCAGGTGGAAGATCGACTGCCCCGCGCCACGCTCGCAGTTGATCACGAGGCGGTATCCCTCCCGCGCGACCCCCGCTTCGGCCGCCAGCGACGCGGCCATGGCCACGGCGCGGCCCATCGCCGCCTCGTCCTCGCTGGTCAGGTCGTTCAGCGTGGCGATGTGCTTGCGAGGGCAGACCAGCAGGTGATGAGGCGCCTGCGGCTGGATGTCGCGGAAGGCGACCACCAGGTCGTCCTGGCGCACGATGGGGCTCTGGATCTCCCCCCGGATGATCTTGCAGAACAGGCAGTCCTTCTCGGCCATCCCGGCCCTCCTCAGCGCAGCCGCTCGATGTCGGCTCCCAGGGAGCGGAGCTTCTCCTCGATCCGCTCGTACCCGCGATCCAAGTGGTACACACGGTCGATCAGGCTGGTCCCCGCGGCCGCCAGGGCCGCCAGGATCAACGACGCGCTCGCACGCAGGTCGGTGGCCATCAGCGGCGCCCCCGAGAGGCGCGTGGGTCCCCTGACGATGGCCGTGCGGCCGTCCAGGGTGACCGAGGCACCCATCCGGCGCAGCTCTCCCGCGTGCATGAACCGGTTCTCGAAGATGTTCTCGGTGATGAGCGCGGTACCCGTGGCCTGGGTCATCAGCGCCATGTACTGCGCCTGCAGGTCGGTGGGGAAGCCGGGGTACGGGGCGGTCGCCAGGTCCCTGGAGCAGAGCGTCTCCCACGGGGAGACGGCGAGGACGCCGGGCCCCGGGAAGGAGACCGGGATCCCACAGCGCCTCAGCGCCTCGGCCAGCGAGGTGAGATGCTCGGGGACGCAGCCGGTCACGGCCACCCTCCCGCGGGTGACCGCGGCGGCCATCAGGAAGGTCCCCGCCTCGATCCTGTCGGGGAGGACGTCGTGCTCGGCGCCGTGCAGCGACTCCACGCCGTCGATGGTGCAGGTCTCGGTCCCCGCACCCTCGATCCGCGCGCCCATGCGCCCGAGCAGCCTCGCCAGATCGGCGATCTCGGGCTCCAGGGCGCAGTTCCTCAGGACGGTCCGGCCCTCGGCCAGGCAGGCGGCCATCAGCAGGTTCTCGGTGCCGGTGACCGTCTTGATGGGGAAGGTGTAGTCGGCTCCCCTCAGCCGCCGCGAGCGCGCCGTGATGTACCCATGCTCGAGGTCGACCCCGGCGCCGAGGCGGCACAGCCCTTCCAGATGGAGATGGATCGGGCGCTCGCCGATGGCGCACCCGCCCGGGAGGGAGACCCTGGCCCGCCCGGTTCGCGCCAGAAGAGGGCCGAGGACCAGGACCGACGCCCTCATCGTCTTCACCAGGTCGTAGGGAGCCTCGGGCTCTCCCACACCCCGGACTTCCACCCGGCAGACCCCCTCGCCGGGATCGAAGGAGGTCCGGGCGCCCAGGTGCTCCAGGACGCGCAGCATCGTCCTGACGTCGCGCACCTGGGGGACGCGCCGGAGCTCGACCATGCCGCCGGTGAGCAGGCAGGCGGCCAGGGCGGGGAGGACGGCGTTCTTGGCGCCGCTCGCGGCCACCGTCCCCTCCAGCGGGATGCCACCCCGGATCCTGATTCTGTCCATGGCGTCCGCCCCCGCGGGGAGCACCGCGCTCCGAAGCCTCCATTATGGTGTGCCCGGTGCGCCCGCTCAAGCCGACGGTTCCTTGACAGTTCTCCGGGTGGCCGATATCTTTTCCCTCCTTCGGCGTCGCTTCGGGAAAGGAGCATCGAATGCCGCTTTACGAGTACGAATGCACGCGCTGCGGCAAGCGGGTCGAGGTGATCCAGAAGTTCTCCGACCCGGCCCTGACCCGATGCTCCGCCTGCAAGGGCGCCCTCCGCAAGCTCCTCTCGGCCCCCGCGATCCAGTTCAAGGGGAGCGGATGGTACGTCACCGACTACGGCGGCAAGAGCTCCGGCGGCGAAAAGCCTGGCAAGGAGCCGGCGTCCAAGGAGCCGTCATCGCCGGAATCCAAGAGCGAGCCGGCCGGCAAGAGCGGGCGGAAGAAGAAAGACTCCTCCTCATGACCTCGGCGCACGTCGCCGTGATCGCCGGCACTCGCCCTGAGGCGATCAAGCTGGCGCCGGTGATCCACGCCCTCAGGGGAGCGGGCCTCCGGACCAGGGTGGTTGCCAGCGGCCAGCACCGCGAGCTGCTGCACGAGGCCTTCCAGGCGTTCGGTCTTTCGGCGGACGTCGATCTGGCGGTGATGCGGGACAACCAGGATCTGCCCGGGCTGACCGCGCGTCTGATCGACGGGGTCGCGGGGGAGCTGAGCAGGGAGCGGCCACGGTTCGTGCTGGTGCAGGGAGA
Source organism: Candidatus Polarisedimenticolia bacterium (assembly GCA_035281445.1). GTDB lineage: Bacteria > Acidobacteriota > Polarisedimenticolia > JACPZX01 > DASXTC01 > DATEEA01. The sequence continues at coordinate 7,644 of DATEEA010000197.1, forward strand.
CACCACGACCACCCTGGCCGGATCGCTCTGCGCGTTCTACGCGGACCTGCCGTGCGGGCACGTGGAGGCCGGGCTGCGCAGCGGCGATCGCCGCGCTCCATGGCCCGAGGAGATGAACCGCATCCTGGCCGACTCTCTCTGCACGCGGTACTACCCCCCGACCGAGGCGGCGGCCGGGAACCTCCGGGCGCAGGGGATAGACGCCTCGGCCATCGTGGTGACCGGGCAGACCGGGGTGGACGCGGCGCTGCTGATGGCCGAGCGGCTCTCCGGCTCGATCCCGGGGGAGCTGCGGGGTCTGCCCGGCCTGGGCGCGCTGCGTCTCGTCTACGCCACCGGGCACAGGAGAGAGAGCTTCGACGGGGGGCTGGCCGGCGTGGCGGCCGCGCTTCGCGCCCTGGTGGAGGAACGGGACGATCTCCTCGTCGTCTATCCCGCCCACCCCAACCCCAACGTCGCCCGGGAGCTCGCCTCGGTGGCCGGATCGCACCCCCGGCTCCACATCATCCCCGCCGTGTCGTATGCGGCCTCGATCTGGCTGATGAGCCGGGCCGCGGTGGTCGTCTCCGACAGCGGCGGCATCCAGGAGGAGGCCCCCAGCTTCGGCGTGCCCGTCGTGGTGACCCGCGACGTCACCGAGCGGCCCGAAGGGATCGCCGCCGGCTTCCTGCGGATCGTCGGCACCCGCACGGATCGGGTGCTCCAGGAGGTGACGTCGGTGCTCGACGACGCCGGACTCCGCTCCCGGCTCGAGGCCGTTCCCAACCCCTATGGCGACGGCCGGGCCTCTCAGCGCATCGCCGCCGACGTCGCGGCCGTGCTCGCCGGCCGGCGGAATGACGGAGCCTGAGGCCATCCTCTGGATCGGCCGGATGCGGTTCTCTCCGGTCATCAGGATCCGCGAAGTGGAGCTGGCCAGGGTCATCGCCCGGAGCCGGCGGGTGGTGGCGCTGGATCGATCGGACGCTCCCTGGGACGATCCGTCTCCCTACGGACGGATCCGGCACAGGCTGGCCCTCGCCTCGGGGGGCTGGAAGACCCTCCCCGGTGATGGCGTGGAGCGTTTCAGGATGCCGGTCTGGATGTCGAACCGATCCCCCGGAGACCGGCTGGCGGCGAGACTGAACGAACGTGGTGTCCGCCGCGCTCTGGCCTGGTTCGGATGCCGGCGGGTGTTCCATTCCAGCCCCGGGTTCTTCCTTCCGCCGGAAAAAGAGCGCGGTTACCGCTGTCACTTCGATCTCGTGGACAACTACCTCGATCACTTCCCCGACACGCGGTACGGGCGGGCCCGGCGGACCTTCCTGCTCGATCAGCTGGCGCGGGCCGACAGCCTGTCCACGATCAGCCACCATCTCTGCACCCGGATCGAGCAGGAGCTGGGACGCCGTCCCGCCTATGTCCCCAACGGCGCCGCCATCGAGGCGATCGCGTCGTGGCCGGGGGAGCGGGTCCAGAGGCTCCGGGCCAGGCCCGGGTTTGCGGGCAGGAGGCTGCTCGTCTACGTGGGGAACCACATGGCGTCGTTCGACGGCATGGAGATGCTGCTGGACGGCTTCCTGGCAGCCAGGCGGAGGCTTCCCGAGCTCGCCCTGCTGATCGTGGGGCCGGGAGCGGCCCGCGTGACCGCGCCGCGCGGGCTGGGGCCGGGCGACGGCGTCCACGCCATCGGACCGGTGCCGGCCGACGAGGTCTGGGACTACTTCCATGCGGCCGATCTCGGGCTGCTCCCGTTCGTCGTGGAGCCGGGGACCGACGCCTGCCTGCCGCTCAAGGTCCTGGAGTTCGGAGCCGCGGGGCGGCCGATGCTCGCCTCGCCCCTGGCCGAGCTGAGGCGCCTGGCCCTCCCCCACGTGCGCTACGCGCCCCACGAGGCCGGGGCATGGGGAGCGGCGCTGGCGGACGAAGCGACCTACATCCCGCCCGATCCAGCGACGCTGGCCGAGGCGATGCGACCCTTTTCGTGGGAGCGGGCGGCGGCAGCCTTGATCGAAGCCATGGAAGGCCCTTCCGCGAGCCGTGGCCGATGAGCGCGTTGACAGCCGAGGGACCCCTGCAATAGACTTCGCCGGCGTCCCTCAACTCATGGAAAACACAAGAGATGCTTGAGTTGTCCTTCGTCCGGGAGCACCTGGATCAGGTGAAGGCCAGGATGGCGGCCCGCGCCGCGGACATCGACTTCTCTCCGTTCGAGACGCTGGACGTCGAGCGCAGGGCGATCCTGCGCCAGGTGGAAGGAGCCAGGCAGCGCCGCAACGTCCTCAACGATCAGGTGTCCAGGCTCAAGAAGGAAGGGCAGGACGCGTCGGAGCTGATCGCCGAGGGGAAAGGCTTGGCGGAGCAGGTCAAGGCACAGGACGCCCGCCTGGCGGAGATCGAGAGCGCCCTGGGCGAGTTCCTGCTCCGGCTCCCCAACCTTCCCTCGGAGCAGACGCCGGCCGGCAGGAGCGCCGAGGAGAACCGCGTGGTGCGGAGCTGGGGCCGCCCGCCGGATCAGGCGTTCACTCCGAGACCTCACTGGGAGATCGGCGAGGCCCTCGGAATCCTGGACTTCAAGCGCGCCGTCAAGCTGGCCGGCTCCCGGTTCAGCCTGCTGACCGGAGCCGGAGCCCGGCTGGAGCGCGCCTTGATCCACTTCATGCTCGACATCCAGACTCTCGAGCACGGCTACCGCGAGGTGGTGCCGCCGTTCCTGGTCAACACCCGCACGATGACCGGCACGGGGCAGCTCCCCAAGTTCGAGGCGGATCTGTTCAAGGTGGCCGGCGGCGACCTCTGGCTGGTGCCGACGGCCGAGGTGCCCCTCACCAACCTCCACGCCGGCGAGACGCTCGACGAGGAGCTCCTGCCTCTGCGCTACACCGCCTACACGCCCTGCTTCCGGAGCGAGGCGGGCTCGTACGGGAAGGACGTCCGCGGGCTCATCCGCCTTCACCAGTTCAACAAAGTGGAGCTCGTTTCCTTGACCGCTCCGGAGCGTTCCTACGAGGAGCTGGAGCGCCTGACCGCCAACGCCGAGGAGATCCTGCGGAGGCTGGGGCTCCATCACCGGGTCGTGGAGCTGTGCACCGGGGATCTCGGTTTTTCCTCCGCCCGGACGTACGATCTCGAAGTCTGGCTCCCATCCGAAGGAGGAGCGTACAGGGAGATCTCGTCGTGCTCCAACTGCGAGGCGTTTCAGGCGCGCAGGGCCGGAATCCGGCTTCGCCGCCGGGGCAAGCCGAAGACGGAGCTGGTGCACACGCTCAACGGCTCCGGCCTGGCCGTGGGCAGGACCTTGGTGGCGATCCTGGAGAACTACCAGCAGTCCGACGGAACGGTGGTCATCCCGGAGGCTCTCCGGTCCTACATGGACGGCCAGGAGCGGATCGCCTAGGATCCATGAGGCTGCGGAGGGATGGCCGAGTGGTTTAAGGCGGCGGTCTTGAAAACCGCTAGGCCCTCCGGGCCTCGTAGGTTCGAATCCTACTCCCTCCGCCATCCCCTCGTGCCCATCGCCGTCGTCCTCGCCGCTCTCCTCTTCTACGCGTGCAGCCTCGCCCCCGGGACCCTGTGGGGCGATCCCGGCAAGCTCCAGCGCGCGGCCTGGCTCCTCGATCTGCAGCTCCTGGAGACCTCGCACCCCGTGTGGGTGGCCCTGATGCACCCGATCGTCCATCTGCCCGGCGCGGAGCCCGCGTGGCTCGGCAACGCCGGCTCGGCGCTCCTGTCCTCCCTGGCCCTCTGGCCGGCCTTCCGGATCATGCGCCGGCTGGGAGCCACCAGCACGGCCTCCGTCACCGCCTGTCTCGCTCTTGCCGTCTCGCACACCTACTGGCTCCATGCCGTGGTGACCGAGGTCTACGCGCTGAATTCGCTGGTGGCCCTCCTGCTTCTCGACCGGTTGACCGCGTCGGTGCTGGAAGGCCGGCCCCCGAGCCGGGGCGGGTGGCTCCTGCTCGGGCTGGCGGCTGGTGTCTTCTCGGCCAATCATCTTCTGGTCGCCTGCTGGATCCCGGGGTTTGCCTGGTTGGCCGCGCGGGGCGCGGACGCCGGGCGCCGGCGGCAGGCCCACCTGGCGGCGGCGGGCGGCCTCCTGGCGGGTCTCCTCCCCATGGCCGCGGCGCGGCTGGCCGCGGGCCTCCCCTCGTCCGCGATGCTGCTCGCGGACCATATGGCGCGCTCGCTCCGCCTGGAAGGCGCGCTGGCCGACGTGAGCCTGGCGGCGGCCTGTCTCATCTACCAGTTCCCCATCCCCCTGGTGATCGGGGCGGCCCTGGCGGGCCTGACCAGACTCCCTTCCCGAGTGCGAGGGCCGATCCTGCTGCTCTACGGGGCGAGCGTCCTGCTTCCTCTGCGGTACGACGTCAAGGATCGCTTCGCCTTCTTCCTTCCCTCCTATCTGCTGATCGCTGTGGTGGCGGCTCCGGGGCTGGATCGCATCCTCGCCTGGATCCAGAGCCGCCTGGCAGGAGCGGCCGGCCCGGCGGCGTCCTGTCTCGCTCTTCTGGCGGTCGCCGCGCCTCCTGTCGTCTACGACGGCGTGGCCCGGCGGCTCCCGGGCCTGGCGCTGTCCCGCGTGGATGCCATCCGCCAACTGCCGGGACGCGACAAGGCCCGGTACCATCTCTATCCGGGGAAGCGCGGCGAGACGAGCGCCGGGCTCTTCGCACAGGCCGCGCTCGCGGCGGTGGGCCCCGGCGCGGTGCTCCTGGCCGACTTCACGGTCTGGGCGCCGCTGAGTTACCTGCACGATGTGGAGCGGCGGAGGCCGGATGTCCGGCTCGTGCACGCGGACGCCGCCTGGCACCTCGATCTCGCCCTGCGAGCGGCCGCCGAGGGGCGCGAGGTCTTCGTGGCGGCGGTGGACGTCCATCCCGAAGGCTCGCCTCTGCGCGCCCGCTTCGAGCTGGTCCCCATCGGGCCGATCCACAAGGCCGTGCTCCGTCCGGCCGGCTCGGGCGACACCTTCCCGGCGGGCCCCATCCCGGCTCCGCCGGGCTAGACTGTCGGTCCGGGAGGAGAGCCATGGGCTGGAGACCGTCCCTTTGGGCGTCGGTGGTGCCGAGGCACCCCGGCCGTTCCAAGCCGAACCACTACAAGGAGATGCTCCGCGCGGGATGGGAGAATCGCGACCAGCTCCCGTTCGCCTGGCGGATCCTCAGCCGGGGGGTCTGCGACGGCTGCGCCCTGGGGACCGCCGGCCTCAAGGACTGGACGCTCGACGGGGTCCATCTCTGCATGGTGCGCCTGGAGCTGATGCGGCTCAACACCGCGCCGGCGCTCGATCCCGGCAGGCTGGCGGACGTCTCCGGCCTGCGCGGCCTGACCTCCGCCGCCCTGCGCGGGCTGGGCCGGCTCCCCGAGCCGATGCTGAGAAGGAAAGGAGAGCCCGGCTTCCGCGTCGTTTCCTGGGAGGAGGCTCTGGAGACCGCCGCGGAGGCGATACGCGCCGCTCCCCCCGAGCGGTTCGCGGTCTACCTCACCTCCCGGGGGATGATGAACGAGCACTACTACGCCGCCCAGAAGGCCGCCCGGGCCATGGGGACGAATCACATCGACAACTCCGCCCGGCTCTGCCACGCGGCCTCCACCGTCGCCATGAAGCGGGCCCTGGGACACGGTGCGACGACCTGCTCCTACACCGACTGGATCGGCTCCGATCTCATCGTCTTCTTCGGCTCCAACACGCCCAACAACCAGCCGGTGACGACGAAGTACCTGTACCATGCACGCCGGGCGGGGACCAGGGTGGCCGTCGTCAACCCTTATTTCGAGCCGGGGTTGAAGAGCTACTGGATTCCCTCGGTGGCCGAGTCGGCTCTCTTCGGCACGCGGCTGGCCGACGACTGGTTCCCCGTGCACACGGGCGGAGACCTCGCCTTCCTGACCGGCGTCTTCCGCGTTCTTTGCGACGAGGGGTGGGTGGACGACGCGTTCATCCGCGGGAGCACCACGGGCTTCGACGAGGCCAGGGCCGAGGCGGGCCGGATCCCGTGGGAGCGGCTGGAAGCGGACTCCGGCGCGTCGCGCGCCGACATGGCGAGGTTCGCGGCCCTGCTGCGCGACGCCCGCACCGGCGTGCTGGTCTGGTCGATGGGGCTGACCCAGCACGCGCACGGCGTGCAGACGGTGCGGGCGCTGCTCAACGTGGGGCTGGCGCGAGGCTGGGTGGGCCGCGAGAAGTGCGGACTGATGCCCATCCGGGGCCATTCCGGGGTGCAGGGAGGGGCCGAGGTGGGCTGCTCCCCGGAGCTGGCCGACGATCAGCGCCGCCGGTTCGAGCGGGTCTGGGGCTTCCCGCCCCCGGTGGCCGAGGGTTGGTCCGCCTCGGAGATGATCGACGCGGCGTACCGCGGCGCCCTGGATGTCTTCTGGATGGCCGGAGGCAACTTCCTGGAGACTCTCCCCGATCCGGGGGCGGCCGCCAGGGCGCTTGCCTCGGTCGGGACCAGGATTCACCAGGACATCGTGGTCGCCTCGATGATGCTCGTGGAGCCGAAGGAGAACGTCCTGCTGCTGCCCGCGACGACGCGCTACGAGTCGCCCGGAGGGGGGACGGAAACCTCCACCGAGAGGCGCATCATCTACTCGCCCGAGATTCCGGGACGACGGATCGGCTCGGCGCGGCCGGAATGGGAGGTCTTCGGGGAGGTCGCCGAGAGGGTCAGGCCGGACCTCAGGGGCAAGGTCAAGTTCGCGTCCTCCGGACGGATCCGCCAGGAGCTGGACGAGGCGGTGCCGCTCTACCGAGGGATCGGGGCCCTGGGCCGGCGGGGAGAGAGTGTGCAGTGGGGAGGGCCGCGCCTCTACTCCGATGGCGTCTTCGCCGTCGCGGGCGGGAAGGCGCGGTTCTGGTCGCCGGTCCTGCCCGACCGGATGGTCCCCGCGGGCCGCTTCCGGCTCTCGACCCGCCGGGGCAAGCAGTTCAACTCCATGGTGCAGCGCGAGCGGGATCCGCTGACGGGCGCCGTCCGGGACGAGATCCTCATGGCCAGGGAGGACGCCGCCCGCCTGGGGATCGCCGCAGGGGATCGGCTGACGCTGGTCTCGCCCCACGGCCGGCTCGAAGGGCGCGCCAGGCCGGACGATGTCAAGCCGGGCAACCTCGAGGTCCACTGGCCGGAAGGGAACGTCCTCCTGTCCCGGGACGAGGTCGATCCGGCCTCCAGGGAGCCGGACTACAACACCTTGGTGCGCGTCGAAGTCCCCCGTTCAACGCCGTGAGCACGGCCTCCCCGATCGCCTTGCTCCCGATGATGATCCGGCGTAAGAGCCTTCGGATCGGAGGGGATTCCAGGCAATGGATGGCACCGGGAGCGTGGAGGGGAGCTCGCGCAGCCTGCCTCGCGAAGCCAGACGCGCAGGCCGGATGAGCACCTTGATGGGGCTTGGCCGGGAGGTCGTCGACGGCCTGGGGAACGCCCTGCTGAGCTTCCTGAGCAACTGGGTGCTCTTCGTGGACGGACCCCTCGTCTGGAAGGTGCGCGGCCGTCTCTACTCCTGGATCCTGGGATGGGGGAGAGGCGTGGGGGTCGCGCGCTTCGTGACCTTCGAGAACATCCGCACCATCCGCGTCGGGGAATACTCTCGGATCATGAGGAACGCGGTCCTGATGGGGCCGATCGAGATCGGCAGTCACTGCTGGATCGGAGAGGGGAACATGCTCTACCCCGAGACCACCCTCGAGGACGGCGTGGCGCTGGGGCCTGTGGTGGCGATCGTGACGCAGTGGCACGAGATCGGCCCGCCCGAGAGGCGGGCGGGGCAGCTGCGCCGGAGGTCCATTCGGATCGGCCGCGGCGCCTGCATCAACGCCGGCGCGATGGTGCTGGCCGGCTGCAGCATCGGCGAGGGGGCGGTCGTGGCAGGAGGCTCCAAGGTGACCCGCAGGGTTCCGCCCCACTGCGTGGTCGCGGGCAACCCGGCCGTCCTGGTGAGGCGGCTGGACGGCGGCTCGTGAGCGGAACGCTCTCCATCCTCCCCCACATCGTGGCGTCCTCCGCGTCCCGGTGGCCCGATCGCATTGCGGTGGAGGCGGGCGACCGCCGGTGGACGTACGCCGAGCTGGACGCGGAGGCATCCCGCCTGGCCCATGCGCTCGGCTCGGGCGGAGTCGGCCACGGAGATCGGGTCGTGGTGTGCCTCCAGAAGTCCCTCGAGGCCGTCGCCTCGATCTTCGGCATCCAGAGGACCGGCGCGGTCTTCGTGCCGCTCGATCCGGCGGCCCCCCTCTCCAGGCAGTCGGCCATCGTGGCCGACGCGTCTCCCCGGGCCATCATCGGAACGGGGGACAGGCTCGCCGATCTGGCCCGGGCAGCCTGTGGGCCTTCTCCCGCGCTGCTCGTGAACGCCGGTCATCCCCTCTCCGCCCCGGAGGCCGTGCCGGGCTCCCGTCTGCTGGAATGGCGCGACCTCGGCCAAGGCGCTGCCCGCGGCGATGCGGAGCCATCCCCCGGCTGCCTGGCGTCCATCCTGTACACGTCGGGGTCCACCGGCGTCCCGAAGGGAGTGATGATCAGCCACGCCAACGTCCTGGCCTTCACCTCGTGGGCCGCCCGCCGGTTCGGATTGACTCCAGACTCGCGCGTCACCAGCGTGGCGCCGTTCCACTTCGATCTGTCGACGTTCGACCTGTACTCCACGCTGGAGGCGGGCGGGACGGTCCTGCTGGTGCCTCGCCAGGTGGCGCTGTTCCCGGCCGCCCTCGCCGGGTTCATGGACGAGGGCCGGGCCACGCATGCCTATCTCGTCCCCTCGACCCTGACCGCGCTCCTGCTGAAAGGAGGCCTGCTGGCGCGCCGGCTCGAGTCGCTCGGGACCATCCTCTTCGCGGGGGAGGTCTTCCCGCCGAGGCACCTCACGGCCCTGATGGAGGGGCTGCCGCGCGCGGCGCTGTACAACCTGTACGGCCCCACCGAGACCAACGTCTGCACCTTCTACCAGGTCCAGCCCGGCGACAAGGGGAGCGAGCGCCCGGTCCCGATCGGGGAGGCCTGCTCGGGGGACACGGTCTTTGCCCTGGATGACCAGGGAGGGCTGGTCACGGGTCCCGGCACGGAGGGGGAGCTCCTGGTGGCGGGCCCCACCGTGGCCCTCGGATACTGGGGCGATGCGGAGAGAACGAGCGGAGCCTTCATGGAAAGCCATCCAGCGGCCCCCCCCGGTCAGCGCGTCTACCGGACCGGAGACCGCGTGACGCTCGATCGGCATGGCCGATGGCGCTACGCCGGCAGGCGGGACCAGATGGTGAAGTCGAGAGGTTACAGAATCGAGCTAGGAGAGATCGAGGCGGCCCTCCTGGGCCACCCGGCGGTGGCGGAGGCGGCCGCGGTGGGTGTCCCCGACGAGGAAGCCGGCCATCGCGTCGAGGCCTTCGTCACGCTCCGCGGCGAGGCGACCGTCCCCGGGATGGCCTCGCTGCAGCGGCACTGCGTCGAGAAGGTCCCCCGCTACATGGTCCCCGAGCGGATCGAAGTGCTGCCGGTCCTACCCACGACCTCCACGGGCAAGGTGGACAGGCAGGCGCTCGCAGCGCGGCGGAGCTCCGCCAAACGCTGATCGGCGGTCAACTCCGTGCGCGCTTGCGGTCGATCAGCCTTGCCAGGGCGTCGATGGATCCGAAGTTGTCCGGAACCATGTCGCTGTCGCCGATGGTCACGCCGAACTGCCTCTCGATGAACGAGGCCAGTGAGAAGATCCCCATGGAATCGATGAGCGACTCCTCCATCAAGGGTGTGTTGTCCTCGATGCGCGTCGAGCCGGTGTCGAGAAGCAGCTCCCTGGTGATGAACTCCCGCAACTGATCCTTCACGGCCATGCTCCCTCCCGCCATAGACCGTCAGAGCCCCATGTGCCGGGCGATGATGTTCCTCTGGATCTCGCTGGTTCCCGAATAGAGGCGGCTGGCCACGGCGTCCCGGAGCATGCGCTCGTGCTCGAACTCGGTGGTGTAGCCGTAGCCGCCGTGGATCTGGATGGCGTCCAGGCAGGACTGGACGAAGGACTCGCTGATGTGCAGCTTGGCCATGGCCGCCTCCAGCGGCGCCCTGCGCCCCTGCCCCAGCAGGGCTCCGATCTTGTAGAGGAGCATCCTGCCCGTCTCCACCCTCACTTTCATGTCGGTGATGCGGTTCGAGACCGACTGGAACGCTCCGATGGGCTTGCCGAACTGCCTGCGGGCCCTGGAGTACGCGACGCACTCCTGGAGCTGCCTCTCCATGGCCCCGATGCAGGAGGCCAGGATGCAGGCCCTCTCCCACTCCATGGAACAGTTGAAGGCCGCCATCCCCGCCCCCTCGGGTCCCAGCCGGTTCTCGATGGGGACCACGCAGTCCTGAAGGATGACCTCCGCCATGGGGGACGTGCGCAGACCCATCTTGGAGATGTCCCTGCCCACCGAGTACCCGGGGAAGCCCTTCTCCACGAGGAAGGCGCACAGTCCGGCGATGCCTCTCTGCGATCCGAGCGTCGCGTAGATCACCAGCACATCGGCCATCGGGGCGTTGGTGACGAACATCTTGGTGCCGTTGAGGACGTAGCTGTCGCCCCGGCGCCGAGCCGAGGTCTTCATGGCGAAGACGTCGGAGCCGCTGTCAGGCTCGCTCGACCCGTTGCCGGAGATCATCTCGCCTCGGCACATCGGCCCCAGGTACTTGTCCTTCTGTGCCTCGGTTCCGAACACCAGCAGGGGGAGCTCGGCCGACCACATGTGGGCGTTCATCGCGAAGAGCAGGCCGTTGTCCTTGCACCGCCTGCCCAGCGTCTCCATGACCAGGATGGTCGTGAGGAGATCGGCGCCGCTGCCTCCGTGAGCCGCCGGGATGGGAAGCCCAAGGATTCCGAACGCCGCGCACTTCCGCCAGCCGTCCAGGTCGAAGCGGCCGGCCGCGTCGCTCTCCACGACGCTGCCGCTCAGCTCGGCGCAAGCGAACTCATCCACCGAGCGCTGGAGCTCGATCTGTTCGTCGGTCCAGGAGAAGTCCACGCTGATCCGTCCGTCCCGGGAGAAGCTTGCGGCCGCTGATTATAGAACGCCCGGAGCGTCCGCGTCCGGGGCCGCAGGGTGCTCGACCGGGAGCGCGGGACCGCGATCGGGCTTCCCGGAGCCGCCGGCTCTCTCCTGGATCATGTCCCTGACCGTGGGCGCGATGGCCTGCGCGATCACGTCGTGGCCCCGCGCCGTCAGATGGACGTAGTCCGGCAGGAGGTAAAGGCCGCCCGCGGGGTGTCCCCGGAAGGTGTCGAGGAGGCTGATGCACCGCAGGTCGTCATCGTAGCAGCGGCGAAGCACCTCGCGGATCGGGGCGTCGTCGAAGCCCGAGCTCTGGTCGAGGTGCATGGCGTAGGGGACGACGAGAACGATCCCGGCCTGACCCCGGCTCTTCATCTCGGAGAACGCGCGCCGGACGCAGCCCCACGCTTCGTCCCATGGGCCCCCGTCGCGCCGCCGGTAGTGCTCCAGCAGCCGGTGCGCCGACTCGGGCCGAGAGGCGTTCCGGCCATCCTCCATCCAGCCCAGTTGCTGCATCAGCGCGTAGCTGCGCGACCGGAGGAAGCCCCACAGCAGGACGTTCTCGCGCAGCGTCCGCTTCAGGCCCGCGGGCATGCGGATCAGCCCCGTGTTGGAGACGGCGTAGGGATTCCAGGCTCGATCCACATCGTTCAGGCAGTACTGCCAGATCACGAGATCGGGCTGGTAGGACGCTCCGACGTTGCGGTAGAAGGCTTCTTCCTGGCAGGCGTTGTACCCGGCCACCCCACCGTTGAGTATCTCGGACCCGCCGGAGCCCGACGAACCGAGGAGTCTCTCCAGCCTCTTGGGAAACGTGGCCTCCAGCGGGAGGCTCTGGGCGAAAGTGACGGAATCCCCGAGGGCGAGCACCCGCACCCTTCCGGTCTCCGCTCTGTCGGGATAGTCCCGATCCCGCAAGCCCCGTCGGTTGTAGTCATGCCGGACGCCGTCCAGCACGGCGTGGAGGTTGGGGCGCAGGATATAGCCCAAAGCCGGATCGGCGTGGTAGGCGGTGAGATCGTAGGGAACTCCCCGGAATCGCAGTATCCCTTCGGCCAGGGCGAACGTGGCCAGCGTGCTGGCCAGCACCAGCGCCGGTTTTCCGATCCAGGAGCCGACACGCATCACCATCACCTCCGGCCAACCGGAACGTCCTTCCTCAAGGCACCGGATCTTACAGCACCTCCGTGCAGGGCAGGGCGGCGCCGTCTCCGTTTTCTGGCCCCATGGTCCACAGACACTGGCACCGTCGCGCGCCGGAGCCTATGTTTCCGTCGTCAGTCGACATCGACCTCGGCCTCGCCCGCTCAAGCCGCCGCGAATCCGCATCATCGAATCGGGCGGGCGGTGGCCGTCACCATCGAGTCCGCCGCGCACGTCGCCCCAGACGTCCCCCTCGCGGCTGGCTCAAAGGAGGGCCGGCCGCTCCCTCGGGACGCGGCCGGCCTTTCATCCTTCGCCTATCCCCCGAACCATCGCCTCCGCCTGCCGAGACACTGGCAGGAGGAGCCCTCGGAGCGACCAGGCGCCCGCGCCCGCCAGCATGAGACCGGCCAGGACCCCGGCCGCAAGGCCGGTTGCCGAGCGCTCCATGAGCCGGGCCAGCCAGAGGTCCGGGAATCTGGCGCCTCCGCTCCGGATGGGGTCGGCCAGGACCTCGGGCGGCGCGGGGAGCGGCTCCCCGCGCAAAGCCCCTGCAAGGCCCGTCCAGACGGCCATGTGCTGTCTGGGGAGCAGGGCATAAGGGTCCGCGCCTCCCGGAAACGCCGTCGTGGCCAGGTGCCAGTTGACCAGGACGGGAGCCGTGCAAAGAACGATCGAGGCGGCCAGCAGACACGCCAGAAGAGGCCGGGAGCGCCGGGGCAGGTGGAGGCCGCCGGCCACGGCGGCGAGAAAGAAGACCGGAAGGATGGGCACGAGATAACGCGGGCCCCAGCCGAAGGCCCCCCAGTTCCTCAGCTTCGAGATCAGCAGCATGTAGAGTATCGCCCCGGAGCCAGAAGCGATGAGGAGCTGTCGGAGACTCGCCGGAAGGCGCCTCCAGACCCATGGAAGCGAGAACGACAGCGCCAGGAGCGGTGCGAAGACGATCAGGCCGCGGTTGGGAGCGATCAGCAGTCCGGTCAGACCCACCAGGACGCTGCCCGTCAGAGCGTTGTTCCCCTCGAGGAACTGTTGCGCCGTGGTGGCGGGCCGGAAGGGGGAGCCCATGCGAACCGCGTTGTAAAGGAGCGCAGGGGCGATCACCAGCGCGAAGACGGACAGCGATGCGGCCACATGGACAGGCCGGATGCTCCGGCCCGCCATCAGGAAGACGGCGGCGGCCGCCAGGAACATGAAGGGGACAAGCGAAAGGCGGAAGAGACCGACTGCCCCCAGCGCGGCGGCGGCCGCCGCTGCGTACCTCGCAGGGCTCGTCCCCTCCAGCAGCCGGGCGCAGGAATAGAGCAGCAGGCAGACTGCGCACGCGGCCCCCTGCACGTCGAAGGCGCACTTGGCATAGACCCAGAAGAAGGTGCCGGCCGGGAGCGTCAGGCTGAGAAGGAAGGCGGTGCGCCGGTCAGGGATGTAGAGGGAAAGCAGCTTGAACATGAACAGACAACCGAACGCGCTGAGGCACGCATAGGTCAGCGACACGCCCACCCGGGCAGTGATGGGCGGAGACTGAACGAGCGAGTCGCCACCTGGATGGATCTTCGCCCCCAGCCAGGCGGCGGGCCACATGAGGAGGACGTTGCCGAGATCGTGCGCCTGGTAGTGGAGCCCTCCGGGAGACTTCACCCACCCGCCATAGACGCTCTCCGGGGGAACCTCGGCGCCAAGAGAGCCGGTGGTCGCCAGGAGCATCGAGGCTTGAAGCTGCTGGCCGGCATCGAAGCTGGACAGCCTGCCGCTCGCGCTCGCGAGGAAAAAGCAGAGGTAGAAGAGCAGGACGAGCCCCTGGGTACGGCGGGGGCCTGGCCACCATCGCGCGGGTCGGCTCATCGATGAATGCGGTTCTCACACCTCAGCCTCGGACCGAGGGAACCCGGCCGGGCCGGCACGATCCTAGCATCCTGAACGGATCCAGTCAGGTCAGTACTCGACGAGTCGCATGTCATCGGAGCGTTAAAGTGTGATCCCGGCGTTCGCCGTCGCGCTCGCCGAGCTGCTTGCGAGCGTTCGCTCGATCAGGAAGTTCAGCGAAGACGTTCCGAGGTCATGGCCGGCCTGGAACCGAGGGTGAGTATCGGCTAAGGTGACCCCTTTCGCGCGAACTCTCCGAAGGAGGGATCATGACCGTGACATTGTCCGCCGTCCTGGCCGCCCTTCTGGGCGGTAGTCTGCTCCTTTCCGCTCCGAGTCCCCAGACCGCACCGGTTGCCGCGGAGCCGGAGCACATCCAGGTGCAGCACTGCCTGGTCGCCTTCGCCGGCAAGGTGCCGGGGAAGAACGTCACCCGGACCCAGGAAGAGGCCCGCAAGCTGGCCTACGACATCCTGGAGAGGGCGAAGAAGGGGGAGGACTTCGACGCCCTGGTGAAGCAGCACACCGACGACTCCCATCCCGGGATCTACGGCATGGCCAACAAGGGGGTGGCTCCGGCCACGGGGGAGTTCCGCCGCGAGGGGATGGTCCCCGCCTTCGGCGACGTCGGGTTCAAGCTGAAGGTCGGCGAAGTCGGCATCGCCGACTTCGATGAGCGCACCAGCCCCTACGGCTGGCACGTCATCAAGCGGGTCAAGTAGGCGGTCCCTTCGATGGGGCGCGGACAACAACGCCCCGCCGAGGGCGCTGCGGGCGCCGGCTCGGGGGCGCCGCGCCCGGGTCCGGGAGAACAGGAGAGGCTGGGACCCGGGGGCACGGACTACCTGATACTGGGTGTGGCCGCCCCGGGGTTCGAGGAGCTGGATCGCCCGCAGCGCGTGCTGGCCTGGTGGCTCTACCGCGCGGCCATCGCCGGCGACCGCATCACCACCGATCAGTGCCACCGCCACGCCCTGGAGATCCAGGAGCTGATGGAGGCGATCCATCTGTCCTCCCGGGGCCTCCTCCCGCGGACCCGGGAGGCCGTCCACGACCACCTCAAGCACCTCTGGATCAATCATGGACAGTACAGCGCGGACGACCACGCCAAGTTCGTCCCGCGCCTGCTGACCCCCTCCATGCTCCGGCAGGCCGCGGTCCACGCCGCGTCGCGCGGCGCTGCGATCGAGCTGCTTCCGGGAGAGGACCTCGACGCCAAGCTGCGCCGCCTTCACCCGCACATCTTCGACCCTGACGTGGAGCCGGTGCAGACGGATCAGGGCGAGGGCGTGGACCACGTCGCCGCCAGCGCGGTCAACCTCTACGATCGGGGGATCACATCGGCCATGATCGACGCCCTCCGGCCGGACTGGAAAGAGCGTCTCAACGTGCGGTTCGCCCTGGAGGATGGACGCGCGGTGCCCCATGTCTACCAGGTCGGCGGGCGGTACGGCCGCGATCTGGAGACCGTGGTCCACTTCCTGGAGCGCGCGCTGCCGTGGTGCGAGAGCGACGACCAGCGCGCCGGGCTGGCCGCGCTGATCGAGCATTTCAGGACCGGGGAGGAGGAGCCCTTCCGCCGGCATTCGATCCACTGGCTCCGCTCGGCGACGGTGGTGGACTACCTCAACGGGTTCATCGAGCAGTACGACGACCCGCGCGGCGTCATCGGGCAGTACGAGGCCAACGTGAGCTTCGCCGCCGATTCGCGGCTCATCGCCCGCCTGGCCGGCGAGGCCGCCTACTTCGAGGCCCGGATGCCCTGGGACGATCGGTGGAAACGCGCCGCGCCGGAGCGGCCCGTGGCCAGCGTGGTGAACGTCGTGGTGGAGACGGGTGACGCCGGTCCCTGCTCTCCGGCTGCCTACAATCTTCCCAACGACGCCGCCCTGCGCCGCGATCACGGAAGCAAGAACGTGGTCCTGCACAACATCGAGAACGCCCGTTCTCCCGCCGTCCAGGAGGCCCTGCGCGAGACCTTCTACCTCCCCCGTTTCAGGGATCTGGTCCGCCGGCACGAAGACACCGGCAGACGCTGGATCGTCTTCATGCACGAGGTGATCGGCCACGGCTCGGGGCAGCCCGAGCCGGGCCTGCCGGCCGATCCGCGCGCCCTCATCGGGGCCCCTTACTCCTCGCTGGAGGAATGCCGGGCCGACCTGGTCGCCCTGCACCACATCGCGGACGGCAGACTGGCGGAGATCGGAGCCTTCCCGCGCTCCGACCAGGAGGAGATCGTGGCCGCGGCCTACATCGGCTACCTCCAGGGGCACGTGGCGCGCTACCGGACCTTCGCCGACGACGTGGTGCGGGAGGCGCACCGGCGCGGGGCCGAGCTGATCCTCCAGTACCTGCTGCGGGGCGGGTTTCCCGGCGGCCGGGACTTCGGCGTGCGGCTGGTGCAGGACCGCGGCGATGTCTACGTGGACCTGGTCGATCCGGCCAAGGCGCGCGGAGGGGTGGGGGAGCTGCTGGGCCGGCTGCAGTCGATCAAGTCCCGGGGGGATCGCCGGGAGGCGGGCGTGCTGTTCGAGCAGCTCGGCACGAGGGTCGATCCGGCCGTCCGGCGCAACGTGCGCGCCCGGGCCGATCGGCTGGCCATCCCACGGCTGACGGCCTTCGTCTTCCCGCGGCTGGAGCCGGTGGTGCGGGGGGGCGAGGTGGTCGATGCCTCCCTCGTGCACGACGAGGACCTGACCGCGCAGCAGCTCCGCTTCCGCCGGCTGCGGTTCGATCGGGCCATCGGCTGATCCCCGCAGCTTGCCGCCTCCTCGCGGAGGCTGCTATCCTGACCCGTCCTGCCCGACCACGAATCGATCCCATCGCCGCGGAGAGGTGCTGGAGTGGCTGAACAGGGCGCCCTGCTAAGGCGTTAGTCGGGAAACCGGCTCGGGGGTTCGAATCCCCCCCTCTCCGCCACCGCCGCCTCGCCGCCGGTCCCGGTCCGAGGCTATTTCACCCGCTCCTGGTACGTGCCGTCCTCGGTGGAGATGCGGATCATCTCCCCCTCGCCGATGAACGGAGGCACCTGGACGGTCAGACCGGTGTCGGTCACCGCCGGCTTGCGCTGCGCGGAAGCGGTGGCCCCCTTGAGCTCCGGAGCGGTGGAGACCACCTTCATGTCCACGGTCAGCGGGAGCTCGATGCCCACCGGACGCGTCTCGTGGAAGACGACCTGGAGCCTGAGGTTCGGCGTCAGGTACTGCACGTTGTCCCCCAGCTCGCCGCGGTGCAGGTGCACCTGGTCGTAGGTGCGGGTGTTCATGAAGTGGAAGTCGTCGCCGTCCTGGTACAGGAACTCCATCTCCGCCTCGTCCAGGATGACCCGCTCCACCATGTCCTCGGACCGGAAGCGGTGATCCATCTGGTTGCCGGAGCGGAGGTTCCGCAGCTTCGACTGCACCATGCCCCGCCAGTTTCCAGGGGTGATGTGCATCGTGGACATCACGATGTACAGCTCGTCGTTCATCTTGATGCACATCCCTTTCTTGAGTCCCGTCGCCTTGATCTGTTCCGCCATGATTCGACCTCCGGATGTCAGTGAGAAAGCGGGTTCAGCGCCGCGCCGCATGCAGGGCGCGGCCCCCAGCCGGGGTCGTGGGGGATGAGGGGGAAGGTGATCATCGCGCCTTGCTCATCCGCTCGAGGAAGCGGTCCGCTCCCTCGAAGCCGGTGAGGCGGAGGTCGCGCCGCTCGCGTCCCTCGGCGTCCAGGAACACGATGGTGGGCGCGCCGAGGATGGCGTACTCCTTCTGGAGACGGGCGACCGGCTCGGAGAGCTGACGGGTGATGTCGGCGCGCAGCATGACGAAGGATCGCGAGGCCTCGGCCACGCGGGGATCGCCGAACGTGAAGTGGTCCAGCTCCTTGCAGGGAAGGCACCAATCGGCGGTGAAGTCGATGATGGCAGGGCGGCCCGCGGCCTCCGCCAGCGCCTCGTCGCTGTAGGGGGTCCAGGCGATCTCCGCCGAGGCGGCCGTGGAGGGTATGAGGAGCAGCGCGGCCAGCACGGCGCAGCCGGCGGCCACTCCCAGCCTCGCCGCGCGGAAGCCGGCGCCCCGGATCGGCGATCCCTCCATGAAGCCGAGGTACAGGGCGGAGACCAGCAGCACCGCGGGGATGGTGTAGGCGGCCACGGCGCCGGGAAGCAGCGGGTTGAGGAAGTAGGCGGCCATGGCGAACAGCACGCAGGCGAACACCTTCTTCACCCACTCCATCCAGGCGCCCGCCCGGGGCAGCCCCGTGGCCCTGCCGGCGAAGCCGCCCAGCAGCAGGTAGGGGACCCCCAGGCCGAGGGCCAGCACGAAGAAGAGCCAGAACCCGAGCAGGGGGCTGCCGGACTGCCCGACGTAGGCCAGCAGGCTCACCACGAAGGGCCCCACGCACGGAGCGGCCACCAGGCCGACGGTCAGCCCCATGAACAGGGCCCCGCCGTAACCCGGGCGGGACGTGATCCGCCGGGTCAGGGCCGTGGGAAGGCGGATGTCGTAGAGACCCAGCATCGACAGCCCCAGGGCCACCATCACGGCCGCGACGAGGAGCAGCGCGGCCGGACTCTGCAGCGCCGAGCCGAGCACGCTGCCGGTGGTCGCCGCCGCCACGCCCAGGGCGGAATAGGTGACGCACATCCCCAGGACGTACAAGGACGCCAGGGAGAAGGCGTGTCCCGAGCGTCCCGACGCCTGCCCGCCGAAGTAGGCCAGCGTGATGGGGATGAGCGGGTAGACGCAGGGGGTCAGGTTCAGGGCCAATCCCCCCAGGAAGATCCACGCCAGGGCCATCCCCCAGCCGCTCTCGTCCACCAGCCGTCCGATCCTGTCCTCGGCGCGGGCGACCTCCTGGGACACGTAGGCTCCGCCGGAGAACCGGATCGCCTCGAACAGCTCCCCGTGGATGGCGTTGATCGGCTCCCCGGGGGCGGCGATGACCACGGCCGTCTCCAGCGGGATCCGGGCCGGCGCCAGGCAGGATGTGTCGTTGCAGGCCTGCACCGTGAGGGTGCCGGCGAGGGTCCTCCCGCCGGGAGGGATGTCCTTGGGGGCCGTCCCTTCCAGGCCGATCAGCACCCTTCCCTCGAAGACGCGCAGCGTCTTGCCGTCGGTGAACGAGAAGGCCTGCTCGGCGAAGGGGGGATAGACGGGCGCCCCCAGGGTCAGCCTCGGCGCCTCCGCGGGATCGGACAGCTCGACCTGCGTGGCGATCAGGTAGTCGAGGGTCGGCCGATCGGCATTGATGTGCCAGCCAGGCTCGACCTGCGCCTCCACGGCGGCGCGGAAGGCGGAGCCGGGGTGGACCTTGTCGAAGGAGACGACCGTGCGGGCCTTGACCACCCTGGCGCTGGTGAAGCTCTGCGCGGACACGGGTGCGGCGGCCCAGGCGAGAAGGGCCAGCGCGCAGAGTGCTCGGCGGATGGAGCGGGGCGGAATCATCTTTTCGGGCATGGCGTCACCGGCCGGTGCTGGCAGGGTCGAAGCTGGCATCTTAGCACACGCCTCGGGGATGGAGCCGCCGGGGGCGGCGGCCGGCTCACAGAGGAGGCGCCCCGGGGACGAAGCGCCGGACGGCGTCATTGAAGGACGCAAGCCTTTCCTCCACCAGCCTGAACAGGGCCCCCTCGGGGAAGCGTCCCGACGGGCCCCTGGAGCCGGCCGGCATGCCGGTGAGGATCTCCATCCCTTCTCCCACCGTGGAGACCGGGTGGACGTGGAACCGGCCCCGCCGGACCGCGTCCACCACGTCGTCGTCCAGCATCAGATCGAGCAGATTGGCCCTGGGGACCAGGACCCCCTGGCCGCCGGTCAGCCCCTTCAGCGCGCACACCCGGTAGAACCCTTCGATCTTGTCGTTGATTCCCCCCACCGGCTGGATCTCCCCGCGCTGATCCACCGAGCCGGTGACCGCGATCCCCTGCCGGATGGGGACCCCGGACAGCGCCGACAGCAGGGCGTAGACCTCGGTGGAGGAGGCGGAGTCGCCGTCCACTCCGCCGTAGGACTGCTCGAAGGCGATGCTGGCGGTGAGCGTGATGGGCCGGTTCCGGCCGAAGGTCTCGCGCAGGAACCCGCCGATGATGAGCACGCCCTTGATGTGGGTCCGGCCCGACAGGTGCGCCTCCCGCTCGATGTTGATGATGCCGGCCGTCCCCGGCGACACGGTGGCGGTGATGCGCGCGGGCAGGCCGAAGGCCCTCTCGCCCGCCTCGTGCACCACCAGGCCGTTGACCTGACCGGCCTTCTCTCCCGCCACGTCGATCACGATCTGGCCGAGACGCATCATGTCGCGCAGCTTCTCCTCGATCAGCGCCGATCGATGGACCGCCTCGCGCACCGCCGTCTTCACGTGCCGGGCGGTGACGCGGCGAGAGCGCCCCTGCTGCCTGCGCCAGTAGTCCGCCTCGCGCAGCAGGTCGGCCACTTCCCCGAACCGGGTGGAGAGCTTGTCCTGCCGGCCCGCCATGCGGGCGCCGAACTCGGCCACGGCGGCCAGGGCCCCGGGGTCCAGCGGGCCCAGCCCTTCCTCGGCGCAGACGCCCCTCACGAACGCCGCGTACTGCCGCAGCGTGTGCTCGTTGCGATCCATCTCCTGGTCGAAGTCGGCCAGCACCTTGAAGATCTTCCGGAAGTCCGGCTCGGCCTCGGTCAGCATCTCGTAGCTCTCGCGTTGTCCGATCATGATGACCTTGACGTTGAGCGGGATCGGCTGGGGCCGCATGGAGACAGCGGGGACGGCCGGCCCCGCGTTCTCGTCGATGATGGACAGCGAGCGGTTCACCAGCGTCCGCTTCAGCTCCTGCCAGATCTCCCGCTGGGAGAACAGGTCCTCGGCGGTGACCACCAGGTAGCCGCCGTCGGCCTGCAGCAGGCTCCCGCCCCGGATCCGGGTGTGGTCGGTGCTCCAGTGTCCCGAGGGGTCGAGCGCCCTCTCGAAATAGCCGAAGAGCCGCCGGTAGGTCGGGTGGGTCTCCACCACCACCGGACACTCTCCCTGCCGCTTGCCGTCGTACAGGACGTTGACCTTCAGCCGCTCCAGCAGGGCTCCCAGGGCCTCGTTTCCGCCGGCCGCCGCGCCGGCGGCCCCGGAGGGCGGCTCGGACGTGGCGCGGAAGGCTTCGGCCCGCGCCGCGACCTGGGACACGACCTCGTCGAGCCACGGAGCGACCGCCTGGCGGGCGGGGGCGGGGCACCCCTCCAGCACCGCGTCGGCTTTCTCCTTCACCACCGACCGGACCTCGCGCCTCTCCAGCTCGGAGATCTCGCCTTCCATGCGCGACAGGATCTCCCGGCTGCGGCGCGCCGTGCTGTCCAGCAGCGCCCGAAGCTCCTGGTGGCGTCCCAGGATGGTCCGGAGCCTTCCAGGGGAGATCTTCCCCTCCGAGGCCAGCTTCTCCAGATCCGCCATGGCCACCGCCTGGCCGTCCAGCAAGGGGAAGAGCTCGGGGCGGCTGATGCTGCCTTCGCGCACCCTCTTGAGGGCGAAGCCCTGCTTCTCCGCCTTGCGCTCGAACCGTTCGATGAGCCGATCCCCCTCCCCCTCGTAGCGCCCGACGATCCGCTCGCGCCGCTTCCCGTGCTCCTCGCCCCCCAGCAGCTTGGCCACGGCGGTCTGGATCGCGGCCGCGAAGGCCCGCATGTCGGCGTCGAACCGCTTGGCGAGGCCCCGGGGGAGGGCCAGCAGGATCGGCTCGTCGGGCCTGGCGAAGTTGTGGACGTAGCACCGGTCGGGAGGCAGGGGACAGTATCCCTTGATCCTGTCCAGGATCTTCTGCACCGTGGAGGCACGGCCGGTCCCGGTGATGCCGCAGACGAAGACGTTGTAGCCGGGCCCGTACAGTGCGATGCCGAGGCGCAAGGCCCGGATGGCCCGGTCCTGGCCGATGATCCCGATGAGGGAGAGGTCCCTGGCTCCTGGGCGCAGGGCGGGGTCCGAAGGGCTG
>DATEEA010000198.1:0-4300 GCA_035281445.1 Candidatus Polarisedimenticolia bacterium
GGGCACGGCGGGCGCCCGGTCGGTGAGGAACTGCACGAGGTCTTTGGAGAAGAACAGATCCAGGGTCCAGTCCAGCGCCACGCGGACTTTCTTCTCCAGCCGGGGGAGCTTGGCCAGGTAGATGGTCCGCCAGAGCCACCAGGCGGTGAAGCCGGAGAACGTGATCCCGAACACCCGGGCCACCCCCGTCCTGCGCCCGATGGTGGCGAGCTGCCCCAGGGTGGCGAAGACGAATGGCATGCGCGGCCCTCCCTCGAGCGCCGACACGATGTTGGCCGCCGCCGTGCGCCCCTCCCGCAGGGCGTGCTGCGCGGTGGGAGGGCATGCCTTCCCCGTGCGCCGGTCGGGGACCATGGCGCAGTCCCCCAGGGCCCACACTCCGGGATAGCCGGGGACCTCGAGGGTCTCCTCCACCTGGATCCGCCCCCGGTCCTTGGCGCAGGGAAGGGACGACAGGAGCGGGTGCGGGGAGGTCCCCGCCGTCCACACCAGCGTGCGGCTGGGGATGGACGTGCCGTCGGAGAACAGCACCCCGCCCTCGGTCAGCCCCGCCACCCGGGTGCCGGTGCGGATCTCCACGCCGCGCGCCTCCAGCTTGCGGCGCGCGTAGGCGCCCAGCTCCTCTCCCAGCTCGGGGAGGATCAAGGGGCCGGAATGGATCAGCACCACCCGGAGGTCGTCCTCGGACAGGCTCGGGTAGTAGGGCAGCGCCTCGCGGACGAAGTCGTTGAGCGAGGCGACGGTCTCCACTCCGGCGAAGCCGCCTCCGGCCACGACGAAGGTGAGCAGCGGCGCGCGCACGGCGGCGGCGCACTCGGTGTCGGCCTCCTCCAGGCGGGCGATCAGCCGGTTGCGAAGCTGCATGGCGTCTCCGAGGCTCTTGATGGTCAGGGCTCGCTCCTCCAGCCCGGGCAGGTCGTAGAAGTTGGTGATCGAGCCGAGCGCGATCACGAGCTGATCGTAGGCCACCTCGTGGGCGTGCCGGTCGGAGCCGTGGGACAGCGTCACCCGCTTGCCGTCCAGGTCGATGCGCTCCACGTCCCCCTCGAAGAAGCGCACCTTGCGCAGCATCTTGCGGACGGGACTCACGATGTTGGTCGGATCGAGGTCGCTGGCCGCCACCTCGTGCAGCATCGGGGTGAACAGGAAGAAATTCTCCCGGTTCACCAGGGTCACCTCGACGTCCTCGAGGCCGCGGCGCTTCTCCAGCTCCAGCGCCGTGTACACCCCGCCGAACCCTCCGCCCAGGATCAGGACGCGGCGCCGCCCGTCGCCGGGGGTGAGGGTGCAGGCCATGGCCTGCCCGGCCGCGTCCGGAGCGTCCTTCCCCGCGCCCGGTCCTCTCCCCCCGCCGCCGGGACCGGGACCGGGTCCGCCGAACAGGCGGGGCCCGGCGATCGGGATCTCCGAGCGCCGCAGCCAGGCCACGCCGGCGCAGGCGGCGAAGACCACAACGGCCAGTCCGAACAGCAGGCCGCCGTCCCCCTGCACCTCGATCCCCAGCCGGGTCAGGTGGCTCATCAGGGCGCCGCTGATCACTCCCAGCGACAGCATCGCGCCCAGGGCGGCCGTCCGGGGGATCAGCAGCAGGATGACCGCGACCAGCTCGGCCAGGCCCGAGCCGATCCGCCCCCAGGGCTCCATCCCCAGGGTGGTGAAGATGTACACCGACTCCTCCGCGCCGGTGAACTTGAAGAACAGCGTCTGGAAGAGGATGACGGCCGCGAGGAGCTGCAGCACCCAGGCGGCGCGAACGGCGGCGGCGCCCGGGGAGCCGGCTTGCAGGACGCTCCACCAGCGGTCGGCCTTGAGGCGCATCGTCCCCTCCTCCCGCTGCCACGCCTCTCGCGTGCCGGGGTAGAAGAGAAGGAGCCTGCCGTTCGACAGCAGGAAGTGGGACGGGTCCACCTTGAGCCTCCGGCCGGCCGCCATGCCCGTGGCGCACCACCCGCCGTAGGCGGGGAGGTAGCGGCCCGGGTCGGCCGCGAAGCGTTCGCGGCGGGCCTCCGAGGAGAACCAGTAGATCGCCCCGGCGTGCGGCAGCGCCAGATCGGGACGCCCCTTCACCGCGCGCCCTTGCTCGACGTAGCCGACCGGATCATGCCCTTCCAGAGCCAGTCCGTCGGGCCCCAGGTTGTGATGGCGCGTGGCGCGGTGTCGTCTCATGCTCGGTCCCTCCCTCGGAGACGCTGCTTGGATGCCCGGCCGCGCCGGGAGGTTTCCCCGCAGGATCGGCCTGCAACGGGGATCACGCGGCCTCGGCGGCCAGCCCCCGGCCATGGAAGAACTGGAACGGGATGTGGGCCCGCATCCCCCAGTGCCTCTCGTCGTGGACCGCCCGCGGGTAGGCGAAGTACAGCAGGTCCTTTCCCTCGGCGTACCCGCGGTTCAGCAGGCGGTCCCTCATGGCCCGGGTGACTTCGTAGTTGTCCCCGGGCCAGCCGCTGTCCAGGTAGATGCGGATCGGCCGGGGCGGCTCGGAGGCCGCCCGATCCAGCAGGTCGTCGCGCCAGCCGAAGGTGCTGGAGAGGCAGCCGGCGTTGCCGAAGACCCCGGGGTGCTCCCAGGCCAGATAGAACGAGACCACCCCGCCCAGCGACGATCCCATCACGGTGGTGTCGGCCGGTCCGGGGAGCGTGCGGTAGGTGGCGTCCACCCACGGCTTGAGCTCCTGGCACAGGAACCGGCCGTAGTCGCCGTACCCGGGCGAGGTGTACTCGGCCATCCTGTCGCGCGGGTGGATCCCCACCACGATGGCCCGGCGCACCAGGCTCATGGCGGCGAGGGTCTGCAGCGTCTCGGCGATCCGCCAGTGATCTCCTCCCAGCGACTCGCCGGGGAAGAAAAGGTTGTGCCCGTCCTGCATGTAGAGCACGGGGTGGCGTGCCAGCGTGTTCTCGGCGTACCCGGGAGGCAGGAAGACCCTCACCGCCGCGGCCCGGTCCAGGATGCGCGAGGGGACCTGGTGCAGCGTGCAGACGCTGCACGAGGCGTCGGGGGCGAAGTGCGGATGGACCGTGGTCACGCTGCCGGGACGGGTGATGGCCAGCATGTTCTCCCCCTGCGACCAGAGCTCCGCCCCGCCGTCGCGCAGCAGAGGCTTGAAGTAGCAGAACGCCCCCGCCCCGGCCAGGTGGAACTCGAAGCGCGTGCCGTCGTCGTCCACGCGGACAGGCAGGACGTCGCGCCCCCAGTCGCTCCCGGCTCTCAGGACGATCCCGCGCCCCTTCGCCGGATACCTCACCACGATCCTGGCCTGTCCCTGCATGTCCGCCCTCCTCCGCTCGGTCCGTTTCGATGCCGGCGGGCGCCGCGCGGTTGCGCGGAAACCGTCCTCGCGGCGCGCGCATCCAAGCGGGCGGTTCGGCGGCGGCGCCGCCGCGGGAGGAGGAGAAGCCATGGGACCGAAGGGGAATCGCTGGTGCATCGTTCTGGCGGCAGGAGACGGCACGAGGCTCAGGAGCCTGACCACCGATCGGGACGGCGTCACCACTCCCAAGCAGTACTGCTCTCTGAGGGGTGACGGCTCGCTCCTGCACAAGGCCCTGGCCAGGGCCCGGCGCATCGCCGCGGCCCCAAGGGTGGTCACGGTGGTGGCCGCCGCCCACAGACGCTGGTGGAGCGCCCAGCTCGCCGGGCAGCCCCGAGCCAACGTCATCGTGCAGCCGGAGAACCGCGGCACCGCGCCGGGGCTGCTGCTTCCCCTGCTGGAGGTGCTGCGGCGGGATCCCTCCGCGCGCGTGGTGGTGCTGCCTTCGGACCACCACGTGCAGGACGAGGCGGTGCTGGAGCGCGCGGTGCGCCGGGGGCTGGCCGCCGTGCAGAGGCGCGGAGCGGGCATCGTCCTGATGGGGATCGCCCCGGACGCCGCTGTCTCCGACTACGGCTGGATCGTCCCCGGCGGCGAAGGGAGCCCGGCTCCGGTCGTCTCCTTCGTGGAGAAGCCCGCCGCCGACGAGGCGCTGCGGCTGATGCGCCGCGGCGGCGTCTGGAACTCCTTCATCATCGCCGGGCGCGCCCGCGAGCTGCTGGCGCTGTTCGAGCGGCGTCTGCGCTGGCTGACCCTGGCCTTGCAGGAGATGCCCGCTGCCGGCTCGCCCGCGCGGGAGCGGGCGCTGGCCTGTCTCTACCGGGCCATCGAGCCCGCCGACGTCTCGCGCGACGTGCTGCAGGGGTCCGAGGACGCCCTGTCCGTCCTGCGCGTCCCCCCCTGCGGCTGGACCGACCTGGGGACTCCCGAGCGGGTCGCCGCGTGCCTGGAGCGCGCCGTGGCGCCGGCGGCGGGCGCCGTCTCGGGCCG
>DATEEA010000199.1:0-7952 GCA_035281445.1 Candidatus Polarisedimenticolia bacterium
CCTCCCCTCGGCCGGCAACGCCGCGTCGGCCGCGGCGGCGTACGGCGCCTGGGTGGGGCTGCCGGTGCACGTGTTCCTCCCCGAGGAGACGCCGGACGGCTTCTTCCGCGAGCTGGACGCCTACGGCGCCGTCGTCCACACCGTCTCCGGGCACATCGGCGACGCGGCCCGAGCCATGCGGGCGATGATGGAGGCCGAGCCCGAGGCCGGGTGGTTCGACCTCTCCACGCTCAAGGAGCCGTACCGGCTGGAGGGGAAGAAGACGATGGGATACGAGCTGGCCGAGCAGATGGACGGCGAGCTGCCCGACGTGATCGCCTACCCGACCGGCGGGGGAACGGGCCTGATCGGCATGTGGAAGGCGTTCGAGGAGATGGAAGCCCTGGGGTGGACCGGCCCGCGGCGGCCCCGCATGGTCTCGGTGCAGTCGTCCGGCTGCGCGCCGATCGTGAGGGCCTTCGAGCAGGGTCGCGAGGAGGCCGAGCCCTGGGCCGGGCCCTCGACTCTGGCCGCCGGGCTGAGGGTCCCGGCGGCCGTGGGGGATCGGCTCATCTTGAAGGCGCTGCGCGACAGCGGCGGCACGGCGCTGGCGGTCCCCGACGAGGAGCTGATCGCGGCGGTCAGGGAGATCGGGCGCCACGAGGGGATCTTCCCGGCCCCGGAAGGGGCGGCCACTCTGGCCGCGGCACGCCGGCTCCTGGCCGGGGGGCTGATCGATCCCGACGAGCGGGTGGTGCTGTTCAACACCGGCACGGGGCTCAAGTACCTCGATGTCCTGGCTCGGGGGCACTGAGCCGGGCTGCACGGCCCGGGGCTCTCAGTTGTTGTACTCGAAGTGGAAGTGCACCTCGACCGAGGTGCGTGGGTAGGACTTCGGCAGCGGATCGAACGGCCCCGAGGCCTTCACCGCCGCCACGCCCGAGGCGTCCCAGGCGTCCGAGCCGCTCTTGTGGTGCAGCCTCGCCTCCAGCAGATTCCCGTCGCGCAGGATGGTGGCCACCACCACCGCCTTGCTCCCGGCAGCGGGGGGATCGGGGCGCTTCCAGGCCAGCCCCACCTTGCGGTGCACCTTCTGCTGGTAGGCGGCGTCCTTGAAGTCGGAAGCGAAGTAGGTCTTCAGGTCGGGGGTCGCGGCGGAGGCTCCATCCGGCGCCGGGGCCAGCAGCGGCGCCAGGGCGGACGCCGCCAGGACGGCGAGAAGGCGACGTGCAGGCCGATGCAGCGTCATGGTCCCTCCAGAGGGCGAATGATAGCGGCGAAACCCCCGCCGCTGCAATCGGACGGCATGTGTAGTAGGCTTTTCCCGCTGCGCCCCACCCTGTCGTGGAGAGACGATGCGCTTGCTGCTGTGCCTTCTGTTGGCTCTCTCGGCGTTGTCCGCCCACGCCGAGACCCGGCCTTTCACGCTCCCCGACCTCGACGGCGGGCGGCTCACCGTGGACTTCTCCCAGGGCAGGGTCACCCTGGTGAACTTCTGGGCGACCTGGTGCCTCCCCTGCCGCGAGGAGATGCCGCAGATCGCCCGGCTGCTGAAGGATCACGGCGGCAAGGGGCTGCGGGTCATCGGAGTGGCCATGGAATCGGGCGACGCCGGCGAGGTGAAGAAGTTCCTGAAGGACAACCCCGGCTTCGGCGTGAACTACCCCATGGCCATGGGAGACGACCAGACAGCGGAGCGGTTCGGCGGGGTGGAGGCCGTCCCCACCACCTTCCTGATCGACTCCAGCGGCAAGATCCTCAGACGGTGGATCGGCGTCACTCCGGACTTCCACCAGAAGGTGGGCTCGGAGGTCGCCAGGCTTCTCGCGGCCTCCGCCCCGCAGGCCGGCGCGGCGGCGCCTCCGCCCAGGCCCTGAGCACGCCGCCCGGGCGCGCGAGGCTTCGCGTCCCCGCCGCCTCCTATCCCGACACGCTGACCCGGGCCCAGCGCCGGCTGGGCGGCGTCTACTACACCCCGCGCCGGATCGCGCGGCACGTCGTGGCGGCGGCGCTCGAGCCGCTGCTGGCCTTCCGGGAGCGGGCGGCCGGAGCGGGCCGCCTGGACGACGCGCTCGATCTGCTGGTGCTCGATCCGGCGGCGGGAGACGGCGCCCTGCTGGCCGAGGCGGCCGATCTCATCGCCGGCCGCCTGGGACGGGCGGCGGGGGTTTCACCCGAAGCGCTGCGTCCCGAGGTCGTGAGGCGCTGCCTGCGCGGGATGGACGTCGATCCGGTGGCCGTGCGCCTCGCCGGGCGCGCGCTCGGCTGTCGTCCCGGCGCCGGCGTGGTCCGCCGCGCGGACGCCCTGGCCGATGGCGGCGGCCCGTTCGGCGCGGCTCGCTTCCACGCGGTGATCGGCAACCCGCCGTGGGGCGGATGGAGCACCGGGCTCGACCGCCGCAGCAAGGAGGACTACCGCCGGCGCTTCCGGCTGGCCCGGCGGCGGCTCGATCCCTGCATGCTGTTCCTGGAGCGGGCGCCGTCATGGCTGGAGCCGGGAGGCAGGCTGGGGCTGATCCTGCCCGACTACTTCCTGGTGAAGAACTACCCGGAGGCGAGGGCGCACCTGCTGGAGAGCTTCCGCGTCGAGGAAGTGGCGCGATGGGGGATGTGCTTTCCCGGGGTGAGCCTCGACGCGTGCAGCGTGGTGGCCCGGCTGGAGAGGCCCGCCGGGCGCCACGCGATCCGCTGCCTGCCGCGAGGGCCGGAGGGGCCGGAGGTGGCGGTGGAGCAGGCCGGCCTGGCGTCGGCTCCCGGCCTGGTCTTCAACCTGGAGCTTGACGGGAGGGCGCGGTCGCTGCTGGATCGTCTCCAGAGGGAGGGGACGCCGCTGGGGGAGTGGCTGGAGGCCCACGAAGGGATCCACTCCGGCAACCTGCGCCCCCTGCTCTTCATCCCCCCCGGCGCGGCGCCGAGCCCGGAGGTGAGCCCGGGCTCGCTCCGCCCCCTGGTGTTCGGGCGCGGGGAGGTGCGCCCTTTCCGGGTCGCCCCGTCGGGATGGAGGGTGGCCTACGACCCGGGGCTCATCGCCCGGAGGCCGGACGGGTACGCCAACCTGGGGCAGGAGCGGTGGCTGGAGCCGCCCAAGCTTCTGGTGCGCAGGACGGGGGACCGGGTGATGGCGGCGATCGACAGGCAGGGGCTCGCGGCCAGCAACAACCTCTTCACGGCCCGGCCGCGCCCCGGCTGCCCCGTGCCGCTGGAGTACCTCGAGGCGTTCCTCAACTCCAGCCTGGCCACCTGGCTGTTCCGCGCCTACCAGCCGAGGGCCGGCCGGGTCTTCGCCGAGCTGAAGCTGGCCCACCTCAACAGGCTGCCGGTCCCGCGCCCCGCCGGCCGCGGCGTGGAGGAGGCGGCCGCCGCGGCCCGGCGCCTGGAGAGGCTGGCCCCCCACGAGGGGGGCCGGCCATGGACGGAGGCCCTCAAGGCGCTCGACCGGGTCATGGCGCGCCTGGCCGGGCTCGGCCCGCGCGAGGCGTCCGGAATCGAAGCGCTATAATCAGCGCTCCGCGCGCGGCGCGCGGAGCGGCCGCCTCCAGGGCGGACCTCAGGAGGGGTGATGGAGAAGTACGGCATCGACGATGTGATGAACCTCTACGGCATCGACTCGTGGGGGGGAGGGTACTTCCGCGTCACCGAGGAGGGGCACCTGTCGGTCACGCCGACCAATGACGAGAGCCGGTCGATCGAGCTGCTCAAGGAGGTCGAGGAGCTGGCGCGCAAGGGGGTCACCACGCCGCTGCTGCTCCGCTTCCCGCAGCTTCTGGAATCGCAGGTGCGCAACCTCTGCAACGCCTTCCGCAAGGCGATCACCGAGTTCGGCTACTCCCGGGAGTACAAGCCGGTCTTCCCCATCAAGGTCAACCAGCACCGCTTCGTGGTCAACGAGCTCCTGGAGGCCGGATGGAAGTACAACCTGGGGATCGAGGTGGGGAGCAAGCCCGAGCTGCTCGGCGCGCTGGCGCTGGACACGCCCCCGGAGTCGCTGTTGATCTGCAACGGCTTCAAGGACATGGCCTATCTCTCCAACGCCATCCTGGCGCAGAAGATCGGCAAGAACGTGATCGTGGTGGTGGAGAAGCCCTACGAGCTGGAGCACCTGGTCCAGATCGTGAAGGATCGCGGCGTGAAGCCGGCCATCGGCTTCAGGGTCCGGCTGCACAGCAAGGGCTCGGGGAAGTGGGAGAAGTCGGGCGGGGTCACCAGCAAGTTCGGCCTGTCCACGGCGCAGCTCCTGGAGGGGATCCAGGAGCTGAAGCGGGCCAGGCTGCTGGACTGCCTCAAGATGTTCCACTTCCACATCGGCTCGCAGATCACCGAGATCCGCCGCCTCAAGAACGCCATCAAAGAGGCGGCCCGGGTGTACGCCAAGGCCCGCAAGATGGGGGTGGACATCCGGTACATCAACGTGGGCGGGGGGCTGGGTGTGGACTACGACGGGTCCAGGACCTCCTCCGACGCCAGCGTCAACTACACCGTGCAGGAGTACGCCAACGACGTCGTGTACACCATCAAGGACGTCTGCGAGAACGAGAACGTGCCCGAGCCGGACATCGTCTCGGAGTCGGGCCGGGCCATGACCGCCTACCACTCCGTGCTGGTGATCGACGTCCGCGCCGAGATCAGCGCACGCACCAGCCAGAAGCTCAAGCCTGCGGCGAAGGACCCTCAGGTCATCGGCGACCTCTTCTTCATCCTCAAGAACATGACCGTGAAGAACTACCGCGAGTACTACCACGACGCGGTGGAGCACCGCGACGAGATGTTCGCGCTGTTCAACCTGGGGCTCCTGTCGCTGGAGGAGCGGGCCAAAGGGGAGGCCTGCTTCTGGGAGATCGCGGCCAAGGCCGTGCGGTACGCCAAGACGCAGAAGTTCGTGGCCGACGAGTTCGTGGAGCTGGAAAAGCAGCTCCACGAGAAGGTGGTCTGCAACTTCTCGGTCTTCCAGTCGATCCCCGACCACTGGGCGCTCGATCAGCTCTTCCCGGTCGTGCCCATCCACCGCCTGCGGGAGAAGCCGGAGAGGAGGGCGACCCTGGTGGACATCACCTGCGACTCCGACGGGGAGATCGACAAGTTCGTGGACCTCAAGGACATCAAGGAAGCCCTGGAGCTGCACTCCCTGGAAGGGAGCCAGCCCTACTACCTGGCCCTGATGCTCATCGGCGCCTACCAGGACACCATGGGAGACCTGCACAACCTGTTCGGATCGGTCAACGAGGCGCACCTGGTCGTGGACGACGAGGGGAAGGTGCACGTCAAGAGGATCCGGCGCGGCAACTCGGTGCGCGAGACGCTGGCCGCTTTCGGCTACGACGCCAAGGACCTGGCGGCGAGGCTCCAGGCGATCCTGGAGGAGCGCCAGTCGCGCGACGGGATCTCCCCCCGCGAGGCGCGCCAGCTGCTCTCGGAGTACCGAGGGCAGTTCGACGCCTACACCTACCTGACCTGAGAAAAGGCCTCAACGCCATGCCTCGCCGCGCGCGCGCCGCCTCCAGGCGCCCTCCCTGCTTCGGGCTGACCCCCGAGGAGTCGGCCTACGGCACCTCTGCCGTGGTGGTGCTGCCGGTCCCCTACGGGGGGACGGTGACCTTCGGCCGGGGGACGGAGAAGGGCCCGGAGGCGATCCGCGCGGCCTCGCAGCAGGTGGAGCTGTTCGACGAGGAGGTGAGGCGGGAGCCCTACCGGGTGGGGATCCACACCGCCCCGCCGGTGCCCTGCTCCGGGGTGCGCCCCGAGGTCATGGTGCGCCGCGTGGCCGAGAGGGTCGGACGGTACCTCGAGGACGGCAAGTTCGTGGTGACGCTGGGGGGGGAGCACTCCATCTCCCCCGGGGCCACCGGCCCCTACGCCGCGCGCCACCCCGGGATGGTCATCGTGCACTTCGACGCGCACTCCGACCTGCGCGACGCCTACCACGGCTCCAGGCACAACCACGCCTGCGCCGGAGCCAGGATGAGAGAGCACGCCCCTCTGGTGCAGATCGGCATCCGCGCGCAGAGCCCAGAGGAGCGGGCGATCATCGACTCCGGAGCGGTGACGACCCTGTTTGCGCACCAGATGCAGGAGGGGGACTGGGTGCCGCGGGCGCTGGAGATGGTTCCCAAAGGGAGGCCGGTCTACGTCACCGTCGATCTCGACTACTTCGATCCGGCCCTCATGCCGGCCACGGGGACGCCCGAGCCGGGAGGCGGGGAGTGGTGGCCGACGCTGCGCTTCCTGAAGGCGCTGGCCGCGCGGGAGCGGATCGTCGGCTTCGACCTGATGGAGCTGGCGCCTGTGAAGGGGCTGCACGCGCCGGACTTTCTGGCCGCGCGGCTGATGTACAAGATGCTGGCGTACGCTCTCCCCGTGGCGCCCGGCGCCTGAAGGGTCAGGCCCCGCGCCTTTGCGCCGCCAGCGCCCGCACCGCAGCCTGCGCGCTCAGCAGCCCGGCCAGCAGCCCGTCCTCGTAGCTGAACCGGGTGTCCTCGGCCAGGGCCGGAAAGTCCTGCGGGCTCAGGACGTCGTCCTGGGTCAGCCTGGCGTCCAGCGAGCGGGCGATCCCCAGCACCTTCGCCCGCTGCTGGGCGACCATCTGACAAAACAGCGCTTCCACCTCCGCGTCGTTCAGCACGTGGGCCTCAATGGAAAGGGTCTTCCTGGTTGGGGGTGTCCTTGTTCATGGCGTCCCACTCCAGCAGCCGGATCAGGAAGTAGAGCGCCACGACCATGAGGACGGCCGCCGCCGCCCAGGCCAGGGGGGAGTCGGCGATCCGCCCGCCGGCCGGGCCCTCCAGGGAGTCGGCGGCCGCCTGGCCGGCCCGGGCGGCCGGCCCGGCCAGGAGGGACGGCGCCGGAAGGGTCATGGAGCGATTCTGGCCTCGCCCCCGTGGGGTGTCAATCGGCGGCGGTGCTAACCTTTCCGCAGGCCCTTAAGTCCGCCGGCCTCGGCGAACGGCCCTGGATCGTCCGGTGGATGGTGATAGCATCAGCACTGAGGAGGCCCCATGAGCGCCTCGCGGATGTCCTGCGATCTCTGCCTCGGCACCGAGCTGAGGCTCTCCCCGAGCGCCTCTCCCTGCGGCCGGCAGCTCATGGAGTGCGCCGGCTGCGGCCTGGTCTGCGCCCTGCCCGGCCCCGATCGTCCCGGGCAGGAGGGCGCCCCCGGGCGGCGCGCCGCCCGCTCCGACCAGAAGCGCGCCGCCGCTCTGCGCAGGATCCTCGACGGGGGGCGCGTCCTGGAGGTGGAGTGCGGGGCCGGCCGGGTGCTGGCCTCCCTGGATCCGCGGCGGTTCGAGGTGGTGGGGCTGGAGCCGCGGGACCAGGAGGCGGCCCGCGCCAGAGAGCGGCTGCGCAGCGCCGGGGCGCGCGGGTCGGTGATGACCGGGGCGCTCCCCGACGGCCGCCTCCCGATCGAGTCGTTCGACCTGGCCGCGCTGTTCGGATCGCTGGCCCGGGCGCGCTCGCCGCGGGCCACGCTCATGGAGGTCTCGCGGCTGCTGAGGGACGGGGGCTACGTGGTCATCGAGACCCCCAGTCTCGCTTCCCTCACCGCCCGGCTGCGCGGCCCGCGGTGGCAGCCTCTCAAGGATCCCACCGCCGACTACTTCTTCACTCCTCAGAGTCTGGCCCGGCTGGCGACCGGCTGCGGCTTCCAGCCCGGCACCACCCTCCTTCCGATGCCCGCCGGCTGGCCTGCGCCGGGCACGTTGGTGTACATCGCGCGCAAGGCGGCCGCCTCGCTGCGGCTGGCCGGCCCCGCGGAGCTGGCCGAGGCGGTGCAGCGCCTGGCCGGCGCAGCGCCGCTGGGGGCGATCCACTAGATCGTTTGCGGTTTGGATGTTCCTTTTGCGAAGGGCCCGGGCAGACCGTATCCTTTCCTTTACGCGCAGTCCCGAGATCCCCATCATGAGGTGCCCCCCATGACCCCTTCGTCCAGGTGGATCGCCATCGCCTCCAGCGCCGCAATTCTGGCCGGGCTCGCCGGTGGC
>DATEEA010000200.1:0-2218 GCA_035281445.1 Candidatus Polarisedimenticolia bacterium
AGTCCCCCGTCATCGCCAGCGCCGGGAAGACGATGGCCCCTTCCTTGGACAGGAGCGCCGGAGCCATCCACGCCGCCGCCGCTCCCACCCCTCCCTGGGCGTGCGCCCTCCAGGCGGCCAGGAGGCACACCGCCGACAGCAGCTCCCCCAGCCCCGAGATCCAGGCCACGGCCTCGGTGTGCACCGGGTGGGCCGCGAAGAGCAGCCCCGCCGCCAGCGCCATCGGCAGCCTCCCGGTCAGCGAGAGCAGCACCGACACCACCAGCGCCGAGGCCGCCGCGTGCAGCAGCACGTTCAGCAGGTGATAGAGGAAGGGCCCCCCGCCCCCCGCCGCCCAGACGGCGGCCATGACCACGGCGGTGAGCGGGCGGTAGAGAGGGTTTCGCCCCTCCCCTGCCCCCCAGAAGTCGGTGGCGATCAGCTCGGGGATGCGGGAGAGGGAGTGGATCCTCTCGTTGTCCTGGATCTCGACGACGTCGTCGTAGACGAAGGGCCCGCCCAGGGCGTTGCAGAACACCGCCGCCGCCACCAGGGCTGCGGCCAGCATCGCGCCCGACCGCGCGTCGAGGGACACTACTTGAAGATGAGCGGCGCCAGACCGTTGGTCGCGGCGAAGTCCTGGACGAGATGGCCGCGGCGGACCAGCTCGGCCAGCAGGGCGAAGAACCTCTTCTCGGCCGCCAGCCGCTCGGCGGAAGGAGGAGGCGGCGCCGGCTCCAGCTCGATGTTGCCGTAGCCCATCGCCCTTAGCCTCTGCTCGGCGGTCATCTTCTCGACCGGGATGGACTGCAACTCCTCGATGTCAGGGCGCGGCGGGGGGCCCGACTTGCTCTTGCGGCGGGCCTTGCGCCGCTCGTCCATCTCCTTGCGCCACGCCTCGGAGGCCTCGCGCGCCCGGGCTTCGTCCTTCAGCACCAGCTCGCCGAAGGCCTTCCCGGCCTCCACGATCGCCTTGCGCAGCTCCTGGTCGTCCGCCGGAGCCTCCGCCTTCGGCCGCCCCAGCTCCACGTAGTGCCGGGCCACGCGCTCGAGGTAGACCTTCTGCGTCTCCAGCCTCGGGTCGCGCGATCCCGCCCACACCGGCACCGCCTCCAGCTCCTTGCCCGCGTTGAACAGGGCCAGGGCCAGCGGCATCCTCACCTCGTCGCGGGAAGGCTCCAGACCCTGGAGCTGCCTGTAGAACCCGGCCGCCTTGTCCCATTCCTTGTTCTCCGACGCCGCGTCCGCCGAGGCCTCCAGGCAGTGCCTCAGGATCCCCGCCTGCTTCCCCCCCTCCTTCTCCAGGGCGGCGATGGCCCTCTCGTAGTGCGCCACCGCCTTGTCGCGCTGGCCGGTGAAGCCGTACAGCCGCCCAGCCTGGAAGAGCCCCTCGCCCGTGGTGGGCCTGGGGAGGTGGCCTCCCTCCAGGGCGTTGACCGCCTCCCTGGCGGTGGAGGCCATCCGGTCGGCGTCGGGGATCTCGTTGAGGAGGATGGCGGCGAGGTAGTAGTAGCTCTCCAGGCTGCGCCTCGCGGGGTCCTTGATCTGCTGCTCCAGCAGAGGAACCGCGCGGGCCATGTACGAGCGGCTGCTGGCGGCGTCGTCCCGGACCGCCTTGTAGCAGAAGCCCATCTGATAGAAGAGCTCTCCGCCCGAGGCCCCCTGCCTGACCGCCTCCTCGAACTTGATGAGGGCCACACCGTAGTCGGCCTTGCGGTAGGCGGCACGCCCTTCGTCCACCAGCTTGCCGGCGGCCGCGGGCGAGGCCGCCTGCGCCGGGGCCGGGGCCTGGGCGGCCGGCCTGGGAGACGCGCCGGGAGGGGGCTGGGCCCCCGAGGACTGCGCCCGGCCCCCGTGCTCCGCCGCCACCGCGGCCGCCGCCACCGCGGCCGCCACCACCGCCCGCACCACCCGCCGCCTCATCTCGGAAGCCTCCTGTCGCACCCGGCCGGGCGTGCGCCGCCCGGCCCGCCGGTCATCCGGGCGCCTCGCTCCGGCCGCTCTCCACCATCCCGGTCCTTCGGATCGTGCCGCTCATTCTAGACGATCAGCGCGAACCGGTGAAGAGCAGCACCTTGCCGGAGCCCGCCCCGCCGCCGGGATCGCCGTCGGCCCCCACCACGACGTCGGCCAGGCCGTCGCCGTTGACGTCCCCGGCGCCGGCCACCGACCGGCCCAGGAAGGCATGGTGGCTCCCTCCTTCCACCGTCCAGGCTGCGGACGGGCCGAGCCCCAGGGG
>DATEEA010000201.1:0-7112 GCA_035281445.1 Candidatus Polarisedimenticolia bacterium
CCCTGCTCGATCTCGGGCTCGATCTCCTCCAGGGAGATGCCGCGCCGGCCCGGGTCGGGGGCGGCCGCCGCGGCCGCGGCGCGCGCGCGGGCCATCACCGCCTCGTCGAAGCGGCTGCGCGGGAAGGCGTCGTCCACCAACCCCCACTCCCTGGCGCGGCGCGCCTTGAGCCCCTCGGCCAGCGTGGAGAAGACGTCGGCGTGATCGCGCCGGATCTTCCTCTTGTCCACCAGGCGAGTCAGCCCTCCGGTGCCCGGGAGGACTCCCAGCAGCGGGACCTCGGGCAACGACACAGCCGAGTTGCCGTCGTCCACCAGGTAGATCTCCGCGCAGGCCGAGGCCAGCTCGTAGCCCCCGCCGCTGGCCGTGCCGTTGAGCGCCGCGATCCATCGCTGGCCGGAGCCGGCCGTGGCGTCCTCGATGGCGCAGCGCGTCTCGTTGGTGAACTTGCAGAAGTTGACCTTGAACGGATGCGACGACGACGCCAGCATCATGATGTTGGCGCCGGCGCAGAAGACGCGGTCCTTGGCGCTGGTCACCACCACCGCCCGCACCTCGGGGTGCTCGAAGCGCAGCCTCTGCACGGCGTCGGCGAGCTCGATGTCCACCCCCAGGTCGTAGGAGTTCAGCTTCAGCTTGTAGCCCGCCCGAAGCGGCCGATCCTGGTCCACGTCCAGCAGCAGGCGGGCCACCGGTCCCTCGAAGGCCAGCTTCCAGTGGACGTACCTGCCGGGATGGGTGCTGAACCGGGTCATAGCCCTCGACTCTACCACCGAATGGCCCCTCCCACAAGCACTATATTGACGCTTTGACGCGACACGTCGCCATGAGATGCACTATAGTGCCAGCCATGGATGGCCGCACTCTTCTCAAGGGGCTGGGCTCGCGCCTGCGGCGCGTCCGGGAAGAGAAGCGCTGGAGCCGCCGGGAGACGGCGGAGAGGGCCGGTCTCTCCGAACGGTTCCTTGCCCAGGTGGAGTCGGGGGAGGGGAACCTCTCCATCCTGAGCCTCGCCCGGCTGGCCGGGGCGCTGGGGACCGCGCCGGCGGCGCTCCTGGAGGGGGCGTCCAGGACGTCGCTGGTGGCGCTGCTCGGTCTGCGAGGCGCCGGCAAGAGCACGGTCGGCCGCGAGCTGGCCGCGCGGCGCGGCGTCCCCTTCGTGGAGCTGGACCACAGGGTGGAGGAGTCGGCCGGGTTGTCGCTCGCGGAGATCTTCGAGCTGCATGGCGAGGAGTCGTACCGCC
This sequence comes from Candidatus Polarisedimenticolia bacterium, assembly GCA_035281445.1. GTDB lineage: Bacteria > Acidobacteriota > Polarisedimenticolia > JACPZX01 > DASXTC01 > DATEEA01. The sequence goes on from DATEEA010000201.1 coordinate 1,245, forward strand.
GCTGGGAAAGGGAGGCGCTGGACACGGTGCTCTCGGAGGGGGCGGCGGTGGTGGCCACCGGCGGCGGGATCGTGGCCCATGCCGAGACCTACGACCTGCTGCGCCGCCACGCCGTCACCGTATGGCTGAAGGCGACTCCGCAGGAGCACTGGGACCGGGTCGTGGCGCAGGGTGACCACCGGCCCATGGCCAACGACCCGCTCGCCAGGGACAACCTGCGGGATCTCCTCGCCCGCCGCGAGCCTCTCTACCGCACCGCCGACCACATCGTGGACACCAGCGGCCTGACAGAAGCGCAGGTTGTCTCGAAGATACTTGCGCTCATCTGAATGATGGATGCTCGAGCGATGGTCGTGATGGGAATTCAGGGCCGCAACATCAGGCCCGGGCGAAGCGGGCGAGGTCCTGTCGCTTGCCCACCAGGACCAGGCGGTCCCCCTCCCCCAGCACCCGATCGGCGGGAGGGGGGATGATCTCCGCGCTGTCGCCCGCCGGCTTGAGGGAGAGGACCGTCAGCAGGTACTTGTGGGGGAGGTCCAGGTCCATGAGGGTCCTTCCGGCCAGCGAGGCGGGGACCGGTATCTCCTCGATGGCGAACTCCGCCGGCAGATCCACCATGCTGCGCCGCTGGGACCGCTCCGCCCCGGGCTGGCTGTAGCGCACGGTCAGGAGCTTGCGCTGCAGAACTTCCCGATCGAACGCCCTCAGCACGTCGCGCCGGGTGACCACCCCCAGGAACCGAGGCGGCTCGTCGGCCGACAGCACCGGGATCTCCCCGTGCTCCTGGAACCAGAACTTCTCGGTGACGTTGGAGACAGGCTCGCCCGGCTTGACGTGCGGCACCATGCGCGCCAGATCGCCGGCGATGAGCAGGTCGGCGACCTCCTTCTGATCGGCCGCCGCCACCAGGTCGTGCACGTCGATGAGGCCGATGTAGCGGTCCTTCTCGTCCACCACGTGGATGGTCATGCCTCCCCGCATGTGCAGGAACTGATCGAGCAGGGCGCGCAGCGGCGCCGACGGCCGGACGGTGGGGGGATTGGTCCACATGACGTCGGCCACCTGGATCGACTGCAGGGCGCTCTCCTCGATGGCCAGGTCGATGTCCACGCCGCGCCGCCTCAGCCGGGCGGTGTAGATCGAATCTCGCTTGAGCGCGCGCGACAGCAGGGCGGAGATCCCCGAGCAGACCATGACCGGAAGGATCAGGTTGTAGTTGAGCGACATCTCGAAGACCATCAGGGTGGACATGATGGGGGCGTGGGTGGTGGACGCCAGCAGCCCGCTCATCCCCACCAGGGCGTAGGCGCCCGGCGGAGCGGTGATGTTGGGCCACAGCGTGTGCGCCCCTTCTCCCACCACCCCTCCCAGCATGGCGCCCAGGAAGATGGTCGGCGTGAACACGCCTCCGGGCGCTCCCGAGCCGATGGTGAGCCACGTGGCCAGCATCTTGCCGGCCAGCACCAGCGCCAGGATCTCCAGGGGGAACTCTCCGCGCAGAGCGCGGTCCACCCCTTCCTGGCCGTTGCCCCAGACCCACGGCGTCCAGATGCCGATGGCGCCGACGCCCAGGCCGCCGATCGCCGCCGACATCCATATCGGCAGGCGCAGCTTGCCGAACAGCCATCCGAACCCGAACAGCCCCTCCATGAACAGCCGGCCCACGACGGCGCAGGCAATCCCCAGCAGGACGTAGGGAACGAACTCCCATGTCGAGATCAGCCTGAACTCGGGAACCTCGTAGATCGCCCCGCCCACCGTCCCCCGGGTCATGATGGTGGCCACCACGGACGAGACGACCAGCGGCCCGAAGATGTCCATGGCGAAGTTGCCGATGATCACCTCCATGACGAACAAGGAGGCGCCGATGGGGGCGTTGTAGGCGGCGGCCATCCCCGCGGCCACGCCACAGCCCATGAGGATCCGCTGGCGCTCCGCGGAGATGTGCAGGAACTCGGAGAGGCGTCCCGCCGCCGCGGCGCTGACCTGGGCCATCGGACCCTCGCGCCCCAGCGAGCCTCCCGAGCCGAGCGTCACCAGCGAGGCCAGGGCCTTCCAGAGGGCCGGCCGCACCCGCAGCGCCTTCTCCTTCAGGACGACCGCCTCCATGATCTCCGACATCCCTTCGGAGGGTCCGCCCTTCAACCCGTACTTGATGACCAGCGCGGCGATGAGAGCGCCGCCCGCGGGCGCCGCCAGCCGCGTCTGCCACGACAGGTTCTGGACGATGGTGACGATCGACTCGCTGGAGGCGAAGTAGATGACCTGGAAGACGTTCAGGCCGAGGCGGAAGAGAAGTCCCACCAGCCCGCCCAGGACGCCGATGGCCACGATGAGCAGCACGTACGAGGCCTCCGCGCGCCGAAGGGTGTCGAGCTGGCGGGCCCAGCCCTGCGCGGAGACGGTGGCCTGGTTGATGCGGGTGAGCAGGCGCGAGCTTCGGGTGAACATTGCGGCGCGAGCGACCCTGACTCGAGGTGGAACGTGGGGCTTCAGCGCGCCATGAGGACCTTGTGGATCGACGACCACATGACCACGACGGCCGCTAGGAAGCAGAGGAGCACGAGGAAGACGAACAAGATCCTCTTCACGCGCGCCACTCTACTGGAGCGATCCACCGGTGTCAATTCAGCGCGTCGAGCGCCACCCGCCCATCCCGCACCACCATCGCCACGCGCCGCAGCGCCGCCGGCTCGGCCAGCGGGTCTCCCCGCACGAGAAGGAGATCCGCCCGCATCCCCGGCAGCAGCAGCCCCGTCTCGCGCTCCAGCCGCAGCGCGCGGGCGGCGTCGTGGGTGGCGGCGGCCAGGACCCGCGCCGGCGGGATCCCGGCCCGGCGGAGCAGCTCGATCTCGCGCTGCAGCCCCGCGCCGTGCGGCACCAGCCAGGCCGGTGCGTCGCTGCCCGCCAGCACGATCCCTCCCGCCGCGGAGAGGCGGGCAGCGAAGCGGCCGATCCTCTCCAGCCGCTTCCCGCGTCCCGCCGGCGCGCCCGGCTCGGCGGGAGGGATCCCGGCGATGCGATGGATCCATCCGCGGCGCACCAGCCAGGGGAGGTAGGCCAGCTCCGGGTCGGCCGCGGCCGCCGCCGGGCTGGCCGACCGCTCGGCCACCGCCAGAGTCGGAGTCACGGCCACCCGCCGGGCGGCCAGCAGGGCGATCAGCTCGTCCTGCGCGGCCAGGTCGTCCCCCGCGGGGCCGTCCCAGTCCCATCCCGAGGCGTGCTCCAGGGTGTCCACCCCGAGCAGGGCGGCCGCGGCGGCCGGCACATCGTCGAGGTGCGCGGCGACCCACAGCCCGCGCGGACGCGCCGCCTCCACCACCGCCGCCAGCAGGTCCGCGCCGATCCCCTGGTGCGTCTTGACGCCGTCGGCGCCCGCCAGGGCCAGCTCGGCCACGGCGCTGGCGGCCTCCTGCGCCGAGGCCACGGCGCGCTGCTGGTCCCCCGAGGCCTCTCCTCCCACCAGGTAGGGTCCTGCCACCGACACCCTGGGGCCGAGCCTCGAGCCCTGGGCGGCGCGCGCCCGGTGGGCCAGGACCCCGCGCAGATCCGATCCCAGGTCGCGCGCCGTGGTCACTCCGCGGGCGATCAGCGCCTCGCCGTCGAAGCTCCCGCCCAGAGAGTGCACGTGGGCGTCGATGAGGCCCGGAAGGATGGTGCATCCCGCGGCGTCGAGGGCGCGGGCGCCCGCGGGGCGCGAGGCGGTCAGCCGGCCAGCCTCGGTCCCGATCCCGGGGTTGGGGCGGAGCCCCCCGGCGGCGTCCCAGAGCATCCCCCCCTCGATCCAGAGGGGCTGCGGCGGCGCGGCGAAGCGGCCGGGCGGCGGCAGCCCCGGCGGCCGGACCCTGCCCCCCAGCAGTCCCAGGCGGTCGAGCGCCTCGGTCAGCACGAAGAAGTGGGAAGGGATGATGAGGGAAGCCATCAGTCCGATGAACAGGACGACGGCGGGGATGGCGGCGCCGAACGCGGCGCGCCGCCTCACACGAGGTAGGCGGCGGCGAATCCGGCCTGGGCGGCCATCATCATGAGGTACATGTGCTTCCACGAGACGTGGTTCTCCACCTCGGCCAGCTCTTCCGGGCGCTTCAGGATCAGCCAGCACACATAGAGCCCCCAGGCGGCCAGCAGGATGCCCAGGGACGACAGCATCCAGGGGTTGCCGGTCAGGACGCGGCGCCCCGGATCGAAGGGATTCTCCAGCGCGGCGCCCAGCGGCAGGAGCAGCCACGGGGCCACGAAGAAAGGCGCGATCATCCAGGCGCTGCGGCGCACTCCATAGACGATGGGGAGCGTCCTGCAGCCTCCGGCCCGATCCCCCTCCATGTCGGAGAAGTCCTTGGTGGTGGAGGCGCCGAGCAGGAAGAGCATGAAGATGCCCCCGATGAACCAGGGCTCCAGATGGGCGACGGAGGCCACCATGGACCAGCCGGCCACCTTCAGCAGGCATCCCCGGGGGATGGCGATGGTGACGTTGGCCCAGATCCCCAGCCGCTTGGTGCGGCCGAAGGCGGGAGCAGAGTAGATGAACGTGAACAGCATCCCGATCAGGTAGATGAGCGTGCACTCGTGCCGCCCCGGCGGCGCGGTGAGCTTCGCCCACAGCCCTTCGTAGGGATGGATGACCACCAGCCAGGTGGGGAGGATGGCCGCCGCATAGAGGATCATGGAGAAGGCGAAGCCGCCTTGCAGGGAGATGGCGCCGGTGACCAGGTGCCGGCCCGGCTTGTTGCGCCTGTCGATCTCCAGGTCGTAGTACTGGTTGATGCCGTTGGAGGCCGCGTTCAGCAGCGCCGCGCAGAGCGACCCCAGCAGCACGGTGAGCGCCACGTCCCAGGTGAGCCTCCTGGCGGGATCCGGGTTGTAGGCCGACCCGAAGGCGGTGACCGCTCCCGAGACCACCCCCAGCGTGGGAGGCAGCAGCGTGAAGGGCCGGGTGAACTCCACGTAGGTCCTCACCCGCCCGGCGGCGGCCGCGGCGCCGCTCATGCAGCGCCCGGCAGCAGCAGCGCGGCCAGGGCCAGCGACGCGGCCGCCCCCACGGCGGTGTTGGTGAAGTTCATCGCCTCGTTGTCGATGGGCACCCCCATGCCGCCTCCCAGGCGCGAGGCCCCCATGTACGACTCCACGGTGGATCCGGCGAACGCGGCGACGGTCACCACCGCCGCGGCCGGCCAGCCGGCCGGGCCGAGCAGGCCCATCGCCGCGGCCGCCGCGCCGATGAAGGCTGCCGCCCCAGCCCCGGCCAGCGTCCCTTCCAGGCTGACCGCCCCTTCCGTCCCCGGGGGGACAGGGCGGAAGGTGGTGATCAGGAAAGTCCGTCTGCCATAGACCTGGCCGATCTCCGAGGAAACGGTGTCGAAGGCAGCGGTGGCCAGCGAGGCCGTCAGAGCCAGCAGGAGGATCTCGGGGTGCGGGGTGGCCGCGGAGAGAAACGCCAGAAACGCGGCCACCCCGCAGTTGGCCACAGCGTGGCGCGCGCCGCGGCGTCCGCCCTCTTCCTGCGCGATGCGCCGCGCGCGCTTGAGGTCGTAGCCCACCCGGGTGGCGCCAGTGCCCAGCACGAAGAACAGCAGGAGCACGGCGTAGGCGCGCCACCCGCCGAAGGCGAAGACCATGGTGCCGATGACGAACCCTCCGGCGGCGCCCGACGGCTTGACCGCCCGGGCCGCAAGCGCCGCGGCCGCCGCCACTGCGTTGACCGCGGCGGCCGCGGCGAGCCCCTCGCGCCACGGCGCGTCGGCCGCCAGCAGACCTGGGTCCACGTGCGCCATGCCGAACAGGAACGCCCCCGCGGTCAGAGGCACCGAGAGGTTGTCGTTGATCCCTGTGGGGAGGCTCTCCACCACCGCCCCGGCCAGCGCGGCGGCC